>NZ_JBXALR010000006.1:0-481605 GCF_058799675.1 Pseudomonas sp. GW822-FHT06B12
ATCGCCGATGGTAGTGTGGGGTTTCCCCATGTGAGAGTAGGTCATCGTCAAGATTAAATTCCGAAACCCCTATCTGCATATGCAGGTAGGGGTTTTGTTTTGCCTGCGAGAAAGTTTCATTTCAGGATTGAAACAAAAATGCGCAGTTATTTTTCGGTCAGAACACTAAAATAGAGCCCTTATTTTCAGAACCTGAGCCCTTTATGCCAGATCCGGTTGACGCCCCAGGGCTGTCAGATTTACCGCTGGACGACTTGGTGGCGTGTCATGAATGCGACTTGCTGATGCGCAAGCCGCAACTCGCTCATGGTGAGAAAGCCCTATGTCCGCGCTGTGGTTATGAGCTCTACGCTCACCGGCACAATGTCGTGGAGCGTAGCCTCGCACTAGTGATCGCCGCACTGCTGTTGTACGTGCCCGCGAACTTTTTACCCATCATGCAGCTCCGTCTACTCGGACAGTCGTCGCACGACACTGTCTGGAGTGGCGTCGTTGGTCTGTTCGACACTGGAATGCAAGGCGTAGCAGTGGTGGTGTTCCTGTGCAGCATGGGGATCCCCCTGCTCAAGTTGCTCTGTCAGTTGCTGGTATTGCTGAGCGTTCGTTTTGATGTTGGACGCAGCTATGGCTTGCTGCTCTATCGCATTTATCACCATCTACGCGATTGGGGAATGCTCGAGGTCTATTTGATGGGCGTGCTGGTGGCTATCGTCAAACTGGCTGACCTTGCCTCGATAACGGTTGGCTTGGGCTTGGTGTGCTTTATCAGTTTGCTATTGGTCCAGGTCTGGCTAGAGGTGGTGATGTCACCTCATCAAATCTGGCAGGCGTTGTCAGGAGAGGATGTTCATGCGGGCGATTGATGCAGGCATTCTGATTTGTATCGAATGCCATGAGCTGAACAAGCAGGAACCGGACACCGACGAGCAGACATGCACCCGCTGTGGAGCACTGGTTCATGCACGGCGTCCCAATAGTCTGATGCGTACATGGGCATTGCTGATTACTGCGGCGATTCTCTATATACCCGCCAATGTGTTGCCGATCATGACCGTCAGCACATTAGGACAGGGTGAAGGAGATACCATCATGTCCGGCGTGATCACCCTGGTTCAGCACGGGATGTTTCCGATTGCTGCTGTAGTGTTTGTCGCCAGTATTCTGGTTCCGACCTTCAAATTGGTGGGTATCGCTTTGCTGCTGTTTTCGGTGCAGCGCCGTCAGCCGTTGTCCGCACGACAACGCATCGTGATGTATCGGTTTATCGAGTTCATTGGCCGATGGTCAATGCTGGATATTTTCGTGATCGCCATTCTGGTGGCGGTGGTGAACTTTGGTCGGCTTGCCAGTATCGAAGCGAATCTCGGTGCGGTGGCCTTCGCCAGCGTGGTGATTTTGACAATGCTTGCTGCAGTAACTTTCGATCCCCGACTGATTTGGGATAACACGGAGTCGGACGACGACCATGACTGATTTACCTAAAGCGAAAACTCGACCGGCTTCGAACTGGTCGGCCATTTGGGTTTTGCCTTTGATCGCCTTGATGATTGGCGGATGGCTAGGCTGGCGTGCCTACAATGAGACCGGTATTGAGGTTCAGGTTCGCTTTGAAAGTGGCGAAGGTATTCAGGCCAATAAGACCGAGGTTGTCTACAAAGGTATGCCGGTCGGCAAGGTAAAAAGCCTGACGCTGGATGACGAGGGGAAAACCCGCGGGGTTATCGCCACCATCGAGATGAACAAGGATGTCGAGCAATACCTCAAGATCAGTACGCGCTTCTGGCTGGTGAAGCCGAGCGTCACCCTGGCCGGGATTACTGGTCTGGAAACGCTGGTCTCCGGAAACTATGTGGCAATCAGTCCGGGTGAAGGTGAGCCAAGCCGCAAGTTCACCGCCTTGACCAAAGAGCCACCGCTGTCTGACTTCAAACCAGGCTTGCACTTGACCATCAAGGCTGATCGTCTGGGCTCCTTGAACCGTGGCAGTCCGGTGTTCTATAAGCAGATTCAGGTCGGTCAGGTGAAAAGTTATCAGCTGTCTGAAGACCAGAACACTGTCGAGATCAAAGTCTTCATCGAACCCACTTACGCCAACCTGGTGCGCAAACATACGCGTTTCTGGAATGCCAGCGGGATCAGCATTGACGCCAACCTGTCAGGGGTGAAAGTGCGCAGCGAGTCGCTGGCCAGTATCGTCGCGGGCGGTATCGCCTTCGCCACACCGGACAACCGCAAAGACAGCCCACCCACCGACCCGAGCTTGCCGTTTCGTCTCTACGAAGACTTCGATGCTGCTCAGGCCGGCATTCGCGTCAAAGTGAAACTCAGCGACTTCGAAGGCCTGCAGGCCGGCCGCACGCCCGTGATGTACAAAGGCATTCAGGTTGGTAATCTGAAAGCACTCAAGATCGACCCGGACCTGTCCAGTGCAACGGCCGAGCTGACCCTTGATCCACTGGCCGAGGATTATCTGGTCACCGGGACTCAGTTCTGGGTGGTCAAACCGTCGATCTCGCTGGCGGGGATCACCGGGTTGGAAGCTTTGGTAAAAGGTAACTACATCGCCGTGCGCCCTGGCGACAAGGGTGGCGCGCCGCAGCGCGAATTCGAAGCCCGGCCGAAGGCGCCGCCTCTGGATCTGCGCTCCCCAGGTCTGCACCTGGTGCTGTTCACTGAAAACCTCGGTTCGCTGGAGGTCGGTAGCCCGATTCTCTACAAACAGGTCAAAGTCGGTTCGGTGCAGAGCTATCAGTTCTCGCGGACCAAAAAGCAGTTGGTCATCGGTGTGCACATCGAGAAAGAGTACGAAGGACTGGTCAACGCCTCGACGCGGTTCTGGAATGCCAGCGGGATTACCCTGACCGGCGGCCTCACGGGCGGGATTCAGGTCAAAAGCGAATCCCTGCAAAGCCTGATGGCCGGCGGTATTGCGTTCGAAACACCGCAAGCCACGGCGCCGTTGCAGAAGCGGATTCCACGTTTCCGGCTGTTCGCCAACCATGAAGAGGCGAGCCAGAAGGGCGCCGTGGTCACGATCAAGGTTGATCGTGCGGATGGTTTGCGCAACGGCACGCCGATTCGCTTCAAAGGTCTGGACGTCGGCAAGGTAGAAAACGTCGACCTCAGTGATGACCTGCAATCGGTGCTGCTCACTGCACGCATCACCGAAGTGCCGGAGCGCATTGCCCGAGTTGGCAGCCAGTTCTGGGTGGTCAAGCCGGAGCTGGGCCTGATCAAAACGTCCAACCTGGAAACCCTGGTTACCGGGCAATACATTGAGGTTCAGCCCGCTGCGAAAAACCTTGGGCCACAGAAGAACTTCGTAGCGCTGGCCAATCCTCCGGAGTCCGCCAAGGAAGAGGCCGGGTTGAGTCTGGTGTTGAGCGCGGCTCGCCGTGGTTCGCTGAAAACCGGAGTGCCGGTGACTTATCGTGAAATCACCGTCGGCAAGGTGACCGGCTATGAACTGGGTCAAACTGCGGATCGCGTGTTGGTCCATATCCTGATCGAGCCGAAGTACGCGCCGTTGGTACGCAGTGGAACGCGCTTTTGGAACACCAGCGGCTTTGGCCTGGACTTTGGTCTGTTCAAAGGCGCAACGGTGCGGACCGAGTCGCTGGAGACGCTGATTCAGGGCGGTATTGCATTCGCCACACCGGAAGGTGACCGTATGGGTAGCCCTGCACGACCTGAGCAAACGTTCCCGCTGTTTGATAAGTTCGAGGACGAGTGGCTGGTCTGGGCTCCGAAGATATCCCTCGGCAAGTAGTCTTTTGGCGTCTGAACTGTCGTCATCGCGAGCAAGCTCGCTCCCACACTGGATGCACCCGATACCGACCTAATGTGGGAGCGAGCTTGCTCGCGATGGGGTCCTCAAAGTCGCCAAGAAAAGCTAACGAATGCACACAAAAAAGGCCGCGATCCAATGGATCGCGGCCTTTTTCATTTCCAGCGGTTAACGTCAGACCGCATCCAACTCCGGCTCGTCCGCTTCAATCTTGACCGCCGCTTTCACCTCGTCATGCCGGCGAATGTACTTCCAGTCCGCCTCGTCGATGTAGATACCATGCGGCCCGCTGCCACCTTCCAGGTCGATGGCAACACTGGCGCAGACCTGCGGCTTCACACTGGCGAGGATCGGCACAAAACCCAGCTGCAAGCTGGTTTCGAGCAAGGCTGCCTGGTTCTTCTCGTCGATGTCCGCCGCCTCGTCGAGGTAGTACGGCAAGCGCACACGCCCGGCTTGATCACGGTCCATCAAGTGCAGCAACAAGTACATGTTGGTCAGCGCCTTGATGGTCATGGTGGTGCCGTTGGACGCGGCGCCATCGATGTCGGTGTGAATCACCGGCTGACCGTTGACCTTGGTGATTTCGAACGCCAGCTCGAACAGATCCTTCAGGCCGAGCTGGTTGTGGTTTGCCGCCACCAGCCGCGCCAGGTATTCCTTGGCTTCTTCGTTCTTGTTGTCCTGATCGGCGCTTTGGCTCAGGTCGAACACCGACAGGGTTTCGCCTTCCTCATACTGACCCGCGCTGTGGATGATCTGGTCGATATGCTTGAGGGCTTCCTTGTTCGGCGCCAGGACGATGCGGAAGCTTTGCAGGTTGGAGACCTGGCGCTTGTTGATCTCGCGGTTGAACAGCGCCAGTTGGTGTTCAAGGCTGTCGTAGTCGCTGCGAATGTTGCGCAGGGTCCGGGCGATGTCGGTCACCGCTGCACGGCGGGCCTTGCCGAGAGTCAGGGCTTCGTCGGTGCGGTGCGCGTAAGCGTTGATCAGCAATTGCAGACGACGTTCGACATCGTCTTCGCTGTCGAACTTGGCCACGCCCTTGAGGCGAACCTGTGCGTAAAGCGCTTCGATCTGCCCGTCGACCCGCAGCAAACCTTGCCAGCTGTCCTGATAGTCATTGAGTAGCGGCAGCAGGTTGTCCATGGAATCGTCGATCGGGTCCATGAACGGCGTACCGAACGGCAGGTCTGCGGGCAACAGCTGACGGCGGCGCAGGGCGTCGTCGAGGGTGCGTTGCTTGGCTTCCATGTCGCCGATCTGCCGGCCGACCAGTTGCAGCTTGGCCGACAGTTGCTGGACGCGTTCGGTGAAGGCGTCGCTGGAACGCTTCAACTCGTCCTGCGCGGCTTCCATCTGCGCCAGTTGCTCCAGTTTGTCGCCTTCTTCGGCGCTCAGGGTTTGCGAGCGACGGAAGTCTTCCAGGGCTTTTTGCGCATCCAGCACTTGCTGGTACAGCGCTTCGGTCTGGGTTTTGCTGGCCGCGCGGTCCGCCGCGACGGCGGCTTGAGTTTTCAGTTGCTTGAGTTCTTTGTCCAGACGCTCTTTCTGATCGCGCAGCGCGGCGCGGTCGGCCAGGGCTTGCAAGGCTGGCGGTTCAATGTGCGACAGGTCGATGGACAGACCCGGCGCTTCGAAACGCTCGCCTTTGAAACTGTCGAGGATCAGCTCCATGGATTTAACCCACTGGCCGTCTTCGTCCAGGGCAATGCCATGCTCGCCCAGCGGCAAGCTGAACAGCGCACTGTTGAACAGGCGCATCAGGCGTTCGACGTCCTGTTGCGAGAACTCTTCACGCAAGCGGGCGTAGCTGTTGTTGTCGGCGTGATCGAGTTGTTGCTTGACCGACTTCAGGCGCTTTTCGAGATCCCGCAGACGCTCTTCGAGGTCTTCGGCGCTGAACTGACGGGACTGTGCCAGCGCGCCGGCCAGTTCATCGTGCGCGTCCTTGGCGGCGAGCAGTTGCTGCTCAAGCACCTTGACGTCATCGACCAGGGCGAAGCGATGCTTGAGCACCGACAACTCGCCAAGCCAGCGCTGAATGCCGGTGATTTCTCGCTCCAGGCGCATCAGCTCTTGAGTGCCACCGCGCTGATCGTTTTGCAGCGCGTCCTGCTCGTTGCGGTAGTGCTCGGCCTGAATCGTCAGCTCTTCCTTGCGCGCACTGGCGTAGTCCGACCAGGTGCCGAGCAGCGAGTCGAGCAGCGGCGAAATGCGGTGCAACTTGCCGCGCAGAATGTTGCGCTGGGTAACGCCGGCAGCAAGCGCTTCGACCAACGGACCGGCGGTGACCAGCGAGTTGTAGTCCTGCTCCATGCGGCGTACGTCGCGGAAGGCTTCTTCGCACGCGGCGATGTAATCGACGCTGCCGGAACGCAGGCTGTGTTCGAAGGCATCGAGGAACAGCTGCTTGAGCTTGGCGGCAGTGATTTCGCGCATGTGCAGCAGGTTGATGAACAACGCGCGGAAGGTTTTCAGGCTCTGCTCGCTGGTGGAGCGCAGCGGAATAAGTGTCAGGTCCAACGGGACTGACGTGTGGCCACCCACCAGCAGGCGACGCAGTTCATCAGGCTTGAGCTCGTAGGCTTTAAGGCCCTCGCGCTCAAGGTTGGTGAACAGCTCTTTCTGACGCAGGCAGGTGTCATTTTTCTGGTAATGGGCCAGATCCAGCTTGCCGGCGTAGGCGAAGAACTGGTGACCGAAACCACCGCCCGGGCCGCGTCCGACCACGCCAATCACGTGGGGACCGTGGGGCAGGGCGACTTCGACCAGGATGTAGCTGGTGTCCGTGGCGAAATAGAAACGCCGCGATTGTTCCAGGCTGTATTTGCCGAAGCTCATGTCTGACATGCGTGCCAGGATCGGGAACTGCAAGGCGTTGATCGAGGCGGATTTACCGAGGTTGTTTGCACCGTAGACCGACAGTGGCTCTTCCAGCGGGAACAAGCCGAGGCTGTAACCCGCAGTGTTCAAAAGGGCAAAGCGGCGAATGCCGTAACGTTCCTTGCTCATGCGTCGAGCTCCTGTTCTTCGGCAATGGCGCGGGCCAAGGCGTCTTCTTCGCTGTCTTCTTCGAAGTCAGTGAGATCCAGCGGGTCATCGGTTTGCAGCAGCTTTTCGTCGCTGTCGTCATCGATCAGCACCGGCGCCGGCAATGGCAGCACGCTGTGCAGACTGGCGGCCAGGTCACGGTCTTGCTGGACCGACAGGCAAACATCGAGGAAACGGTGCATCGGCGGCAGGAAACGGTAGATGCCGTTCTCTTCGCCAGCGAAACCGAGTTGAGTCATGCGGCGCATGATTTTTTCTTCCAGCTCTTCTTGGGTTTGTACTTCGGCCTGAATGAACAGGTCGCGGTATTTTTCCAGTAACGAAGGCAGTTCATCGCGACCGAGGCTGCCACCATCGAGCACGGCGATAGGATCGCGGCCCTGGTCAGCCAGATGCTCGACGAGGATGAAGGTGAACAATGCCAAACGTTGGGCGGTCTTGTTCACCGCCGCAGCGGCGAGGTCCGGCACAAAGTAGTAGAAGCCGCGAGTGTCGCAGACCAGTTCAAACCCCAGAGCCTTGAACAGCGTGCGGTACTGGTCCTGAAAGTTCGACAGCTGCGCGTACAGTTCTGGATCGCGACGGCTGACGTGGTAGCCCTTGAACAGCTCGCGAAAGATCGGCGCCAGTTGAGACAGTTCGGATAGATCAAGTTGCATGGGAAGTACTTGCATAGAGGGTGCTCGCAGAATCCTCGGCGGTGTCGCGGGCCGAGAGCAGGGCGAAGGAGCGCAGGCTGACCTGGTGCTCGTGAGTGTGGTAATCGCGGCGTTCCAGACGCTCGCGCTTGAAGCGTTTTTCCCGTGACAGGCGGGAGAACCAGTACAGCAACTCGTCAGTTGCGCCGTCCGGTTCCTGCTCCAGCAGCCAGGTCATCAAGTCCGGCATCGGCAGCGCGTCTTCGCAGCGTTCGAGCATTTCTCGAACGGTGCGCGGTGCACGCGGGGCTTCGCCTTTTTGCGTCTTGTGGGCCTTGGGGAAACGCGCCGGTTTTGGTTCGAAACGCGCCAGTGCATAAACGTAGGCTTCGACCTGACTAGCACTGCCAAGGAAGGTGCTTTGCGGGCGGGTGAACATCGGCATCGCCGCTTGTGGCACCGCGTCGATGCCCTTGCGGCGGATCATCGACAGCGCCAGCGCCGCGCCACGGGTCACGGCGTTGTGCCGGCGGGCTTCTTCACGCAGCGGCAGCAACAGCTCGCGAGCGTGACGCAAGGTCAGCTGGGCGCTGGTCTGCATTTCGAGGATGCGCGCATGGGTGCGCAACAGCATGTCGTCGTCGACCAGGTGTCCGAGACGCTGTTGTTCGCTGAGCATGCGCAGCAGCACGTTTTCAACCTTGCGCACGCCTTGCTCGAAGGCACCGTCGGCGTTGACCAACTGAATCATCGGCTCGACGTATTCGTCCCAGGTTGCCAGCACTTCGGCATAACGCTGACGCAACGGGATCTGCCGGTCGCTGGTCTTGGCCCGCTCGGCGACGGCCACTAGGGCCTGTTCGTCGTTGGCGAGCTTCTTCAGGACATCGCGCACGCGCATGTCGAGCAAACGCAGTTGGCGCGCCAGATCATTGCCGTCACGGATGTCAAAGGCGTCCTGAATGTAACCGGCCAGCCGCTCCAGATGGCGCAGGTAGGCTTCGATTTCCAGGCACAGGCCCAGGCGGTGCTCACGGCGCAGATAGGCGAGGAAGTCGTGAATCTGCGCGTTCAGTTCAAAACGGTTCGGGCTTTTGGCCACCGGAACCAGAATGTCGAGGCGGATCCACACGTCCAGCAGGCTGGTGATGTCCTGTGGCGTGCTGTCCAGTTGCTGGGCGGCCAGCTGCGAACGCAGTTCGTTGAGGCTCAGAGTGCCTTGGTCGAAGTGCTCGCACAAAGGCTCCAGAAGTGCCCAGTGTTCGGCGAGGGCGCGCAAGACGCGCTTGGGTTCGATCATTGGAATGGCCGGCTGGTTGGCGATTAAAAGCAGCGATTGTACTGCATCACGTGCGATGGGAATCACTCTCGAGGGATCGGCGGGACGGACAGTCGCTTTTCTATCGATCAACTGCGGGCGATCTTGAGCGAAGGGCGGTAGAATCCCTGCACTTCAGTTATCCACAAGTGGCCGACCTTTGCTTATCGAGTCCCGTCGCCGCGCCTATTTGACCGCCATGCAGGTGGTCAACTGGCTGCCGCGCACCGAATTGCCCTTTGCCGCGCCGTCGCGGCCCGAGCTGCTGGAAGCGCCAGAGCCGTTGGTCGAGACGCCGATTGCGCCCGCTCAGGTCGCGAAAGTTGCCGCAGAGCCTGTGGCCAGGCCGGCCGAGCGGGTCAAGGTCGAAGTGCCGCGTCCAACGCCTTCGGTCGCGCGTCCGGCGAGCAAGCCGGCAGAAGACGTCGAAGACGCACCGGTCGTGACCAAGGCACCGCAAGTACCGCCGCCGCGTTTTGCCCTGCAATTGCTGCGTGCCGGCCGCTGCCTGCTGCTGGTGGAGTTACCCACAGGCGGTGCGTTCCAGACTCGCGATCCGGCCTACTTGCTGCTCAAGGACATGTTGCGCGCCGCTGGTCTGCCGGACAGCCCGCAAATTGTTGGCGAACCGGTTCGTTGGCCGCTGCTGGCGCGTGGAACCATGGATCAGGGCCCGGAAGCCGCTCGCGATTTCGTTCAAGGCTTCCTTTCGGCTCGCCTGGAAGATGCGCCTTGCGTGTGCCTGTGGTTGATCGGCCTGCCGGCGGTACGCTTTGCCGGTGAGGCGAACGCCGAATCTTACAATCGCGAACTTCAGGTCGAAGGCCTGGGTTCGGTCTGGGCGCTGCCTGGCCTGGAATTATTAATGGAAGAGCCACAGCGTAAGGCTGATGTCTGGCAAGCCATGCGTCGGCTGATGGCGCGCTGGAAAGAATCAAATGAGTGACGCTGTATCGTTCCGCCCAATGACCGAAGCGGATCTGGACGCTGTACTGAAAATCGAATACGCAGCGTTCAGTCATCCCTGGACCCGTGGGATTTTTCTCGATGGTCTGGGCAAGTACCAGATCTGGCTGATGTTCGAAGGTCAGCAACAGGTTGGCCATGGCGTGGTGCAGATCATCCTCGATGAGGCGCATCTGCTGAACATCACGGTCAAACCGGAAAATCAGGGGCGCGGCCTGGGTTTGGCGCTGCTTGAGCATCTGATGTCGATTGCCTACAAGGCGCAGGCCCGGGAGTGTTTTCTGGAAGTGCGCGACAGCAATCAGGCGGCGTTCCGTCTGTATGAGCGTTATGGTTTCAATGAAGTCGGTCGCCGTCGTGATTACTATCCGGCGGTAGGCGGGCGTGAAGATGCAGTCGTCATGGCCTGCACGTTGGTGGATTGAGCCTTAAAAGCATCGCGAGCAGGCTCGCTCCCACAGTGGAACTGTTTAGTACACAAATTCTGTGACTGACATAAACCCTGTGGGAGCGAGCCTGCTCGCGATGGCGTCCTATGAGGCGCTAAAGGATTACCGATTGCCATCAACCGGATCGCGCTCCGCCATTTCAGCCTCATCCAGCCCGTTGCCGCCGCCGATCTCGTCCTCATCGACAATGCTCAAGTCCCAATCAGCTTGTTCGCCTTCTCCGGCCTCATGGGCGTCACGGGCGCCATCTTCACGGATCAGGTTTCCGGGGCTCATGTCGTCATCGGTGGATTCGTCATCATCGGCCGAGTCCCCGGTCATACTCGTTTCACGTATGCGCTCTGTGGGCATTCGTTGCTCACGCTCGTGCTCGCGAGTCAGGCCGCCGATTGTTTCGCTGGGTTCTTCCTCATCGAAATCCAGTTCGCGTATCGAGCCCATGCGGTCTTCGTTGTCGTCGATAGGCTCGGGTTGTACCGCGCCGTAAGGACGTCGTGAATCAGTCATGGAAAATCCTCATAATGTGGGGCCTTATAGGGTGGACAGGCGTTACCCTTAAAGATTCCAAGGCATTTTACGTTCGGCTACCTGCAACACCGGCGTGACCCAGACGGACGGTTGTCTGTCAAAGCAACGCACCATTCTTGAGGCTTCAGAGCATGAACGAATTACAAGATCTGATTGATAACAACGAGCGCTGGGCCGACGCGATCACCAAAGAAGATCCTGACTTCTTCGCCAAGCTGGCTCGCCAACAGACGCCGGAGTACCTGTGGATCGGTTGTTCCGACGCGCGCGTACCGGCCAACGAAATCGTCGGCATGCTGCCCGGCGACCTGTTCGTGCACCGTAACGTTGCCAACGTGGTGCTGCACACCGACCTTAACTGCCTGTCGGTGATTCAGTACGCGGTGGACGTGCTTAAGGTCAAACATATCCTGGTCACCGGCCACTACGGTTGCGGCGGCGTGCGCGCCTCGATGCAGGACCGTCAGTTGGGCCTGATCGACGGCTGGTTGCGCTCGATTCGTGATCTTTATTACGAACACCGCGAAGAGCTTGGTCAATTGCCGACTGAAGAAGAACGGGTCGACCGTCTCTGCGAACTCAACGTGATCCAGCAAGTGGCCAACGTCGGCCACACGAGCATTGTGCAAAATGCCTGGCATCGCGGGCAGAGCCTGTCGATCCACGGTTGCATCTACGGCATCAAGGACGGTCGCTGGAAAAGCCTGAACGCGACCATCAGCGGTTTCGAGCAACTGCCGCCGCAATACCGTTTGCGCCCGGTCGGTGCCTTGTAAACAGTAGCGAGCCTTTGTTTATCAGAGGCTATGTCGATGCGATTGTTGCAAGAACTTCTGGCCTTCGGCGCTTGGTGGATCATCGTAGCCGGTGATCCAGCCACGGCAGTCGGGCGAGCCGCACTGACAGGCGAACTGACGCATCAGTTTCTCTTCGGTGCTGGCGTAGTCCATGCACAGCACACTGCCGGGTGCGATGTCCTTCAGTGCCCATAGCCACAGTTCGCTCATGTCGAGAAAGACGTTCGGGTCGCAGGAGTGCAGCAGCAGCCCGGAAAAAAACGGGTCGTAGACGTGGACCCCCGGTATCAATTGCAGGGTATGCAGATGGCGCGTATGGGTCAGTAGCCCGGACACCCGGCAGATTCGGCTGATGCGCAGGTAATTGCGTTGTGCCGTGATTGCTGTGCCGCGCCCATCATCAGTCTGGATAACCGTGAAGTCCGTCCTGGAAGGGTAGCCCTGGTGAGTGTTGAGCTCTTCGTACGGGTAAATGCACTCGTGGGGCTGTGGACGTGCCTTGTCCTGGGCCTGGGGCTTCATAACGATCCTTGTCTGATAGGCGCTGCGACCTCCGGAGGCTGGCGATCCTGTCAGCCCTGCAGCACGTGTGGGTACACATCAAGAGTCTCGCAAATGAAACAGAGGGTCTACTGTCAGAACTGACAGGGGATAGAGGCTGCTTGCTGCGTCAGTGAATGCTTACGCAGCAAGCAGGTACGCAGGATTACAGGTGAGTCGCAGCCAGCGCGGGTGCAGGCACCTTCAACTGGTCCAGTTGGGGTTTGATGTCCGGGGTCGAGCACTTGGCCGTAGCTTGCTCGGGCGTCAGGTTGCGGATCGAGGTGTAGAACAGCTCGCAGGTTTTCTCTTTCTGGGCTACTTGCCAGGTTTGCGTGCAGGTGTTGAGTTGTGCGCTCGGGTCACTGCCGGGTTTGCTGCCCATACCCGCTTGCCAGCAAGCCGCACTCAAGTCCTGGCCCATCACCTTCAAGCCCACTGCGTCGGCCTTGGCCTGATCGTCGTTATAGTTCGCCGGGTCGGCCGCATACCAGATGTAACTTGGGTGGTTAGAACCCAGCACCGGCACCTTCACGCCCGGGGTCGGGATGATTTGTGCCAGACCTAACACGGCCACGGTCTGCCCATACTGCTCCTTGACCCAGTTACGCACCGGTGCACCGAACGCGACCATCGGCAAGGTCACGCCGCTGGCGGTCTGGCTGAATTGCTTGACCAGGGTGGTCTGGTAGTCCTTGAAGTAGCCGTAGACGCCTTCAAGGTCCTTGCCGGCGGTGGATGGGGCGGCAATCGGTGCGATATCGATGATGGTCTGGTAGGCCGGCGTTTGTTCGGCGGCGATGCCGTTGGCGGTCAGCAGCGTGGCCCAGCGGTCGGTGGTCTTCGACTCCAGGTAATCCTGGGCCTGGGTCAGCGAATAGTCCGGAGGGAAGTGCAGCAGCTCGACGCTTTTGCGGTTTTCCAACGCCATGCCCAAGGGCAGGAACAGGTACCAGCTGTACGCCCACTTGCCGTCGGCATTCAGTTTGTTGGCGCCGGCGTGGGCCAAATCCCCTGCATCGAGCAATGCAGTCAGCGGTTTTGCGTAGTCCTTTGGCACGCCGCTGATATCAGCGTAGAGCTGATTATTATCGGTTTTTACCCGAACTTTTGCCGTGGTGTAGCCATCCCGTTGAACGCTTTGGGTCAGGTAGTGCTCGACCGTTTGCTCCAGCGTCCAGTTGCGATAGCAAATCACGTTGCAGTTGTTGGGGTAGGCGAACAGCTGCGTTACCCGTTCGGTACTGCCCAGTTTCAGGTCGGTATCGGCGTGGGCGGTGGCGCCCAGGGTAAGGGCGGCGAGGGTGAGGCTCAATCCTGCGAGTTTGAACATGCTCAGATCCTTTTCAGCGTGGGGCCTCGGAAGCGAGGGCGGTTACATACTGAAACCACTTGCGTCGATAGGTCTAGTACCCACGCGAAAAGATCGCAAGACAGAAAAGCAATCAGCCGGGAAAATGCAACGCATTGCTCAAATCGCCCATGGGCTTCTGACCCCGGGCAATCATTGCACCGTCCCGCTGCTTGATCCCGTCGAGCGTTTCAAGCTGGAACACCCGGGTGATCAACCGCAGGATCGACGCGGTGTCGTACACCGTGTGATCCACCGTGCCTTTGCGGGCGAACGGCGACACCACAAGCGCCGGCACCCGAGTGCCCGGCCCCCAGCGATCGCCTTGCGGCGGCGCAACGTGATCCCACCAGCCGCCGTTTTCGTCGACGGTGACCACCACCACCATGTTTTTCCATTGTGGGCTTTCGCGCAGCACTTTCAGGGCGCGGACGATATGCCGGTCACCGGACGCCACGTCGGCGTAACCGGCGTGCATGTTCAGGTTGCCCTGGGGTTTGTAGAAACTCACTGCCGGCAATTTCCCGGCTTCGGCATCGGCAAAAAACCGGTTACCGCTCGATTCGTCACCTAAACCGCCGTCGCGCAGGCGCTTGCTGCGTTCGGCCGGGTTTTCCGGGCCCAGTTGCTTGAAATAGTTGAACGGCTGATGGTGATACTGGAAGTTGGGGATCTTCGGAATACCGCCCGAATCCTTGAACTGCTCCAGCGTCGCCTGCCAGGCGCCGGCGTACCAGGCCCAGTCGATGTTCTTTTTCGACAGCTTGTCGCCGATGTGTTCGTGGGTTTGCGGCACCAGCACGCTGGGCAGATCGGCTTTGGCGTATTCCGGGCGTTCCGGGTCGCGGATCCAGGTCGGCCAATAGGGCGGGGCCATCGTGTTGACCGCGTAGCCGTCCGGAGTCAGGGCACTGGGGCCGAATTGCGGTGGACCGGTCATGGCGCTGGCCGGGGATTTCTCCAACGGCTTGAGACGCGTATCGAGCGGGTCCTCGCTTTGCAGGGAAGCAATTTGCGCCTTCGCCACCGAGTTGACGGCATCCGGGTAAAACGGCACGGCGGCACTGATCAGGTATTGATGGTTGAGAAACGATCCACCAAACGTACCCTGGAAGAAGTTATCGCAGAGCACGAACTCCTGGGCGACGTCCCACAGGCGCAGGGAATAACGGCTTTGGGCGTAATGCCCCATGGTCAAACCGCCCGAGTCGGCCCAGGCGACAAAGCGGTCATTCTTGCCGCCGTTGATCTGCATCTGGTTCTGATAGAACACATGCCAAAGATCCCGCGTCACCAGGCCAAACGGCAAGTCTTCGCCATTCGGGCCCTTGAGGGCGAAGGGGGCGTTGGGCAAGTGTTCCTGGAATTGGGTTTCGTTCGGATAGGTCACGCCATCGAGGGTTTGTGGACCGATCTGCAGTACGCCACCCCAGGCCGGGGGCAAGGTTTCCAGCAGGCTGCCGTCACGGTCGCGCTGCTGATAGTCCTCAGGTTTGAGTGCTGACAACGGTTTTTCAAGGCCGGGGAAATTGCCGAACAGGTTATTGAAGCTGCGGTTCTCGGCGTAGATCACCACCACGGTTTTCACCTGATCGTGCAACACCTTGTCCAGCTCGGCAGGCGACAGCGGCCGCTCATCCGGCTTACCCGGTGTGTCGCCATTGTTGCCGCACGCACTCAGTGTCGCGCCGACACCCAGGACTGCAACGCCACCCAGAAAGCGCCGACGGCTGGTGTCGGTGGGGCTGTCGTCTGCTGGATGTGGTGCATCGTTGCCGGTTTTGTCGTCGTTCATCCTGACTCCTGGATCCTTGAGGCATCAATAGTTACAAAGTATTTCGTGCGGACGGTAACAACCGAATATGACGAAAATGCTACAGAGCGGTTTGCTTATAGAGCGGGGCAAAAATACTGGGGGGCTCAGCAATTGCTTGAGGTTTTCAAGGTGCTCGACGGCCGCATGAGCGCGAAATATTTCACGACTAGGAATGTTAGCGTTAAGTCTTTGTCAGCGCGCTAGACTGGCACCCTATAGCTTTGAATCGAGAGGGTACTGCATGAAACCGTCAGCCGCTCTGGATCTGAAACGCGCCGCCGTACGTGAAGTGGTGGGGCGTTTTCATACCGCCAACCCACGCGTTTTCGGTTCAGTGCTACGCGGCACTGACGAGGACGGCAGTGACCTGGACCTATTGGTGGATGCACTACCGGGTGCAACGCTGTTTGATCTTGGTGGTTTGCAGGTCGAACTGGAGGATTTGCTCGGAGTTTCCGTTGATCTGCTGACACCTGGAGATCTACCGGTAAAGTTTCGTGAGCAGGTGTTGGCTCAGGCGCTTCCCGTATGAACGAGAATCGCCTCGACGATTACCTCGACCATATGCGTCAGGCCGCTGGCGATGCACTGATCTTTGTCGAAGGCCTGAGTAAAGAGGAGTTCTTCGACGACAAGCGCACTCAGCAAGCCGTCATCATGAGCCTCATCATCATTGGTGAGGCCGCCACCAAAATCATGGATAGTTACGCCGAATTCACCGCGACACAACCCCAAGTGCCATGGCGCAGCATGCGAGGCATGCGCAACCGAATCGCCCACGGCTACTTTGATATCAACCTTGAGGTAGTGTGGGACACGGTTCAGGCAGCGTTGCCGGAGCTGTTGAAGTGTCTGCCAGACGTATCCGCCTGACCGCACCTGCCCGTTTGTGGCAGGCGCGGTTACGATCAGTTACGGCATCACTGGCGCCACATACGCCAGCGTCGTCCCCAGCGCCCACAGCAGAAACAGCACCAGCGGTGTGTGCACCAGCAGTTGCACGAACGAAAACCCGATCAGGTCCCGCGCCTTCAAGCCGAGTACGCCGAGCAGCGGCAGCATGTAGAACGGGTTGATCAGGTTGGGCAGGGCTTCGGCGGCGTTGTAGATCTGTACGGCCCAGCCCAGGTGGTATTTAAGGTCGTTGGCGACTTGCATCACGTACGGCGCTTCGATGATCCATTTCCCGCCGCCGGACGGAATGAAAAAGCCGAGGATCGCCGAGTACACGCCCATCAGCAGGGCGTAGGTGTCGTGGGAGGCGATGCTGACGAAGAAGGTCGAGATGTGATGCGCCAGGGTCTGGCCGTCGGCGCCTTTGACCACGGTCATCAACGCGGCGATGGAGCCGTATAGCGGGAACTGGATCATCACGCCCGTGGTGGTCGGCACCGCACGGGCCACGGCGTCGAGGAAGCTGCGTGGGCGCCAGTGCAGCAGCGCGCCGAGCATCAGGAACAGGAAGTTGTAGGTGTTCAGGCCAGAGATCGCGCTGATCGCAGGTTTGGTCGAAAACTCATGAAACAACCATCCGGCCGCCAGTAACACCAGCAGAATGGTCAATATCGGACTGTATTCCAGCCATTCGCCAGGGCGAGTACGCGGCTGTGGCGCGGGCATGCTGAAGCTTGGGTCGATGCCGCAAGCCTTGGCGTCACGGGCTGAATTCGGGCCGGGGGCGGTGGCGTAGGCGATGATCAGCGAGACCACGATCAGTGCCAGCAACAGCACGCCGGACTGCCAGAGGAAAATCGTTTGGGTGAACGGGATGACGCCAGTGATCGACAGGATCGAGGGCGGCAAACTGGCCGGGTTGGCCTGCAATTGCGCCGCCGACGAAGACAGCCCCAGCGCCCAGACTGCGCCGAGCCCCAAGTAAGCGGCGGCACCGGCGGCGCGGTAGTCCATGTGCAAGTCGGCACGACGCGCCAGTGCTCGCACCAGCAAGCCGCCGAACACCAGCGACAGCCCCCAGTTGAGCAACGACGCAACCATGGAAATCAGTGCGACCCAGGCCACGGCTGAGCGCCCGTTTTTCGGGATGCGCGCCAGGCGGTCGATCAGTTTCACCGCGGGTGGCGAGCTGGCGACCACGTAGCCGCCGATCACCACGAAGGCCATTTGCATGGTGAACGGGATCAAGCTCCAGAAACCATCTCCGAAAGCCATCGCGGCATCGGTGGGTTTGGCGCCCATGATCATGGTGGCCACGGCAACGATGATGACAGCGAGCGCGGCAAACACCCAGGAGTCGGGAAACCAGCGTTCGGCAAAGTTTGAGCAGTGCAGGGCAAAGCGGGCGGAGCGGCTATCTTCGATTGCAGCGGCCACGGGAGTACCTCGGATTTTTATGTTTATTGTGATGCGACAGGGCCGCACAGGCCCTTGCCGGTCAGACATAAACAGTAAATCAATCAAGATGTTTTTGCGGTGCTGTTTTGCACACTTGGGACTATGGTCTAACGGGTTGTTCGAACGCGTTTTTGCGTAGACCATGGGCGCCGTGTTTTTTTTGCCTATTTCAGAGCATTTTTATGACTGCCATCCTTGATGCACGACCGGCGCCGTTCTCCCGGTCTGACTACAAGACCCTGGGTCTGGCAGCGCTCGGCGGGGCACTGGAAATCTACGACTTCATCATCTTCGTATTTTTCGCCCTGACCCTCAGCCAGCTGTTCTTTCCACCGGAAATGCCCGAGTGGCTGCGTCTGCTGCAAAGTTTCGGGATCTTTGTCACCGGCTACCTGGCGCGTCCGCTGGGTGGGATTCTGATGGCGCACTTCGCTGACCGGCTGGGGCGCAAGAAGGTCTTCAGTCTGAGCATCCTGATGATGGCGCTGCCGTGCCTGCTGATCGGGATCATGCCGACCTACGCCCAGATCGGCTATTTCGCACCGTTGCTGTTATTGCTCCTGCGAGTGCTACAAGGCGCAGCGGTAGGCGGTGAAGTGCCAAGCGCCTGGGTGTTTGTCGCCGAGCACGCACCGGCCGGGCACCGAGGTTATGCCTTGGGCTTCCTGCAAGCTGGGCTGACCTTTGGTTATCTGATCGGTGCGTTAACGGCGACCTTGCTGGCGCAGGTTTTCACTCCGACGGAAATCCTCGATTTCGCCTGGCGCTACCCGTTTCTGTTAGGTGGAGTGTTCGGGGTGATTGGCGTCTGGTTGCGCCGTTGGCTGAATGAAACCCCGGTGTTCATGGCCATGCAGGCGAGTCGCGAACGGCACGTCGAACTGCCGCTGCGCACGGTGTTGCGTGAACATCGGCTGGCGATGCTGCCGGCGGTGATCCTCACCTGCGTGTTGACCTCGGCGGTGGTGACCTTTGTCGTTATCACGCCGACCACGATGCAGAAAACCTTCGGCATGACCGCCAGCCATACCTTCGCCCTGAGCAGCCTGGGCATCGTGTTTTTGAACCTCGGTTGCGTGATCGCCGGGTTGATCGTCGACCGTATTGGCGCCTGGCGTACGGTGATGCTCTATAGCCTGCTGCTGCCGCTGGGGATTGGCGTGCTTTATACCAGCCTGATTGGCGGTGCACAGTGGATTGGCGTGGCCTATGCCATTGCCGGTCTGAGTTGCGGGGTGGTTGGTGCGGTGCCGTCGGTGATGGTCAACCTGTTCCCGGCGCGGATTCGCGTCTCGGGGATTTCGTTCACGTACAACATTGCCTACGCCATTTGGGCCAGTATCACGCCGTTGTTGCTGATCGGCCTGATGCCGTGGAGTCCATGGATTTGCGTGATGTTCTGCGCGGTGATGGGCATGGTCGGGATCGGCTGCGCGTTGTACTTTGGTTCGCGCCTGTCGCAGGTCGGCCAGGGGGCTGGCGCGACCTGTTTCCCCTGAGATATTTCAATCGCAAGGGTCGTCTTCGCCACCCGGTGCGGGCTCAGGGGTGAGCGCGACGATCATGTCGACTTCCACCGAGGCGTTTTTCGGTAACTGATACACGCCCACCGAGGTCCGTGTGTGCACGCCGGCCTCGGCAAAAATCCGGTAAAGCACTTCTGACGCGCCGTCGGCAACTTCACTTTGTTGCGTGAAGTCGGCGGCGCTTTGCACGTAGACGTTAATGCGCAAGATCTTCTTGATGCGTTCGAGGTCGCCGAGCAGCTGGGTGAGGATCGCCAATGCGCGCATCGTGCAGATCTGCGCGGCATGCCGGCCTTGCTCCAGGGAAACCTCGGCACCGACACGCCCAACCACCATCACCGTATTGTCGATGCGCGGGATCTGTCCGCTGATGTACACCTCATCACCGTTTTGCACGGCTGGCACGTAGTTGCCGCCAATGCGCATTTCACCGTCGAAGCGGTGTCCCAACTGCTGGGCGATGTCATCGAATAGCGCTTTGCGTGACTGATCCATGCGTCGATTCTCCTGTGGGTGGCGGTGGTGCAGGGCCGACTATAGCGCGTTGAATACCCTTCAAAACACCGGTATTGAGGCGTCGCGATGTGAATAGTGGCCAGGTGCCAAGTATTTTTGTAGGACAACCGCGAAACGCTCTTCAGAAATGTTTCGTAATGCCGATGGTTAGGCTGAAGGACGCTCTCAACCCTGCCCATCGGTGCATCGCCATGTTCAACAAACGCTTGAAGCAGGAGCTGTCAGCTCTTCGCGAGGAACTCTCCAGCCTTCAACAAGTGAAGGAAAGTCTCGAAAGCGAGATGCTCGTGCTCACCCTGGACCATGACGGACGGGTGCAATCGATTAACCCGAATTTCGCCCAGGAAATGCTCTACAAGGGTAATGACCTGATTGGCCGACACATTGAAGATATCGTTCCGGCCCACGTCAAAGCCGATGAGTTTCACCTGCGCTTCAAGAATGCTCTGACCCGTGGCGAGCACTTCGCGGGTGCCGTGCGCTTGCTCAGAGGCAATGGTGAAGAGGCGTGGTTGCGCTCTATCGCTCAGCCGATTCGTAGTTCGGATGGCCAGATCAAACACTTTTCGATTTACTCCAGCGACCTGACCCGCACCATTGAAGCCTCTCGTGAGCACGAGAACCTGATCGGCGCGCTGATTCGCTCGACGGCAGTCATCGAGTTCGACCTCAACGGTAATGTGCTGACGGCCAACGAGCGGTTCTTGAACGGTATGGGTTACAGCCTGGCGCAGATCAAGGGCAAACATCACCGCACATTCTGTGATCCTGAGGAGTACAACAGCTCTGCGTATCAGGACTTCTGGCGGCGCTTGAACGCTGGTGAGTTCGTGGCTGACCGCTTCAAACGTGTCGACAGCCACGGCCGGGTGGTCTGGCTCGAGGCATCCTATAACCCGGTGCTCGATGCCAACGAAAAACTCTACAAAGTGGTCAAGTTCGCCACGGTGATCACCGATCAGGTCAATCAGGAGCAAGCGGTCTCTGAAGCGGCAAACATCGCCTACAGCACCTCGTTGCAGACTGACAGCTGTGCGCAACGCGGCACCACCGTGGTCACTCAGGCGGTGGACGTGATGCGTGAACTGGCCAAGCACATGCAGCAGGCCGGCGAAGGGATTGAGGCGCTGAACGAACAGTCGCTGGTGATCGGCACCATCGTCAAAACCATCAGCGGCATTGCCGAACAGACCAACTTGCTGGCGCTGAACGCCGCCATCGAAGCGGCCCGTGCCGGTGAGCAGGGCCGAGGTTTTGCGGTGGTGGCGGACGAGGTTCGACAACTGGCTTCGCGAACCAGCAAAGCTACCGACGAAATCGTCGGTGTGGTGCGTCAGAACCAGGACATGGCGCGCGATGCCGTGGTGTTGATGACCGACGGCAAACTCCAGGCCGAACAAGGTCTGGCATTGGCCGCCGAGGCGGGCACGGTGATCGTCGAGATCCAGGACGGTGCGCAGAAAGTGGTCAACGCGGTCGGGCAGTTCGCCAATCAGCTGTCGACCTAAGCGCGGCTTGAACGAGCCTGCCCTCGCGTTGAGGTGCAGGCTGCTGTTCAGTTTGGTTCTGCACTACGTCCGAGGCGATACCGCTACAATTCGCTCTTTTCTCAGGAGCAGACATCCATGAGCGTTTCCCATCGCCGTCCGGTTCCCCTGTCCAAAGCCTACCGTCTGCTCAATCATGGGCCGACCGTGCTGGTCAGTGCGGCCCACGACGGCAAGCGCAATATCATGGCGGCGGCCTGGGCCATGCCGCTGGATTTCGAACCGCCGAAAATCGCCGTGGTGCTCGACAAGTCGACCTGGACTCGCCAATTGCTCGAAGCGTCGGGCAGTTTCGTACTGAACGTTCCCTGCGCGGCTCAGGCCGATATCGTACAAACCGTCGGCTCGACGTCCGGCCTTGAGCGGGATAAATTCCAGGCCTATGGACTGCAAACATTTGCTGGTGAACTGCTCGATGCGCCGATGCTCGAAGGGTGCGTGGCCTGGCTGGAATGTCGGCTACTGCCCGAGCCGCACAATCATCAGCAGTACGACCTGTTCCTGGCTGAAGTGATTGCCGCCCAGGCGGACGAGCGCGTATTCAGCGATGGACGCTGGCACTTTGAAGGACACGATGCATTGCGCACGCTGCACCATGTTGCCGGTGGGCACTTCCTGAAAATTGGCGATCCGGTGGCCGGCAAAAACCTCGACGATTGAGCCTCCTCAGACCCACAGATCATTCAGCGCCGTACGCTCGCCACCTTCGCTTCCGGTATTGAGCACGCCCTTGGGTTCGATCAGCAGCAGTTTGACCTCCTGTTCGGCAAACGGCTTGTGCTCGATGCCCTTGGGTACCACGTACATTTCGCCTTGGGACACCAGCACCTGGCCATCGCGAAAATCAATGCGCAATTGGCCTTCGAGGACGATAAAAGTCTCGTCAGTGTCCTGATGATCGTGCCAGATGAAATCCCCCAGCAGCTTCACCACCTTGAACTGGTAGTCATTCATTTCGGCGATGACCCGCGGCGACCAGTGCTCGTTGATCTGCGCAAGCTTGTTGGCAAAACTCAGGCTTTGATACGGCTGCATGGCACGGCTCCCATTGGTGATTGTGAGCCCACGGTAGCCTGCGCGACCCCGCACTTCTTGCACGATTGTGCGTGGCTTACGGGCGGCGCATTTTCAGCCAGCGGGCGGGTGACAAACCGTAGGTTTTGCCAAATTGCCGGGTCATGTGGCTTTGATCGCTGAATCCTGCGATCAGCGCGGCGTTGGTCAGGGACTCACCCTGAATCAGCAACGAGCGCACCAGGTCCAGGCGGCGCATGGTCAAGTAACGATAGGGGCTGGTGCCGAACAGCAGGCGAAAATCTCGCGACAGACTCCAGCGATCGCGCCCGCTGTGCTCGGCCAGTTGATCCAGGGTCACCGTTTGGTCGAGGGCGCTGTGCATGAACTCGCGAGCGCGCTCCGCTGCCAGATAATCAAAGCTCTGGCGATGGTTTTTTGCTCCTGATACCGCGCTCATGGCGTGCGCCAGATCAAACAATGCGTCCTGTTGCTCCAGTGGATCGAGAGGGCGATCAATACTCTGCAGCAGGACCTCAGTCGCAGCGAACAAGCGTGGATCCGTCGAAATACCGGTCGTGATGAAGGGCAGCGGCTGGCCGCCGAGTATCTGCTGGATCAGCGCAGGCTCTACGTAGAGCATCCGGTATTTGAAGCCGTCCTCGGTACCGGCCTCGCCATCGTGGACTTCGTCGGGGTGCAGCACCATGGTCCCGCCCGGCAGGCTATGCCGCCAGCTGCCGCGATACTGAAAACTTTGCACACCAGACAGCGTGCGACCAATAGCGTAGGTGTCGTGACGGTGAAGGTCGTAACCATGGCCGGAGAAAAACGCCTCGATACGCTCCAGCCCGTCCGAATCGGGGGCTCGCTGGAACCAGTCGGTGAGGATTTTCTGCTTGCCCATGGGGAGCCTCGTGGCCGAATGCTTAAATGCCTCTGACTGGCTTGATCAGGCTCTGCGCCGGAATCCCGAACAACTCATGGAGTTTCCAGATCATGGGTAGCGTCAACGCCCGTTTGCCGTTGAGTACTTCATACACTCTGTTTGTCCGGCCAATGGCTGGTGCCAGGTCAGCAGCAGATAAGCCCGATTGTTCCATGCGAAATTTGATCGCATCTATCGGGTTGGGAAGGTCAACCGGGAACTGCTTCGCTTCGTAGGCCTGAATGAGGGTAATCATGACGTCGAAGTAGTCACCTTCAGGTGTGCCCGGTTCTGGTTCGTTGTCGAATAGTACAGATACTTCCTTGAGGGCTGCACGGTAGTCCTGTTCGGTATGAATCGGACGAATATTCATGAGTTATTCCACTCCAACGCTGTCGGTACCCAATCATAGCGACCGTTGTTCGAGCCCTTGGCTGTATCGGATGCCAATATCATTGCAGGATGTGGCTGTTCACTCGTGAGTTTCGCAGAGTGATTGGACTGCCGGGTAACAGCACGAATTGACTGCCATTTACGACTACAATCGCGCGCTCGGTGGCAGCAGGCGCGGGTGTCTGTCCTGGCCGAACGTGTCGGAGGGAGCAGATGAAGCGCAAACCAGGTGTCTTGACGATTGCGTTGTTGCTCGGCGCTTTGCTGGGTGGTTGCCAGTCGCCCAGGCAGTCTCTGGAAGCGCTGGCGGCAGAGCAGGGTCAGCAGGTGGAAGTCATTGCCACTCACGCTTATCCGCTGATGCTGAGTACTCCGTTGAAGCGTTCCGATTCCAGCCGGATTCGTCTTTACCTGGAAGGTGACGGACATGCCTGGGCGACTGCCTCCCGGCCAAGCCTCGACCCCAGTCCACAGCAGTTGCTGATGGCCGGGATGGCGTTCAGTGATCCGACGCCGAGTCTTTACCTGGCGCGTCCTTGTCAGTTCGTCAGCGCGCCTGGGTGCGTGCCGGCATTGTGGACCGAGCGACGCTTTTCTCCCGAGGTGGTGGACAGTGTCGATCAGGCTTTGGATCAGGTCAAAAGCCGCTACGGCAACCAGGACTTTGAGCTGATCGGTTATTCCGGCGGTGCCGCGTTGGCCTTGCTGTTGGCGGCTCGCCGTGACGATATTGCTCAGGTGCAAACCCTGGCCGGCAATCTCAGCCCCAGGTTGTGGACCGAACGGTTGCACCTCAGCCCGCTCAAGGGCTCGCTGGAGCCTTTGGATAACCCCGCGCGTCTGGCTCATGTACGGCAACGGCATTTGGTCGGGGCTGACGATCCCATCGTCCCGCCGGCCCTGCTCGACAGTTATCGTCGAGCACTGGGGCAGGCTGATTGCCTTGAAGTGGTGGTCTTGCCGGGCGTGTCCCATGCCGAGGGGCTGGACAAGGCGTGGGCCGACTGGCGGGATCGGCCGATCCAGTGCGCTGGCGCCAGACAATAAAAAAGGGCTTGCCTCGCGGTAAGCCCTTGTTCATTTCCAGTTCCGATCAATCCCCCAGCGCTTCTCCTTCACGCCGTGGATCGGCACCACCGGCCAATGAGGCTTTGCCCTGCGCATCCCGCACCCGCACGATGGCCTGGGTGCCGCTGGTCATGTCGATTTCGTTGACCGCGTGCCCTTTGTCCTTGAGGGCCTGGATCAGCGCCGGGCTGAACTGGCCTTGTTCCAGTTCGGTCGGGCCATTGCGGCTACCGAAGTTGGGCAGGCTGATGGCGGCTTGCGGGTCGAGGTTCCAGTCGAGCATGCCGATCACCGATTTGGCGACGTACTCGATAATTTGCGAACCGCCGGGCGAGCCGACCGTCGCGACCAGTTCGCCGCTCTGACGATCGAAGATCAGCGTCGGTGCCATGGATGAGCGCGGGCGTTTGCCGGGTTCGACACGGTTGGCCACCAGTTGGCCGTTTTCTTCGGGAATGAACGAGAAGTCGGTCATCTGATTGTTGAGCATGAAGCCCTGCACCATCAGGTGCGAGCCGAAGGCGGCTTCTACGGTGGTGGTCATCGACACGGCACCGCCCTGATCGTCGACCGCGACCACTTGCGAGGTGGAGATCCGCAGGGGCGATCGGTCAGGGGCGTAGGCCACTTGAATGCCTGGGGGGGTGCCGGGTTTGGCGCTGCCCATGCTGCGATCGCTGATCAACGTTGCGCGGCTGGCCAGGTAGGCGGGGGAGACCAGACCTGCGACCGGGACGGGTACGAAGTCTGAGTCGGCGACGTACTGCGCGCGGTCGGCGTATGCCAGGCGCTCGGCCTCGGCGATCAGGTGCACGGCTTCAGGCGCAGGTTCGATACCTGCCGGTTTGTTGCTCTTGAGTGGTTTCAGTCGTGCCAGAGCGAAGCGACTGTCGTCGCTTTCGAGTACCTGCAAGGTGCCGAGGATCTGCGCAATAGCGATCCCGCCCGATGATGGCGGTGGCATGCCGCACACTTGCCAGCGCTTGTAGTCGGTGCACAGCGGAGCACGCTCTTTGGCGCTGTAGCCTTTGAGGTCGTTCAACGACAGGCTGCCGGGGTTGGCATTGCCCTGAACCTTGGCGACGATCTCCTGCGCAATCGGACCTTGATAGAGCGCACTCGGTCCTTCTGCGGCAATACGTTTGAGGACCTTGGCCAGTGCCGGGTTTTTCAGCAGCGTGCCTACGGCTTTCGGGCTGCCATCGGCATTCAGGAAGTACGCAGCCATGTCCGGCGAGCGCGGCAGGAACGGATCGGAGGTGATCATCGTGTGCAGACGCGGCGAGATCGCAAAGCCCTTTTCCGCCAAGGCAATGGCCGGTTCGAACAACTTCGCCCATGGCAGGCGGCCGTGCTTGCGATGGGCCAGTTCCAGTGCGCGCAACACGCCCGGTGTGGCAACCGACCGACCACCAATCTGCGCATCGGTGAATGGCATAGGTTTACCGTCGGCTTGCAGGAAGAGCTTTTCAGTCGCACCGGCGGGGGCGGTTTCACGGCCGTCGTAGGTGCGCACCGCCTTGCCGTCCCAAAGCACGATCAACGCGCCGCCACCGATCCCTGAGGATTGCGGTTCAACCAGCGTCAACACAGCTTGCATGGCGATGGCGGCGTCGATCGCCGAACCGCCCTGACGCAGCATCTCCCGTCCCGCAGAGGCTGCCAGTGGGTTGGCGGCTGCGGCCATGTGTTTGGAGGCGTATTGGGTATGCAGGTCGGTGCGATATCCCGAGGCGATTTCCGGGGCTACCGGCAAAGCGCTGACGGACGGCGAAGAGGGCGGAGTGTTGCAGGCAGCGAGGGTCAGCGCGCTGGCTATCAGCGACAGGGCAGTCAGGCGGTAGCGATTCAAATGGAAGGCTGGGAACACGTGGGGCACTCCGTCCGTGGGATAAAAGATCAGCGGACTGTATCGGCCGCAGGCGTCAGCTGCAACGCTGGTCTTGTGCGTATTGATCGATGGGTGGGCGCCTTTTTCCTTCTTCAGCGCAGGGTTTTTCTGTAGGGTCGGGGGTGCGAGATCTTCGCCAATAACAAGTTAATAACAACAAGAGGCCGACATGCAGACCGAGTTCCCAACGCAGCCAAGTTACCGTTCGCAGCGCGAACAATTCCTGGCGGCTGCAACCGCAGCCGGTGCGACGTTGACCGAATACCCGCATCCGCTCAAGGGGCCGTTTGGCGAATCCCTGAGCACTGATGTGGCGGTGCTCGGCGATCCCGGCGCAAAGCGTCTGCTGGTGATGTTGAGCGGCACCCACGGGGTTGAGGGCTTCTATGGTTCGGAGTGCCAGATCAACTGGCTGAACGAGTTCGGCAAACGCCCACTGCCCGCCGACGTCGCGGTGGTGATGATCCACTTGATCAATCCTTGGGGTACGGCGTGGCTGCGTCGCGTCAACGAAGACAACATAGACCTGAACCGCAACCACCTGAACTTCGATCGCCCGCTGCCCGACAATCAGGCCTATGCGGCTTTGCACGAGATTTATGCCTTCTCCCGGTTGCAGGGCCTGGAGCGTGATCGCGCCGATGCCTTGCTCGCCGCGCAGTTACGCGAGCATGGCTGGCCGGCAGTGATGTCGATTGTCGAGGGCGGCCAGCACAGTCATCCCGACGGTCTGTTTTACGGTGGGCTGGCACCGAGCTGGTCGAACCGGACCTTGCATCGGATCATTGCGGCGCATCTCTCTCAGGCCGAGGTCGCGATGTGTTTCGACCTGCACTCCGGCGCGGGGGAGTACGGCCATCCGATGCTGCTGACCGTTACCCAGGAGGCCTACCCGGCACTGGAACAGGCACAGGCCCTTTACGGTCCGTGGCTCTACACCATACAGACCGGCGCGCAGACCCAGAGCGAAACCGGGATTGCTGCCACAGCCACCGGCTACACCTCACAAGCGCTGCTCGATGCGCTGCCGCAGGTGCGCCTGATGCCGTTTGTCATCGAGTGCGGCACCTACCCGGGAGAAGCGGTGCATGCTCATCTGCGTGACGATCACTGGCTGCACCTGCACGGCAATCCGAGTGATGCCGTGGGGCGCGAGATCAAGCTGAATCTTGTTGAGCAGTTCTATCCCGCCGACAGTGACTGGCAGGAAATGGTCTGGGTTCGTACACGGCAGATATGGGAAAAGGCGTTGTCGGCATTGCCCACGATATAGTCGAACGCCTCGGCGCTTGATGAACGCTGCGGCTCACATTGCGATGTGAGCCGTCGGTGGGCCGGGTACTTTTCTTCAGGCATAAAAAAACGGCCTACCTTTCGGTAAGCCGTTTTTAGTACTTGGTGGCTACACAGGGACTTGAACCCCGGACCCCAGCATTATGAATGCTATGCTCTAACCAACTGAGCTATGTAGCCAAGTGGCGCGCATTATTGGCTCGTAACGATGATGTGTCAAGCGTAAATCTAAAATATTTCTCTACGCTTTCAACCGCTTATCGACCTGCCCCACAAAAACGGATGAGTTTGCCGCTTCAACCCAGCTGAAACCGCCCGGTATTCTCGCTCAAAGCCTTGCTGCCCGAACTCAAGGTGTCCGCCGCGAGGTTCACCGCCCGTGCGCCTTCGAGCAGGCGCACGGCGGCCTGATCGACTTGCTGGATGTTGCCGCTGACCTCATCGGCCGTGCTGGCTTGCTCTTCTACCGCAGTAGCGATCTGCGCCAGGGTATCGGTGACGCTTTGCACCGCGCTGGCGATTTCCCCCAAGCGTTCGCCGAGACCGGTTACCGCTTGCGCGTCGGTGTGTGCCTGGCCGCAGGCGGCTTCCATCAGGCTCACGGCTTCGTTGACGGTGCTGCGCAGGCTGTCGACGGTGCCGGCGATCTGCGCGGTGGAAGATTGGGTGCGCTGCGACAGGCTGCGCACTTCATCGGCGACTACCGCAAAGCCTCGGCCTTGTTCGCCGGCACGGGCCGCTTCGATAGCGGCATTGAGTGCCAGCAGGTTGGTCTGCTCGGCCACGCCACGAATGGTGTCCACCACCAGTTGAATCTGCTGTCCTTGTTCGCTGACTCGGCCTAACGCTGCGGCGGTGTCGTTCAGGCGCTGGTTGAGCTGCTGAATGCTCGCCGTGGTGCGTTGGCTGTCACGACTGCTCTCGGCGGCAATGCGCTGGGTCTGCTGAGCGCTGCCTGAGGCCTGTTCGCAACTCTGGGCGACCCCTTGCGAGGTCGCGGCCAGTTGCGTGGCTGCAGCGGCGATCTGGCTGATCTGCAACTGTTGAGCTTCTACTTCGCCCAGTGCCCCGCTGGCGTGAGTATTGAGGGCTCGCACCGCGTTACTCAGTTGCAGGGTTTCGTGATCGACCCCGAGCAGGCTGGTGCGCAGTTGCACCACCGCAACGTTGAGCGCGGTGCTGATCGCCGCCAGCTCATCGCGACCATGCACCGGCACTTGCAGGCTCAGGTTGCCATCGCGCAGGGCTTCGGCGAGCAGCGTGATGCCGCTGGCGCTGCGGCGGATCGAGGCTTGCAAGCAGATGAACAAATACAGCGCGGCCAGCAGCAGGCAACCGAGGATGCTCGCCACCAGAATGAACTGGCGAATGGCTGAGCCGTGGTAGTAGTCCAGGCGCTGATCCAGTGATACCAGCGATTGCTGACGCAGCGAGGCGAGGTCCGCGAGGAGGGCGTCGAGATTGCGCTCGAAGTCTTCCGGTTTGAGCGTGATGCTGGCGCCGAACATGCCGTCGTCCAGCCCTTTCAACCCGGCGTCCAGATGCTTGAGGCTGTCGTGGTATTGTCCGGCCCAGGCCTGCAACGCACTTGGCAGCCGTGCTTCGAGCAGGCTGCCAGTCTTGATCAGTTGTTCGCGAGCGTCGCCAATGCGGCCGCGCAGGTCGCGCAACTGCAAGCGGCTTTGCAGCGAGAATTGTCCGGACACCACCGACGCCTGGCCGATGCTGGCGAGGCGCCCGACACGTTCGATCAGGTCCGGTGCGTGCTGGGTCGAGATCTGCGTCAGCAAGTACGTTTCCAACCATGGCGCCAGTGTCAGGCGGTTATCCATGGCGATCTGTTCGCGCAGTGCTTGCAGCGCACTGAGGGCCGCAGTGAAGCGTTCATAGCCATCCGGCCACCAACCGACGCTGCTCAGGCTTTTTGAGTCCAGGCCATTGAGCGCGGTTTGCAGGGTTTGATAACGACTCAGAGTGTCGGCCTCGGCCCCTTCGGTTGTCAGTGCCTGGCCCAGATCGTTGACGGCTTGATTGAGCGCGGGCTGCACCGCATCGAACGCGGCCATTGCAGCGACGGTGGCCGGTGTTGGCTGGCGATTGGTTTCGGTGGCGCGCCAGCGGGCGGCGCGGTCACGTTGGGCGGCGAGCAGGTTGTCCAGCGCGTCGAGGGCGATCAACTGGCGCACGCCGGCACGCTCGCCTGCGATCAGGCTGAGCTTGTCGCGGTAATCCTGGCCAATCATCCACAGGCTGCCCGCCAGCGGCAGGATAAACAGCAGAAACAACAACTGAAACTTGCGGGCGAAACCGAAACGCCCAAGCAGTCCAATCCCCGGTGCCAGAAAAGCCTGCATGCCCGACTACTCCTCTGGGCACCACGCACCATTGGCGTGCGGTCGCGGCCTTGTGACCGCTACCCGTGCCCTCATAAAAGGCCTCGAAAGTTCACTTTGGCAGGTCTGATAGGACCGGCGCTGTGGTGAAACTTCCCATTCTCGATCCCCTTTGTAAGGGGCCGCGTTGAAGCGGATAAGCAAGGCAAGATTCAGACCATGGCACTGCGCTATTACGTCGCGATCGACAATCCGGAAGTCGTTAGCAGGCTAAGGGGATGGCGTTGCTGCACTGAAAAATGGCACATTGACGCACCTGCAAGTGCGCACCCATCCGCTGTATGGAAACTCTCATGGCTACCAGTAACGCTCAAACTGCCGCATCGCCGGCAATCGCGACTTCGCAAAGCAGCCCATTGGTCATGCGAATCATCGGCGCGGTGGCGCTGGCGCATTTGATCAACGACCTGATTCAGTCGGTGCTGCCGTCGATCTATCCGATGCTCAAGGCCAATTACGGGCTGACCTTCACCCAGGTTGGCCTGATCACCTTGACCTTTCAGCTCACGGCATCGCTGTTGCAGCCGTGGGTCGGTTACTACACCGATCGCCATCCCAAGCCGTATCTGCTGCCAGCAGGGATGATCTGCACCTTGACCGGCATTCTGATGATGTCCCAGGTCGGCAGCTTTCCGCTGATTCTGTTGGCGGCGGGGTTGATCGGCATCGGCTCCTCGACCTTTCACCCGGAAGCTTCTCGTGTCGCGCGGTTGGCCTCGGGCGGGCGTTTTGGGTTGGCGCAGTCGACCTTCCAGGTCGGCGGTAACGCCGGTTCAGCGTTCGGGCCGTTGCTGGCGGCGGCGATCATCATTCCGTTCGGCCAGGGCAACGTCGCCTGGTTCGGCTTGTTCGCAGTGTTTGCGTTGGTGGTGTTGTATGGCATCAGCCGTTGGTACGCCAACCACTTGAGCCTGTTCAAGCTCAAGCAAGGCCAGGCGGCAACTCACGGGTTGTCGAAGGGCAGGGTGATCAGTGCCTTGGTGGTACTCGGATTGCTGGTGTTCTCCAAGTATTTCTACATGGCCAGCTTCACCAGTTATTTCACCTTCTACCTGATCGAGAAGTTCGACCTGTCGGTGGCCAGCTCGCAACTGCACCTGTTCCTGTTTCTTGGGGCAGTAGCGGCGGGGACCTTCTTCGGTGGGCCGATTGGCGACAAGATCGGCCGTAAGGCGGTGATCTGGTTCTCGATCCTTGGTGTTGCACCGTTCACCTTGATCCTGCCTCACGTCGACCTGTTCTGGACCAGCATCTTGAGCGTGGTGATTGGTTTCATTCTGGCCTCGGCGTTCTCGGCCATTGTGGTCTACGCGCAGGAACTGGTGCCGGGCAATGTCGGCATGATCGCGGGAGTGTTCTTCGGTCTGATGTTCGGTTTTGGCGGGATTGGTGCGGCGCTGCTGGGGCATCTGGCGGACATTCACGGCATTGAATACGTGTACAGGCTGTGTTCGTTCCTGCCGTTGTTTGGGGTGTTGGCGATCTTTTTGCCAAGGACCAGAAAAGCCTGATGACGGCGAAGAAAAGGACATGTTCCTCGAAACCCTGGGCCTCGAAGAGTCTGGCCGGAACCGCGTGATCCGCGCTGGCGAACTCGTGCTCCCAGCAAATCAATTCAATATCGGTGTCGGCTGCCCTGTTTGCATCGAAGCCGAACAAACCTTGCTGAACCTGCTGGACCCAAAAGTGAAGGTAGAAGTCGTCCACCTTGGTGATCGTCCTGCCCGTATTGCCGAAGCAGAGGCGGTCGGGGTCAAGTCGGTGCCTGCGTTGGTGATCGAAGGTCAGGTGTTGCACCTGAACTTTGGTGCCGCGCTTGCCGACCTGAAATAAACAGGTCACTGGATCGCTTTCACCGCAGGGTTGCTCGCGCTTGCCTGCTTTCGATGTCGAAATCTGGCGTGCGGAGAGGGCAATCGGGCGGTGAACGCTTGTTTCAACTTGCGCGCAGATTGGCTTGCGAGTCTCTGGCGAATTTTATATTCAGGAAAATGTTTACAAAATATTTCCGGCATATTAGAGTTTTTCCGAAATGGGAAGAGGATCTTCTCATTAAGGGAGCCGTATCAGTGAAAGGAATGACATCTCATGTGCTAATTGCCGTTATTCAGACATCCTAGAATTCGGGCAATACAATTTCCTACCTAACTTTCTATCTCTCGTATCCGAAACGGGCACTTTGCTGTGCCCGACGCCAGGGGCATGGAAAGGTTAGGTGGATTTAATCGCACACGAAAGTATCTCGCACCACGAAACGCATCAGCTAATAAAAATATGGAGCTGTAAATGATCAATGAAAAATTTCAAGTAACCGAAGATCAGGTGATGAAGTTTCGCAGGCAGGGCTTTCTTTTTCTGAAAGGTTTTTACAATAGAGATATAACTGGTTATTTGACGTCAACCATTGGTGAGCGTATTTCCACGCCGACTGACAAATATCAGAGCGGCTTTAGCCGTTTGGCATTTGATATGTATGATGGCGACCCGATGATTGCCAGCGTTATTCAAGATGACCATTTCAAACAGGTCATGGAAACGTTGACGGGTAAAACCATGTTTTTTGCCCAAGCTCTTTCCTTCGAGCTTGAAAAAATGAAAAACAAGGGCTTCCCTTGGCATATCGGTACGCAAAGTTTCGGTTATCACCAAGCGGAAGACTATGGTTGCACAATCTGGGCTCCCTTGGTCAATGTCGATCCCAAAGGGCAACGAGGCGGTATGGCGTACGTCCCTAAAGACGCCGTATCGGGTGCGTTCATGTATGAACACGTCGATCCTTCAATTTTCCAACTCCTGTCGGAACGTATTGAGCGGGGCGAGGAGACCACCATTGATGAGTTCGTGCACCTACGTGATGGTCCTTTGAATGACCCGGCGATTAAAAAACTGCTGGATCACTTTGCCGTCGAGGACGAATTCGAGGTGGGTGATGCACTCATTTTCGACAAGAACGTGATTCACCGAAGCATCATGCTGGAGGAAGGCCCCGTAGACTCGCGCGCAGCGTTTGTCATGCGCTTCTTCTGTGACACCAGTACCTATGACTATCGTCGCGCTCATGACCTTGAAATTCCCCGCGAGCATTTCAAATATTCTGGTCCGACGCGTTTTCACCTAGAGGTCGCAAAGGAACATGGTGAACTTCTTGTTGACAGCCCGTTCTTTGAAGGCCAAGAGTACCGTTCGTTAAAAATTTCAAAAACAAGTTGAATAATCAGAAGGGCTTATGCCCTTCTTTTTTTGCGTGGAGATAGACAGTGGAAGAATATCTTTTTTACGTGGCGATATCATGCTTGACGATCGCCAGTCCGGGGCCAGGGGTGTTACTGACATTAACAAACTCACTCACCTATGGACTGAAGAACGCTTTGCCTGGAATCCTTGGAGTGACCCTCGGCATGGGGGGGATCTCTATCATTGCGGCAAGCAGTGTGGGAGCGATCATTTCCAGTTCTCCCTGGATGATGAACGTCGTTAAACTACTGGGTGCGGCGTACCTGATCTACCTTGGGTTAAAACTGCTGCGGTCCAAACCGAAACTTCAAAATAACCTCAATGAAATAACGCACTCTGAATATACCCCCAGTTTGATAGCTCGATTCAGGCAGGGCTTTTTCATTTCGATGCTTAACCCCAAGCCAATCGTTTTTTTTATGGCTCTTTTTCCGCAATTCATAAAGGCAGACCAACCGTTCGTTCCCCAATTCACGTTGTTGGCGTCCACGTTTTGCGTATTGGTGTTCTTGATTCACTTTACCTATGGATATATCGCTACCTCAGCACGACAAAAAGTTTCTCTTGGTAGAGGCTTTTTGATCGTCAATAGAATTGGGGGGGTTGTGTTTATCTGTTTCTCGGCAGCCCTGATTTTCTCCATCAACTTTCACTTAATGGTCGACAGTGTGTGATGCTCTCGGGTTCTGTCTGTTCTGAAATATGAACTTCTGATCTAATTGAGGTGACTTTGTTTATCTCGCACCCTAGAGAAACGGATCAGAACAACACACGTTTTATATCACCTGGTTACGGCATTCACTGCGTGCCAGGTTTTTTCTGTATTTTTCAGGCGGATGGTGCACCAAAAGAAAAAGCCCGGCGCCATCCCCTTGCTAGCAGGGGGGGCGTCGGGCTTCTCTGGTCTTGTTGGCGAGGTTCGGTAAACCTTTAGACGTTGAAGCGGAAGTGCATCACGTCGCCGTCTTTGACGATGTATTCCTTGCCTTCCAGGCGCCATTTACCGGCTTCTTTGGTACCGGCTTCGCCCTTGTACTGGATGAAGTCGTTGTAGGCGATGACTTCGGCGCGGATGAAGCCTTTCTCGAAGTCGGTGTGGATCACGCCGGCGGCTTGTGGTGCGGTGGCACCGACGCGGACGGTCCAGGCGCGGACTTCTTCAACACCGGCGGTGAAGTAGGTCTGCAGGTGCAGCATTTCGTAGCCGGCGCGGATCACGCGGTTCAGGCCAGGTTCTTCCAGACCCAGGGCCTCGAGGAACATGTCTTTCTCTTCGCCGTCTTCCAGTTCGGCGATTTCGGCTTCGATCTTGTTGCAGACCGGAACCACCATGGCGCCTTCTTCTTCGGCGATGGCTTTGACGATGTCCAGCAGCGGGTTGTTTTCGAAGCCGTCTTCAGCAACGTTGGCGATGTACATGACCGGCTTGGTGGTCAGCAGGTGGAAGCCACGGATCACCGCTTTGTCGTCGGCGCCCATGTTCTTCATCAGCGTGCGCGCTGGCTTGCCGAGGGTGAAGTGAGCGATCAACTGCTCCAGCAGGCCTTTCTGGACCACTGCGTCCTTGTCACCACCCTTGGCGTTGCGAGCGACTTTCTGCAGTTGCTTCTCGCAGCTGTCGAGGTCGGCGAAGATCAGTTCGAGGTCGATGATCTCGATGTCGCGTTTCGGGTCGACGCTGTTGGAGACGTGAATCACGTTCTCGTCTTCGAAGCAGCGGACCACGTGAGCGATGGCATCGGTTTCGCGGATGTTGGCCAGGAATTTGTTACCCAGGCCTTCACCTTTCGAGGCGCCGGCAACCAGGCCAGCGATGTCGACGAATTCCATGGTGGTCGGCAGGATGCGCTTTGGATTGACGATGGCCGCGAGGGCGTCCAGACGCTTGTCCGGCATCGGCACGATACCGGTATTCGGTTCGATGGTGCAGAAGGGGAAGTTCTCGGCCGCGATACCGGATTTGGTCAGGGCGTTGAACAGGGTGGACTTGCCGACGTTAGGCAGGCCGACGATGCCGCAATTGAATCCCATGGTGTTTCCCCTTGGATAAGAGTCAGGCCTTCTGGCTGTGCAGGTTTTTCATCGCGCGGTTCCATTCACCGGCGAAGATATCCGGCAGCACGCCGAGGGCAAAGTCGATGCTGGCATCGAGTTTTTCCTGTTCGGCGCGAGGCGCACGACCCAGGACAAAGTTTGAAACCATACTGGCAACGCCTGGGTGGCCAATGCCGAGCCGCAAGCGGTGAAAGGTATTCTGGTTGCCCAGTTGCGCGATGATGTCGCGCAACCCGTTGTGACCGCCATGCCCGCCGCCCTGTTTGAGCTTGGCAACGCCGGGTGGCAAGTCGAGTTCGTCATGCGCTACGAGTATTTCTTCCGGCTTGATGCGGAAAAAACCGGCAAGAGCCGCTACGGCCTGGCCGCTACGGTTCATGTAGGTGGTAGGAATCAGCAGACGAACATCCTGACCTTGATGCGAGAAGCGCCCGGTCAGGCCGAAATATTTGCGATCGGCCACAAGGTTGACGCCTTGTGCTTGCGCGATGCGCTCAACAAAAAGGGCCCCTGCGTTATGCCGGGTCTGTTCGTATTCGGCGCCTGGATTTCCCAGGCCAACGATCAGTTTGATGGCAGTCACGTCAGGGGCCCTTCTTTGGAGTGGTGGATAACATCGCTGCAATAGGTGTGTGCGGCGAAAGTGGACGAAAAATGCTCATTTACCATTATGTAAACTCCGCGTTCCCGCCCGCTTTCTCGCTACGTTCCAGTCCGCGATGTTACTGGCTCACTCCGGCGTACAGAGTGAATTACTCTGCAGCGCCTTCTGCAGCTTCTGGAGCAACACGTGGAGCGTGAACGTTGGCAACAGCCAGGTCGTTACCGTGAGCCAGAGCAACAAATTCAACGCCTTTAGGGGCCTTGATGTCGGACAGGTGAACGATCGAACCGATTTCGGCGTTAGCCAGGTCGACTTCGATGAATTCAGGCAGGTCTTTTGGCAGGCAGGAAACTTCAACTTCAGCAACAACGTGCGAAATTTCGCCGCCTTTTTTCACTGCAGCAGCTTCGTTGACGAAGTGCACAGGAACGTGAGCGGACAGTTTCTGACCAGCAACAACGCGTACGAAGTCAGCGTGCATCACGTGGCCTTTGGCCGGGTGACGCTGCAGAGCTTTGATGATTACGTTTTGCTTGGTGCCGCCAACGTTCAGCTCGATGATGTGGCTGTAAGCCGCTTCGTTTTCGAGCAGTTTGGCAACTTCTTTGGCCAGCATGCTGATGGATTCAGGGGCTTTTTCGCCACCGTAAACTACAGCTGGAACCAGGCTTGCGAGACGACGCAGGCGGCGGCTCGCACCTTTCCCCAGGTCGGAACGCACTTCAGCATTCAGAGTAAAATCGTTCATGTTGTATCTCCAAAATAACCACATTCGCCCCAGCGTTTGCGACCAGCGCTAAAGGCGATATGGGCAAAAAAGCCCCGCCCCGACAGGTTATGCCGGGGCGGGGCGCTTTTCGTCATCGAGATGTATCCGAAGGGCAGGGCCCTTAGCGGAACATCGCGCTGATCGATTCTTCGTTGCTGATGCGGCGAACCGCTTCGGCAACTACCGGTGCGATATCCAGTTGACGGATACGTGCACAGGCTTGTGCTGCAGCGGACAGCGGGATGGTGTTAGTCACCACCAACTCGTCCAGCACGGAATTTTCAATGTTCTCGATGGCCCGACCCGACAGCACAGGGTGTGTGCAGTAGGCAAAGACTTTGGCAGCGCCATGCTCTTTCAAGGCTTTAGCCGCATGGCACAGGGTGCCGGCGGTATCGACCATGTCGTCAACCAGAATACAGGTACGCCCTTCGACATCACCGATGATATGCATCACTTCAGAGTGATTGGCTTTCTCACGGCGCTTGTCGATGATCCCGAGATCCACGCCCAGGGATTTGGCAACAGCACGTGCACGCACGACGCCGCCAATGTCCGGGGACACAATCATCAGGTTTTCGAAGCGTTGGTCTTCGATGTCATCCACCAGTACTGGGGAGCCGTAGATGTTATCTACCGGAATATCGAAGAAACCCTGGATCTGGTCAGCATGCAAATCAACCGTGAGAACACGATCGATGCCGACTACGGTAAGCATGTCAGCGACGACTTTCGCGCTGATAGCCACACGTGCGGAACGCGGACGGCGATCCTGACGGGCATAACCAAAGTAGGGGATCACCGCAGTGATTCGAGTTGCTGAGGAACGACGGAAGGCATCAGCCATCACGACGAGTTCCATCAGGTTATCGTTGGTCGGAGCGCAAGTCGGCTGAATAATGAAGACGTCTTTACCGCGGACGTTTTCATTGATCTCGGCGGTGATCTCGCCGTCGGAGAACTTACCGACAGAAATGTCACCGAGAGGGATATGCAGCTGACGTACGACACGCCGAGCCAGATCGGGGTTAGCGTTCCCCGTAAAGACCATCATCTTGGACACGCGCAGTACCTGAAGGCTGAGGGTAACCTGGATGAGTATAGGAAAATGGCAGGGGCGGCTGGATTCGAACCAACGCATGGCAGGATCAAAACCTGCTGCCTTACCGCTTGGCGACGCCCCTGTATCTGTTGCAACGAGTACCCAGTACCCGGTTCCTTTTAGAGCAGACCTTGCAGCTTGCGATGCAACATCGAAACGTTGCTTCCCTTTGCTACAAACCCTGTAAGGGTCTCTGTAAGAAGGGCCGAGACTTTATCAGCTTCAGCTTTGCTTGGGAAGCCCCCAAACACACAACTTCCAGTTCCGGTGAGTTTTGCTTCGGTAAATTTACCTAACAAATTCAAAGCGTTACGTACATCTGGATAACGCCTTGTTACCACCGGTAAGCAGTCATTTCGACTGTTTCCCTTGGGAACGGGGCGCACTTTAATGGGAGAAGAGTTACGTGTCAACAGCGGATCTGAAAAAATTTCTGCTGTACTTACAGATACTTGCGGCACAAGCACGACATACCACGGTTCTTCGGGGTCTACAGGGGTGAGCTTTTCCCCCACGCCCTCGGCGAAAGCCGCGTGCCCACGCACGAAAACCGGGACGTCCGCGCCCAGCGTCAGGCCCAAGGCGGCCAGTCGATCCTCGTCCCAGCCCAGTTGCCAGAGGTGATTGAGGCCCAGCAAAGTGGTGGCCGCATTCGAGCTGCCGCCACCGATTCCACCGCCCATGGGCAGAATTTTTTCGATCCAGATATCAATTCCCAGCGAACAACCGGATTGCTCCTGAAGTTTTTTGGCGGCTTTGACGATCAGGTTGCTGTCGTGAGGGACGCCGTCGAACTCGGTGTGCAAACGAATGACACCGTCATCGCGTACGGCGAAGGTGATTTCGTCGCCGTAATCGAGAAATTGAAACAGCGTCTGCAACTCGTGGTAGCCGTCTTCACGGCGACCCAGAATGTGCAGCATCAAATTGAGTTTTGCCGGCGAGGGCAGGGTCAGGCGAGTGGCCGGCATATCATTGCCCCAATTTGCGTGGTTGCCAGTCCTTGATCACCAGCGTGACATCAAGGTCGGTGCCGTGCAGTTTGATCCGCTCGGGCAGCCAGTAACCGTTTTGCTGGATGTAGCTGAGGTATTCGACTTGCCAGCCATCCTGCTCGAGAGTGGCCAGTCGACTGTCGGCATCCAGGTTCAGGCGGCTTTTGCTGTCAGGTGCGGGCAAGCCGCGAACCCACCAGACCAAATGCGAAACCGGCAGCTTCCAGCCCAGCTGTTCTTCGAGCAGGGCTTCAGGCGTTGTCGCGTCAAAGCGCCCTTGATTGGCGACTTCCAGCGACACCTGGCCTGGGCGACCAGTCAAGCGTGCCGCGCCGCGACCCAGCGGGCCGGACAGGCGAATATCGTAATAGTCCTGTCGTTGCAGCCAGAACAAGGTACCGCTGCCCGAGTCTTTCGGGGCTCGGATGCCGACCTTGCCATTGATTTGCCAGCCATCCAGGCCCGTCAATTGCTGTTTGTGTTCGCGCCATTGCGCGGGGTTGCCGTGACCCTCGACGGATTCGCGGGCGCCAAAGCCCGCACAACCGGCGAGCAGGGCGATGAAGCTGAAAACAATGATGTGGCGCAAAAACATGATTTTAAAGAGTCTCGGAACCGGTCAGGCGCTTGATGGTGCTGCGCAGGGTAGGGCTGTCGGGCTGTTCCTTGAGGAATTTGCCCCAGATTTGTTTGGCTTCGCGTTGCTTGCCGTTGGCCCACAGGACTTCACCCAGATGCGCCGCGACTTCCTGATCGGGGAAACGCTCCAGAGCCTGGCGAAGGTAACGCTCGGCTTCATCAAGGTTGCCCAGACGGAAGTTCACCCAGCCGAGGCTGTCGAGAACAGCCGGGTCTTCCGGGTTCAACTGGTGCGCGTGCTCGATCAGCGCCTTGGCTTCGGCATAACGCGTGGTGCGGTCAGACAGGGTGTAGCCCAGGGCGTTCAGCGCCATGGCGTTGTTCGGGTCGCGCTTGATGATCAGTCGCAGGTCTTTTTCCATCTGCGCCAGGTCATTGCGTTTTTCCGCCAGCATGGCCCGGGTATAGAGCAGGTTCAGATCGTCCGGATACTGCTTCAAGGCTTTATCGAGGACTGCCCAGGCGCGATCGTCCTGCTTATTGGCGGACAGGGTTTCGGCTTCGATCAGATACAGCTGGATCACGTAATCCGGTTGTTCGTCGCGGGCTCTGGCCAAACGGCTTTGGGCTTCGGCGGTGCGTCCGTTGTTCATCAGAATATCGGACTGGCGCAATTGCGCCGGCAGATAGTCGTTGCCCGGGCCCACCAATGCGTATTCGATCAGGGCGCCTTGCGGGTCGTTGCGTTCTTCGGCGATACGACCCAGGTTCAGGTGGGCCGAGTCGACATGGCTTTCGCGGGCAATGAGGTCTTCCAGGTAGCCCTTGGCCTCGCCCCAGGCCTTGGCTTCCAGGCAAACGAGTGCCAGGGAGTAGCGCAGTTCGTCGTCTTCCGGATATTGCTGAACCAGGCTTGAGAACTGTTCTTTGGCATCGTCCATGCGGTCCTGTTCGACCAGCAGGCGTGCGTAAGTCAGGCGCAGGCGTTTATCGTCCGGGTATTTGCGAATGCTTTTTTCCAGCAGCGGCAGCGCTTCCTTGCCACGGTTGAGGCTTTGCAGGAGGCGCGCACGCAGCAGAATGGGGGCGATTTCACCGGCTTCCGGAGGATTTTTCTCAAGCAGGGTCAGTGCGCCCTGGGAGTCACCGTCCTGTTGCAGTAACAGCGCCTTGCCGAAAATCAGCTGACCGTTCTTCGGGTGGCGCAGCAACAGGCGGTCAAAACTTTTCATCAGACCGTTGCGGGTGTCCTGGTCGGTATCGGCCGCAGACAGGGCGAGGAAGTCGAAATGGGTATCGCCCTTGCCCAGCAGAACCTTTTCCATATAGACCATGGAATCGTCATAACGCCCGGCACGGGCCAGTTGCACGGCGGCGGCACGTTGTGCTTCGAGGTCGTTCGGGGCGTTTTTCGCCCAGATCAGCGAACTATCAAGCGCTGCCTGGTCGGCGCCCAGGTATTCGGCGATGCGAAAGGCTCGCTCGGAAATGCCCGGATCCTGGGTGTTGACGGCCTGGGTCACGTAGTTGTCCAAGGCAATGTCGAAACGATTGCGCTGGCCAGCCAGTTCCGCGCTCAGCAGGCTGAAGATCGTGTCTTCGCTGAACGAGCTGTAAACCTTGGGCTTTTCAGGGGCTTTTGTGCTGCCTTCGACCGGCGGCGTACCGCCCGGTGAAACGGGTGCCAAAGCCTGGCAGCCGCTGAGGAAGACAAAAGCGAGGAGCAACGCGGAAGATCTATTCATATAGGAAGAGGACGACTAACCTGCGGTCGGATCATCATGACACAAGCCTTCGGCCAAACATAACCGGCCTGTCAATTTACGTATGCACCCAATCCCCTGTAGGAGCTGGCGTAGCCTGCGATCTTTTGATCTTGCTGTAAGACGTCCTTGAAAACACTAAAGATCGCAGCCTTCGGCAGCTCCTACGGGGGCAATAGATATCGAGTGGTTGTTCTGAGTCAGGCGAAGTAGGACAATTGTCGGCTTCTCGACATCATCAGCGACCTTGAATGGCCTTCCTTGCACTCGGTATTAACCACAAGACTGCTTCCGTAGACGTCCGCGAGCGCGTGGCTTTTACTCCAGAGCAGTTGGTTGAGGCCTTGCAGCAGCTCTGCCGACTCACCGACAGCCGCGAAGCTGCGATCCTCTCCACCTGCAATCGCAGTGAACTCTATATAGAACAGGATCATCTTTCGGCGGATACCGTGCTGCGCTGGTTGGCCGATTATCACCATTTAAGCCTCGAAGAGCTGCGCGCGAGTGCTTATGTGCATGAAGATGATGCGGCAGTTCGTCACATGATGCGTGTCGCCTCCGGGCTCGATTCGCTGGTGTTGGGCGAGCCGCAGATTCTTGGCCAGATGAAATCGGCCTACGCCGTGGCCCGCGAGGCTGGCACCATTGGTCCGCTGCTTGGGCGTTTGTTCCAGGCCACGTTCAATGCCGCCAAGCAGGTGCGCACCGACACCGCTATCGGTGAAAACCCGGTGTCCGTGGCGTTTGCCGCGGTCAGCCTGGCGAAACAGATTTTCAGTGACTTGCAGCGCAGCCAGGCTTTACTGATCGGCGCCGGCGAGACCATTACCCTGGTCGCCCGTCATTTGCATGAGTTGGGCGTGAAGCGGATCGTGGTCGCCAACCGGACCCTGGAGCGCGCCAGCATCCTGGCCGAGCAGTTTGGCGCCCACGCGGTGCTGCTCTCGGACATCCCGGCAGAACTGGTACGCAGTGATATCGTCATCAGCTCGACCGCCAGCCAGTTACCGATTCTTGGCAAGGGCGCGGTAGAAAGTGCCTTGAAGCTGCGCAAGCACAAGCCGATCTTTATGGTCGATATCGCCGTGCCACGGGATATCGAACCGGAAGTCGGCGAGTTGGACGACGTTTACCTTTATAGCGTCGACGATCTTCACGAAGTGGTCGCCGAAAACCTCAAGAGCCGTCAGGGTGCTGCCCAGGCGGCGGAAGAAATGGTTTCCATCGGCGCCGACGACTTCATGGTCCGTCTGCGTGAACTGGCGGCGGTGGATGTGCTCAAGGCCTATCGTCAACAGAGCGAACGCCTGCGTGATGAAGAATTGCAAAAAGCCCAGCGCATGCTCGCCAACGGCAGCAGCGCTGAAGACGTGTTGGTGCAACTGGCCCGTGGCCTGACCAATAAACTGTTGCATGCCCCCAGCGTGCAGTTGAAAAAGCTTACCGCCGAAGGCCGCCTCGATGCGTTGGCCATGGCCCAGGAACTCTTTGCCCTCGGTGAGGGCTCTTCGGATAGCTCTTCGGATAAAAAACCGCAATGAAAGCGTCACTGCTCAATAAGCTGGACATCCTCCAGGACCGTTTCGAGGAACTGACCGCCTTGCTTGGCGATGGCGAAGTCATTTCCGATCAGAACAAGTTCCGCACCTATTCCAAGGAATACGCGGAAGTTGAGCCGATTGTCGCCACCTACAAACAGCTGCTCAAGGTTCAGGGTGACCTCGAAGGTGCCCAGGCGTTGCTCAAGGACAGCGATCCGGACATGCGCGAAATGGCCGTCGAAGAGGTCCGCGAAGCCAAAGAGCAACTGATCGAACTCGAAGCCAGTCTGCAACGCATGCTGCTGCCGAAGGATCCGAACGACGGGCGCAACGTGTTCCTGGAAATCCGCGCTGGCACCGGTGGTGACGAAGCGGCGATCTTCTCCGGTGACCTGTTCCGCATGTATTCGCGTTACGCCGAGCGACGTGGCTGGCGGGTCGAGATCCTGTCGGAGAACATCGGCGAACACGGTGGCTATAAAGAAGTCATCGCGCGGGTCGAAGGCGATAACGTCTACGGCAAGCTGAAGTTCGAATCCGGTGCGCACCGCGTGCAACGGGTCCCGGCCACTGAATCCCAGGGCCGTATCCACACGTCGGCCTGCACCGTGGCGGTGTTGCCTGAGCCGGACGAACAGGAAGCGATCGAGATCAACCCGGCGGATTTGCGGGTCGATACCTATCGCTCTTCTGGCGCGGGCGGTCAGCACGTGAACAAGACCGACTCGGCCATTCGTATCACTCACTTGCCGTCGGGCATCGTGGTCGAGTGCCAGGAAGAGCGTTCCCAACACAAGAACCGGGCGCGGGCGATGTCCTGGCTCTCGGCCAAACTCAATGACCAACAAACCAGCGCCGCGGCGAACGCCATTGCCAGCGAGCGCAAGTTGCTGGTGGGCTCGGGCGATCGCTCGGAACGAATTCGTACCTACAACTTTGCTCAGGGCCGGGTCACCGACCACCGGGTCAACCTGACGCTGTATTCCCTCGACGAAATTCTCGCGGGTGGCGTCGATGCCGTGATCGAGCCGTTGCTGGCCGAGTTCCAGGCTGACCAACTGGCAGCGATAGGTGAATAAATGACCATCATTGCCAGTTTGTTACGTGCAGCCGACCTGCCTGACTCGCCGACCGCGCGTCTGGATGCCGAATTGCTGCTGGCCGCGGCCCTGGGCAAGTCCCGCAGTTTTCTGCACACCTGGCCGGAGCGCATCGTTCCCAGTGAAGCCGCGCTGACCTTTGCCGAGTACCTGCAACGTCGCCGGGCCGGTGAACCGGTGGCGTATATCCTCGGCCAGCAGGGGTTCTGGAAGCTTGATCTGGAAGTGGCGCCGCATACGCTGATCCCGCGCCCGGACACCGAGTTGCTGGTCGAAGCTGCACTGGAACTGTTGCCTGCTACGCCCGCCAATATCCTCGATCTGGGCACCGGCAGTGGCGCGATTGCCTTGGCCCTGGCCAGCGAGCGTCCGGCCTGGCAGGTCACTGCGGTAGACCGGATCCTCGAAGCCGTGGCCCTGGCCGAGCGCAATCGCCAGCGTCTGCACCTGAACAACGTCAGCGTGCTCAGCAGTCACTGGTTCAGTGCGCTGAAAGAGCATCGCTACACGCTGATCATCAGTAACCCGCCTTACATTGCGTCCGCCGACCCGCATCTGGTGGCGGGTGACGTGCGTTTCGAACCTGCCAGCGCGCTGGTGGCCGGCACTGATGGGCTCGATGATTTGCGTTTGATCATCGCCCAGGCGCCGGACCATCTGGAAACTGGCGGCTGGTTAATGCTCGAACACGGTTACGATCAAGCCGATGCGGTGCGCGATTTGCTGCTGACCCGAGGCTTTGAAGAGGTCCACAGCCGCACAGACCTCGGTGGCCACGAACGTATCAGTCTGGGGCGTCTACCGTGCTGAATGATCAGGAGCTGTTGCGCTATAGCCGGCAAATTCTGTTGCAACACGTCGACATCGACGGCCAATTGCGACTCAAGCAAAGCCGTGTCTTGATCGTCGGGCTCGGCGGTCTCGGTGCGCCGGTCGCGCTGTACCTGGCGGCGGCCGGGGTCGGTGAGCTGCATCTGGCCGACTTCGACACGGTCGACCTGACCAATCTGCAACGACAGATCATTCACGACACCGACAGCGTCGGCCTGAGCAAGGTCGATTCGGCCATCCGCCGTCTGACGGCGATCAACCCCGAGATTCAACTGATCGCCCACCGCACCGCCATGGACGAAGATTCATTGGCAGCTGCGGTGTCGGCGGTCGACGTGGTACTCGACTGTTCCGACAATTTTTCCACCCGTGAAGCGGTAAACGCAGCGTGTGTGGCGGCGCGCAAACCCTTGGTCAGCGGTGCGGCGATTCGTCTGGAGGGGCAGTTGTCGGTGTTCGATCCACGTCGTGCCGAGAGCCCGTGCTACCACTGTTTGTACGGGCATGGCAGCGAAGCCGAGCTGACCTGCAGCGAGGCCGGGGTGCTCGGTCCGCTGGTGGGGCTGGTCGGCAGTCTGCAAGCGCTTGAGGCGCTGAAACTGTTGGTGGGTTTCGGCGAGCCATTGGTGGGTCGGTTGCTGTTGATCGATGCCTTGAGTACGCGATTCCGTGAGCTGCGGGTCAAGCGTGATCCGGGTTGTAGCGTGTGCGGGGCCAAACATGCGTGAGGCGCCGATCGGCGTGTTCGATTCCGGCGTCGGTGGATTGTCGGTGCTGGCCGAGATCCAGCATCTGTTGCCCAATGAGTCGCTGCTGTATGTCGGCGATTGCGGGAATATTCCCTATGGCGAGAAAACCCCTGAGTTCATTCGTCAGCGTTGCAGTGTGGTGGCGGAGTTTTTTCAGCAGCAGGGTGCCAAGGCTTTGGTTGTTGCGTGTAACACAGCAACCGTGGCCGGTGTCGCGGACTTGCGTCGCGACTACCCGGACTGGCCCATCATCGGCATGGAGCCTGCGGTCAAGCCAGCCGCCGCGGCCACTCGCAGTGGCGTGGTCGGCGTGCTCGCCACTACCGGGACGTTGCAGAGCGCCAAGTTCGCTGCCTTGCTCGACCGTTTTGCTACCGATGTGCGGGTCCTCACCCAGCCGTGTCCAGGGCTGGTGGAGCTGATTGAAGCGGGCGATCTGCACAGCCCGGAGCTGCGCCAGTTGCTGGCCGGTTATCTCGAGCCTTTGCTGGCGGCCGGGTGCGACACGATTATTCTGGGCTGCACGCACTATCCCTTCCTCAAACCGTTGCTCATGCAACTGATCCCCGCCGACATCAGCCTGATCGATACTGGCGCGGCTGTTGCCCGGCAAACCCAACGCCTGCTGGCTGAACGTGAATTACTTGCCGAAGGGCCACCTCGCGACGCGCAGTTCTGGACCAGTGCCAGCCCTGAGCACCTGAGAAATATCCTGCCGCTGCTCTGGCATAACGCTGGGGTTGTGCGAAGCTTCAGTCTGTAGGAGGTCGTGGGGGGAGCGCTTCGAATGGGTGAATTTTGTCGAAGCGCGGATTTCTATCACTCGTCTGTTGAGCCAAAAGAACCAAACAAAATCGTTCGGAAAAGGATGTTTCTCATGAAGCGACTGTTCTGTTTAGCCGCGCTTGCGGCCGCATTGTTGGGGCACAGTTTTACCGCGCAAGCGGCTGGCGTTGAGTTTGCGGTTGGCCAGACCACCGATTCGACCCAGACTTATCGCCTGGGCCTGCAATGGGATTGGGATAAAAGCTGGTGGCAGAGTGATGTCGGGCGCGTGACGGGCTACTGGAGCGGTGCGTACACCTATTGGAATGGTGACAAAGTGGCGAACAATCACAGTCTGTCGTTTTCTCCGGTGTTCGTTTACGAGTTTGCCGGGCAAACCGTCAGACCTTACCTGGAGGCCGGGATTGGCGTTGCGCTGTTCGCTCACGACAAAGTGGACGACCGCCGGTTGGGCGAGGCTTTTCAATTTGAGGATCGATTGGGGTTCGGCCTGCGGTTTGCCGGTGGACATGAAGTCGGGATTCGCGCGACGCACTACTCCGACGCCGGTCTCAGCAAATTCAATGACGGTATAGAAAGCTACGCGTTGCATTACACGATGCCGCTGTAATGACTTGCTGCTTTATTGTGTGCAGGCTTTTGTGGGAGCGAGCAGGCTCGCTCCCACAGGTGTATTGGCTAACCAGCCTTCAGCGATACGCCGTCGCAATCCCCTGACGCTCGTCGATGCACTCCGGCGCGCCCATCTCGAACTCCCGGCAGATCAGCGGGCGCTTTTCGTAAATGGTGCACATCATGCTGTCGCGATCCAGCGCGGCGCACCAGCCGTCATCCAGGCGCAGCATGACTTCCCCGCCCCAATCGTCGGTGTCGATAAAACGTTCGGGCACGCCGGTGTCCGTAATCAGCATGACTTCGAGCTGGCAACAACAGGCCGCGCAGGTCGAGCAGGTGACCGCCGGTTCGACAATGGTCTTGAGGGGGATCGTGTTCATAGGGGCGCAGTGTAAGGCAGTGCGTCGACGCTGTGTGAAAGGCCTGACGGACGCTCAACCGGATGAGGTTGCCGATACGCGTTGAGCCATGAAATGTTTACGGCTTATCCATGATCGGTGGCGAGCTCCTGACCAGACGTTTGCCTATCATCCACTTTACTCGGTTGGAGATTTTCGACAGAGGCCAAAGTGCGGCCATGAACAGGGCGGGGAGGGGGATTTCCAGCGGACGCTGCTTGAGTTTTTCGGCGACATACCGCGCGGCTTTGTCGGCTGGCCAGATCTGTGGCACCGGGAAGTCGTTTTTCTCGGTCAGCGGGTTTTCGACGAAACCGGGGCTGACCACGGTGACTTCAATACCTTCCGATGCCAGATCGATGCGCGAGGATTCGAACAGATACCGCAGCCCGGCTTTCGAGGTGCCATAGGCTTCGGCCCGAGGTAGGGGCAGGTACGTCACCGAACTGGCGATACCCACCAGATGGGGGGCGATACCGGCGCGCAGCAACGGCAACGCGGCTTCGATGCAATAGCTGCTGGCGAGCAGGTTGGTGCGTACTACGTGTTCGATGATCGAAGTGTCGAACTGCTTGGCGTCGACATATTCACAGGTGCCAGCATTGAGGATCACGGTGTCCAGCGAACCCCAGTCCTGCTGGATCTGCTCACCGATCTCGCGCACAGTCTGGCTGTTGGTCAAATCGCCCGGCACCACCAGCACCTGCCCCGGATATCGCTGGGCCAGGACTTTTAATGGCGCAACCGCGCGTGCGCTGACTGCCAGGTGCACGCCGGACTTCAACAGTTCTTCGGCCAATGCAGCGCCAATGCCATTGCCGGCTCCCGTCAACCAATATCGTCGTGGCCTGATCAATTGCATGGTGGTTTCCGTACAAGCATTTAAATGAGCCCGCGCTGAACCAGCGCCTGATGGGCTGACAACGGATCTACGGCCAGAGACAAATCAGCGATCTCAGAGGCTTTTGCGGACAATTCGGTGTGGTGGATGCGCACCGCGGGGCCAGCCACGAGTTTTGGGCAACTGACTTTGTGCAGAAGTTTCGGAAGTTGTTTGAGATTGATCGCCTTACTGGAATACAGCAGCACACCACGCGCTTGCAGCTGCTCGACCGCCAGCGCCAATTCGCCGGCCGGCAGCGGCCAGTCGAACACTTCCACGGGGCAGTCGGCGCTGCTGATCAGCCAGGCGGTGAGCCACAGATGCGGCTCCAGGGGCAGGTCGGAGTGATTGATCAGCAGCAATGGCGCGCCGCGCAACTGACGGTTGTTATGGTAGATCCTTGCGCCGAATTTGCTGCGTAACCAGGAATAAAAGAACGCCCGCTCCATCTGTGCGCCGAACTGCCCTTGCCAGCGCTGCTCGAGTTCGACCAGCAGCGGCATCAGCAGCTGCTCGCACAGGGTGCGTGGTGGATACAGCGACATGACCTGATTGAGCGTGTCATCGAGCTGACGCTCGACCAATTGGCTGATCGCCTGTATCAGGTTCAGGCGCAGGACGTGCCAGTCATTCTCGACGGGTTCGCTCAATGCTTGCGGCGTGTCCAGCAGTTGCTTGACCTGGCTGGCGGTGACGCCGCGATTGAGCCAGGTAAGGATGTTATGGATCCGCTGCACATGTTCGGCCGAAAACAGCCGGTGTCCCTTGGGCGTGCGCTGCGGCACGATCAGCCCGTAACGGCGTTCCCACGCGCGCAGGGTGACGGCGTTGACGCCGGTCACTCGGGCGACTTCGCGGATCGGCAGCCAACCGTCCTCCAGGGCCTGTTGATAGTCGGCACCGGGGTCTTCGTCATGAGGACGAGTGTCAGGTTTTGGTTTGTTCGCGCAGTGGCTGGGCATTGGCGCACCTGGGATCTATATCTGTACAGGCTGTTCGCGCTGTACAACACGGTTTGATCATAGGGCCAAAGGTGTACAAGTCAAATTGTTTGTATAGGTTTTTTTGAGGGAAAAACCCCTGTAGGAGCTGCCGCAGGCTGCGATCTTCTTGGTGGTTGCACCGCAGAGGCCGTCAATCAGGATCAAAAGATCGCAGCCTGCGGCAGCTACGCCCACCCCATCGGTTGATGCGCTTTATTGCAGGTGTTCGTGCAGGCGACGAGCCGCTTCCTGACCGCTCATCCAGGCCCCTTCGACACGCCCGGACAGGCACCAGTCGCCACACACGTACAAGCCCAGGTCGGCGTCGGCCAATACGCCCCATTCATGGCTGCTGGACGGGCGCGCGTAGAGCCAGCGATGGGCAAGACTGAAGATCGGCGCGGGCATGGAATCGTGCAGCAACTCGGCGAAGGCTCCGTGCAGTTGCTCGATCACCGCCTCTTTAGGCAGGTCGATGTGTTGTCGGCTCCAGCTGCTATTGGCGTGCAATACCCAGGTGTCGAGGGTCGTGTCGCGCCCCGGTTTGCTGCGGTTGCGAGCCAGCCAGTCGAGCGGGCTGTCCTGAACGAAGCAGCCTTCCATTGGCGTTTCCAGCGGTTTTTCGAAGGCCAGCGCAATGGCCCAGGTCGGGTCCATTTTTACTCCGGCGGCGACCCCGGCGAGTTTCGGTGCGGCGGCCAGCAGGGCAGTGGCCTGTGGCGCCGGCGTGGCGATGACGACATGGCTGAAGGGACCGTGGGTGAAGCCTTCGGCATCCTGCAAATGCCAATGTTCTTCGCCACGATAGACCTCGGTAATCCGGCAAGCGAAATGCACTTCTGTGTCGCCGATCAGCGCGCGGGTGATGGCGCTCATGCGCGGGGTGCCGACCCAGCGGGTCTGTTCGTCCGGCGACGGGCTGAGTACACCGCCGTGATAGTTGTAGAGCTGCGGTGTCCATTCAGCGACCCAGCCATTGGCTTGCCAGCGCTGGACTTCAATGACGAAACGGCGATCGCGGGCGGTGAAATATTGTGCGCCCATGTCCAATGCGCCGGCGTCGCTACGCTTGCTCGACATGCGACCGCCGCTGCCACGGCTTTTATCGAACAATTGAACGACGTACCCGGCCTCTTGCAGGGCTTGGGCTGCCGAGAGTCCGGCGATGCCAGTGCCGATGATTGCGATGGGTACAGTCATAGGGGCCTCGTTTACCTTTCTGTACAGGCTACGCTTCGGGTTAAACCTATACAATATTGTTTTCTGGTATAACTTTCAGCGTTCTCGTTCTGACAGGTTGGCCTATTGTTAAGCACAGAGCCTGTCCGATCCGAAACATCCCTGCTTATAAAAATAGACTAGTGATTGGGGTAAAACGCCACGCGAGGAAGATGTCATGCACATATTGCTGACCGGCGGTACTGGTTTGATAGGACGTCAACTCTGCCGACACTGGTTGAGCCAGGGTCACAGCCTGACGGTGTGGAGTCGCAGACCCGAAAAAGTGGCCAAATTATGCGGCACTCAGGTACGTGGCGTTGGGCATCTGGAAGACATTGGCCAACAGCCGGTGGACGCGGTGATCAATCTCGCGGGGGCACCGATTGCCGATCGTCTCTGGACTCATCGACGCAAGGGGCTGCTCTGGAATAGCCGGATCAGGCTCACCGAAACCCTGTTGGCGTGGCTTGAAAGCCGCGAGCAGAAACCGCAGGTGTTGATTTCGGGTTCAGCGCTTGGCTGGTACGGCGATGGTGGCGAGCGTGAATTGACTGAGGACTCACCGCCGGTCAGCGAAGACTTTGCCAGCCAGCTGTGCATCGCCTGGGAGGAGACCGCGCAGCGCGCCGAAGCGTTGGGGATTCGCGTGGTGCTGGTGCGTACCGGGTTGGTTCTGTCGGCGCAGGGCGGCTTTTTGTCGCGGCTGTTGTTGCCGTTCAAAATGGGGCTGGGCGGGCCGCTCGGCGATGGTCGGCAGTGGATGTCATGGATCCACATCAATGATCAAATCGCCCTGATTGATTTTCTTCTGCATCAGAAAAACGCCAGTGGTCCTTATAATGCGTGCGCACCAAAACCGGTACGCAATCGCGAGTTTGCCAAGACCCTCGCCAGTATTTTGCACCGGCCGGCATTCATGCCGATGCCCGCTTTTGCGTTGCGGGTCGGTCTTGGCGAGTTGTCGCTGTTGCTGCTGGGCGGCCAGCGGGCGACGCCGACGCGCTTGCTGGCGGCGGGCTTCACTTTCCGGTTCACTGATTTGCGCGCGGCTCTGGACGACGTGTCCAGCCGCCTTTGAAATAGGACGTTGCATGACCGATCACGCGTTGCTCCTGGTCAATTTGGGTTCGCCCGCTTCCACACAGGTGGCGGACGTGCGCAGCTACCTCAATCAATTTCTGATGGACCCTTACGTCATCGACCTGCCGTGGCCGGTACGACGTTTGCTGGTCTCGCTGATTCTGATCAAGCGCCCTGAGCAATCGGCTCACGCCTATGCCTCGATCTGGTGGGACGAGGGCTCGCCGCTGGTAGTACTCAGCCGCCGCTTGCAGCAGGCAATGACCGCACAGTGGACCCAAGGACCGGTCGAACTGGCCATGCGTTACGGCGAGCCGTCGATTGAGTCGGTGTTGACCCGCATGGCCGCTCAAGGGATCAAAAAGGTCACGCTCGCACCGCTTTATCCACAGTTCGCCGACAGCACCGTGACCACGGTAATTGAAGAAGCCAAGCGTGTGGTGCGCGAGAAGAAACTGGACGTGCAGTTTTCGATTCTCCAGCCGTTTTACGATCAGCCGGAATACCTCGACGCTCTGGTTGCCAGTGCCAGGCCGTATCTTGAGCAGGATTACGATCACCTGCTGCTGAGCTTCCATGGATTGCCGGAGCGGCACCTGAAGAAGCTCAACCCTGGCCATAACTTCGAGGGGGGCGGCGATTGCTGTGCCGGCGCGCCGCCGGAAGTGGTCGCGACCTGTTATCGCGGTCAGTGCCTGCGTACCGCTGCGGCGTTCGCCGAGCGCATGGGCTTGCCGGACGGTAAATGGTCGGTGTCTTTCCAGTCACGGCTGGGCCGCGCCAAATGGATCGAACCCTACACCGAAGCGCGTCTCGACACGTTGGCCAAGCAGGGTGTGAAGAAGATTCTGGTGATGTGCCCGGCGTTCGTGGCCGACTGCATCGAAACCCTGGAAGAGATCGGTGACCGTGGGCTTGAGCAGTTCCGCGAGGCGGGAGGAGAGGAGTTGGTGCTGGTGCCGTGTCTCAACGACGATCCGCACTGGGCGCGGGCGTTGAACAGGTTGTGTGAAAGGGCGCCGTTGGCGTTATAGGCGATGATCGTTCCCACGCTCTGCGTGGGAATGCCTCACCGGACGCTCCGCGTCTGCTCTTGAAAGTGACGCGGAGCGTCACTGGCTGCATTCCCACGCGGAGCGTGGGAACGATCTTTAACGATCTTTACAACAACGGCTCATCCGCCTTCTTGTGCTTCCAGCTGTCATTGCCCGGCAGAATCAGGTTCAACGCAATCGCCACGACGGCGCACAGCGCGATGCCCTTGAGACCGAAGTCCTGCGCGCCGGTACCGGTGCCGATCAGCATGCCGCCAATCCCGAACACCAGCGTGACCGAGACAATCACCAGGTTGCGCGCTTCAGCCAAATCGATCTTGTGGCGGATCATGGTGTTCATGCCCACCGCGGCAATCGAACCGAACAACAGGCAGAGAATCCCGCCCATGACCGGCACCGGGATGCTTTGCAGCAGCGCACCGAACTTGCCGATAAACGCCAGGCTGATGGCAAAGATTGCCGCCCAGGTCATGATTTTCGGGTTGTAGTTCTTGGTCAGCATCACCGCACCCGTCACTTCGGCGTACGTGGTGTTGGGTGGACCGCCGAGCAGCCCGGCTGCGGTGGTTGCGATACCGTCGCCAAACAGCGTGCGGTGCAGGCCGGGCTTCTTCAGGTAATCACGCCCGGTCACGCTGCCGACCGCAATCACGCCGCCGATGTGTTCGATGGCCGGGGCCAGCGCTACCGGAACAATGAACAGAATCGCCTGCCAGTTGAACTCGGGCGCAGTGAAGTGCGGCAACGCAAACCACGGCGCAGCAGCGATTTTCGCGGTGTCGACGACGCCGAAGAAAAACGCCATGCCAAACCCGACCAGTACGCCGGAGATGATCGGCACCAGGCGGAAGATGCCTTTGCCGAACACCGCCACGATCAGCGTCGTCAGCAGCGCTGGCATGGAGATCATCATTGCCGTCTGGTAATGAATCAGCTCGCTACCGTCGCCGGCCTTGCCCATCGCCATGTTTGCGGCAATCGGCGCCATGGCCAGGCCGATCGAGATGATCACCGGACCAATTACCACGGGTGGCAGCAAGCGGTCGATGAAACCGGTGCCCTTGATCTTCACGGCCACGCCGAGAAAGGTATAAACGAAACCGGCCGCCATCACCCCGCCCATGGTCGCAGCGAGACCGAACTGGCCCTTGGCGAGAATAATCGGGGTGATGAAGGCGAAACTCGACGCCAGGAACACCGGCACTTGTCGCCCGGTAACCACCTGGAACAGCAGAGTCCCGAGGCCCGCCGTGAACAGCGCGACATTTGGGTCGAGGCCGGTAATCAGCGGCATCAACACCAGCGCGCCAAACGCCACGAACAGCATCTGCGCGCCAGACAGCACCGTGCGCCAGAGCGGGTCGTTGAACTCATCCTGCATGCTCACGCGTCCTTCTGCTTGGTGCCGAAGATCTTGTCGCCGGCATCGCCCAGACCAGGAATGATGTAGCCGTGTTCGTTCAGTTTTTGATCAATGGACGCGGTGTAGATGGTCACGTCCGGGTGAGCCTTCTCTACTGCGGCGATGCCTTCAGGGGCAGCAACCAGGACCATCGCGCGGATGTCCTTGCAACCGGCCTTCTTCAGCAGGTCGATAGTGGCGACCATCGAACCGCCGGTGGCGAGCATCGGGTCGATGATCATCGCCAGACGTTCGTCGATTTCCGGAACCAGTTTTTCCAGATACGTGTGCGCTTCGAGGGTTTCCTCGTTGCGGGCCACGCCCACGGCGCTGACTTTGGCGCCCGGGATCAGGCTGAGCACGCCTTCGAGCATGCCGATGCCGGCACGGAGGATCGGCACGACGGTAATTTTCTTGCCGGCGATCTTCTCGACCGAAACCGTGCCGCACCAGCCTTCGATATCGTAGGTTTCAAGGGGCAGGTCTTTGGTGGCCTCGTAGGTCAGCAGGGCACCGACTTCCTGAGCGAGTTCGCGGAAATTCTTCGTGCTAATGTCTGCGCGGCGCATAAGGCCAAGTTTGTGTCGGATCAGCGGATGGCGGATCTCACGGATGGGCATAGGGAAAGGCTCCGGCGGCGGGCAAAAAAACCGGCCTAGATTAATCTATCCGAGGGTGTTGTCCTATAGACATACAGTACGTTAGTCCAGAAACGCTTGATCTGACCCGGCTGGATGCGTACCTTTGCTCGCTTTTCCGAATCCGCCACCCCCTTGGAGAGCACCATGTCCGCTGATCTCGAGCATATCCGTCAAATCATGCGAGAGGCTGACTGCCTGTACACCGAAGCTGAAGTCGAGGCGGCCATCGCCCGCGTCGGTGCGCAAATCAACGATCAGTTGGCTGAAAGCAACCCGGTGGTGTTCTGCGTGATGAACGGCGGCCTGATTTTCTCCGGCAAACTGCTGACCCATCTGAATTTCCCGCTGGAAGCGTCCTACCTGCACGCTACCCGTTATCGCAACGAAACCAGCGGCGGCGAGCTGTTCTGGAAAGCCAAGCCGGAAGTCTCGTTCATCGACCGTGATGTGCTGATCATCGACGATATTCTCGACGAAGGTCACACCCTGGGCGCAATCATTGACTTCTGCAAACATGCTGGCGCTCGCGCCGTGCACACCGCCGTACTGATCGACAAGGATCACGACCGCAAGGCTCGCCCAGACCTGAAGGCCGATTTCGTCGGTCTGCCATGCATTGACCGCTACATCTTCGGTTACGGCATGGACTACAAAGGTTACTGGCGCAACGCCGCAGGGATCTACGCCGTCAAAGGAATGTAAATCATGGCGACGCCGAGCTTTCTTGATCAAACGCTGTTCAGCGAGCTGGCCGGGAAGGCTGCGGCCAATCCTCGTGGTCGGCAGCATCACAACTTCCATCAGATGGAGGAGTCGTGCCACCGCATGGCGGTGGGCTTGCAGCCATCGACGTACGTTCCGCCACATCGGCATTTGAGCGATGACAAGGCTGAAACCCTGTTGGTCCTCAAGGGCCGTCTGGGGGTGCTGGTTTTCGACGACGCGGGCCAGGTGATTGCCAAACGAGTTCTGGAGTGTGGCGGCGATACGCTGGGGATCGACCTGCCTGCCGGTGTTTATCACGGTCTGGTCGTGCTTGAAGCCGACAGTGTGATGTTCGAATGCAAGGCCGGGCCGTATCGTCCGGTGGGCGAGGGTGAACATGCGCATTGGGCACCCCGCGAAGGTGAGCCCGGCGTTGCCGAGTATCAGGCCTGGATGCGCGCGCAGTTCGATTGACGGTGTACAGCGGGCGTCAGCCCGCTTGATTCAGCTCCTCGCGGGTATTCACCCCATCCACCAGACGCAAAAGCCCCAGCGGATTGGCGTTCTTCAGCGCGTCCGGCAGTAATCCGTCCGGACAGTTCTGATAACACACCGGCCGCAGGAATCGTTCGATCGCCAGGCTGCCGACCGAGGTGCCACGGGCATCCGACGTCGCTGGATACGGTCCGCCGTGGACCATTGCATCGCACACTTCGACACCGGTCGGATAACCGTTGAGCAGCAGGCGCCCGGCTTTCTGTTCGAGGATCGGCAGCAATTGCGAGCACAGCTCAAGGTCTGCGGGTTCGGCGATCAGCGTGGCGGTCAATTGCCCGTGCAGCGCCTGCAGCGCCAGCCTGAGCTCTTGCTCGTCGGCCACTTCCAGCACAATGCTTGCCGGGCCGAACACTTCTTCTTGCAGCACCTCATCCCCTTCAAGCAACAGGCTGACGTCAGCCTTGAACAGTTGCGGCTGCACCTGATTGCCTAATGCATGGTCGCCACTCAAGCGCCTCACCCGCGGATGGTTCAGTAAGCGCTGCACGCCGCTTTCATAGCTGCGTCGGGTACCGCTGTTGAGCAGGGTCTGTGGCGGTTTTTCGTTCATCTGCGCGGTGAGTTGTTCGATAAAGGTGCTGAACGACGCCGAGCGCAGGCCGATGATCAAACCCGGATTGGTACAGAACTGGCCACCCCCCAGGACGATCGAGGCGCTCAACTCGCTGGCGATGGTTTCGCTGCGGGCCGCCAGGGCGGCGGGTAGCAGCAGCACCGGGTTGATGCTCGACATTTCGGCGAACACCGGTATCGGCTGTGGTCGGGCGGCAGCCATGTCGCACAGGGCCCGGCCACCTTTGAGCGAACCGGTGAACCCCACGGCCTGGATCGCCGGATGTTTGACCAGCGCCTCGCCAACACCAGCACCATAAATCATGTTGAACACGCCCTCGGGCATGCCGCTGCGCTGTGCCGCGCGAATGATCGCGGCCGCAACCTGTTCGGCGGTTGCCATATGCCCGCTGTGGGCCTTGAACACCACTGGGCAACCGGCGGCCAGGGCTGCGGCGGTATCGCCACCGGCGGTGGAAAACGCCAGCGGAAAGTTGCTCGCACCGAACACCGCCACCGGACCCAGGCCGATACGCCATTGACGCAGGTCGGGTCGTGGCAACGGTTGGCGCTCGGGCAGGGCGCGGTCGATCCGTGCGCCGAGGAAGTCGCCCTGGCGCAGTACCCGGGCAAACAGCCGCAACTGGCCGCTGGTTCGCGCCCGTTCGCCCTGAATCCGCGCAGCGGGCAGGGCCGTCTCGCGGCAGACGATGGCGATAAAGTCATCGCCCAGGGCGTCAATTTCTTCGGCGATAGTCTCGAGAAAAACAGCGCGGACACTGGCCGGCAGGTTGCGATAAATGGGGTAGGCCTTGGCGGCGAAGTGTGCGGCGTTGTCGATTTCCTCCGCGTTGGCCTGGCTGAAGCCATAGGGCAGCGATTCACCGCTGCGGGCGTCGACGCTGTGCAGGAGTTGATCACCTGCGGCGCTGCGGCCGAAGCCGATAAAGTTGTGGCCGATAATGGCTGACATAAAAAAAATACTCGGCATGGCCGCGCTCGATACCGAGCGCGGCAGTGGGGAAGGGCGGTTACAGACCGACGTCCGGCAAAGTCGGGCGATTGGCGAGCGCGGCTTTGACCAGCGCCTCGACCTCGTTGCGCTCGTGGTCAAGCAGACCCAGGCGAGGTGGGCGGGTCAGTGCCGTGCCGCGGCCCATCAGTTCTTCACAGAGTTTGATGCACTGCACCAGGTCCGGGCGGGCATCGAGGTGCAGCAGTGGCATGAACCATTCGTAGATCGGCATGGCTTCCTTGAAGCGACCGTCGCGGGCCAGACGGAACAGCGTCTCGCCTTCTTTCGGGAACGCGTTGGACATCCCGGAGACCCAGCCCACCGCGCCGACGGCAATGCTTTCGAGCACCACGTCATCGAGCCCGGCGAACAGTACAAAGCGGTCGCCGACTTCATTGCGCACGTCGATGAAGCGCCGGGTATCGCCCGAGGAGTCCTTGAAACAGACGACGTTGTCGCAGTCGGCCAGGGAGATCAGGATGTCCGGGGTCACATCGTTTTTGTAGATCGGTGGGTTGTTGTAGACCATCACCGGCAGGTCGATGCTGGCGGCGACGCTACGGAAATGCGCGGCAGTCTCGAAGGGTTTCGAGGAGTAGACCAGTGCCGGCATCAGCATGATGCCGTCGGCACCCACGCGCTGGATTTCCTTGGCGACTTTGCTGGCATTGGCACTGGTGAATTCGGCGACACCGGAAATCACCGGCACCCGACCCGCCGCGGCGTCCTTGGCGACTTCCACCAGGCTGATTTTCTCTTCGGTGCTCAGCGAGGTGTTCTCGCCGACGGTGCCGCAGATCACCAGCCCCGAAACACCGTCGCGCACCAACCCGCTGATGACCTTGTGCGTGCCTTCGTAGTCGATGGAAAAGTCCGGGTTGAACTGGGTAGTGACCGCAGGGAATACGCCGCTCCAATTAACGTGCTTGCTCATGTTGCCTCCGATGATGACTTTTAGTATTTCGTATACGTTTAAGTTGAGCACTGAAAGTGCCGTGGGGTTCAAAGGGTTTTGCCAGGTACGTTGCTTCAAATAGCCAGTTCGACGGGCCAGGTGTCGGACAGTCGATAACCGCCCGGCCAAGGATCGCTTGGGTCGAGCAGATGCTGGTGGGTGCCGGTGATCCAGGCGCGCCCGGACAGGCACGGGATAATGGCCGGGCGGCCGGCGATTTCGCTGGTGCTGTCGATCCGGCAATGAAACTCGGAACCGATAATCGAGCGCCCGATAAACACCTCGCCTACCGCCAGTTGGCCTTTGGCGTGCAACACCGCCATGCGCGCCGAACAACCGGTGCCACAGGGTGAGCGATCGATCTTGCCGGGGCGGATCACCACCGCGTTGGCGGCACTGGCCACGCCGTTGCTGCGGTCGAGCGGTGCGGCAATCTGGCAGAACGAAATGTGTTTCCAGTCCGGGTTCAGCGGGTGCACGAAGCCCAGTTGTTCATTGGCTGCCTGAGTGATCTTCAGACCGCTGGCAACCAGGTCCGCGGCTTCATCGGCGGTCAGCGAGAAACCCAGGCGCTGGGCATCGACGATCGCAAAGCTGTCACCGCCATAAGCGGTATCGACCTGCAGTGAGCCGAGGCCTTCGACTTCGATCCAGGCATCGAGTTTGTCGGCAAATGACACCACATTACGCACCTCGACCCGCTCGGCCTTGCCGTTGCGACAGTGGGCGGTCACCTCGATCAAGCCGCCAGGGGCTTCGAGCACCAGCCGGGTCAGCGGTTCGGTCATTGGCAAGATGCCGCTGTCGAGCAGCACCGTGGCCACGCACAGCGAGTTGGAGCCGGACATCGGCGGTGTGTCAGCCGGTTCCATGATGATCCACGCCATGTCGGCGAGCGGGTTCCTGGAGGGTACCAACAGATTGACGTGGCGAAAGACTCCGCCGCGCGGCTCGTTAAGCACGAAGTTACGCAGGGTCTGGTCCTCGGCAATCCAGCGCGACTGCTCCCACAGGGTCGCGCCGGGTGGTGGCGCGACACCGCCGACGATGACGTCGCCGACTTCACCTTCGGCGTGGCAACTCACCACATGAATGATTTTGCTCGAACGCATGACTGTCTCCTGGGGCCTGTCTGTGGGTTACAACACCGATTTCAAGAAGTCGGCGGTTTCCGCACGCTGCGGCTGGCCGATCACCTGGTCCGGTGAACCGATTTCATGGATCTTGCCGTCGCGAAAGAACGCCACCCGATCCGAAACATCGCGGGCGAAACGGATTTCGTGAGTCACCAGGACCATGGTCATACCCTCCTCGGCGAGCAGGCGCATGGTGTCCAGCACTTCACCCACCAGTTGCGGGTCGAGGGCCGAAGTAGCTTCGTCGAACAGCATGTAGTCCGGCGACATGGCCAGCGCCCGGGCAATCGCCATGCGCTGTTGCTGACCGCCGGAAAGCTTGCTCGGAAACACCTTGAGCTTGTCGCCGAGGCCTACGTGCGTCAGTTGCCGCACGGCGATTTCTTCAGCTTCCTGACGGCTTTTGCCGAGCACCTTGCGCGGGGCAAGCATCACGTTTTCCATCACCGTGAGGTGCGGGAAGGCGTTCCATTGCTGGAAGACGATGCCGATTTTCTGCCGCAACTTGTTCAGGTCGGTGCCGCTGGCATGCACCGGTGTGCCGTCGACGCGAATCTGCCCGCCCTGAATGGCTTCCAGGCCGTTGATGCACATCAGCAAGGTCGACTTGCCCGAGCCCGAGCCGCCGATGATCGACAGCACTTCGCCCTTGTTCACGGTCAGGTCGACACCCTTGACGACTTCCAGGTTGCCGAAGGATTTACGAACGTTCTCGATCTCAATCATTTTCCTGCCACCTCTGTTCGAGCCGCGCCCCCAGACGAGCGATCACCAGGCTCATGACGTAGTAGATAAGGCCGGCCAGGGCCAGGACGAACAACGGTTCCTGAAGCCGGGTGACAATGGTTTGCGAGGCGCGCAGCAGTTCGACGATGCCGATCCAGAGCACCAGCGAGGTGTCTTTCATGACCGCCAGTGTCAGGTTGATCCAGCCCGGAAACGCCACCCGCGTGGCCATCGGCAGGACAATGTGCAGCAAGTCCTGACGGTGGCTGAGGCCCAGCGAACGGGCGGCCCGCCGCGTGCTCAAGGGCACCGACAGCACGCCGCCGCGGACGATTTCTGCGCAGTAGGCGGTGGAGTAGGCACCGAGGATCACGCAGGCCACGGTGAACGCGCTCCAGTTCAGGCCGACGATCGACTTGAACGAGTTGAGCAGCACAAACTGAATCAGCAACGGCACGCTGCGAAACACGTCCAGTACCCAGGCCAGCGGCAGGCTCAAACGCGGCAGCAAGGCCCGAATCAGGCCACAGGCGACACCCAGCAACGTGCCGATCAACATCGCCCAGAACGTCAGCAGCAGCGTCGTACCGGCACCTTGCAGCAGGTAGAGGAAGTCGCCCGAGGTAAAACTTGAGGTGTACATGCAGGCCTCCTAGTACCGGAACAAACGCCAGGCCAGCAGGCGGGCGATCAGCACCACCAGCTTGGCCAGGACGAAGTAGAGAACGGCGGCGATGGCGAAGAACTCGAAGGTGCGAAAGGTCTTCACGTTCAGCGCCTGGGTCACGCCGGTGAGGTCGCTGGTCAGGCCGACGACCACGCCCAGAGAGGTCATCAGCAAGGCCCAGACCATTTGATTGGTCAGCGGGTAAAACACCACGCGCAGCAATTGCGGCAGGACCACCAGCCGATAAGCCTTCGGTGCGCTCATGCCCAACGAGCGGGCTGCGCGCAGTTGGGTTTCAGGCACGGCGTTGAGGCCGCCGCGAAAGGTCTCGGCCAGATAGCCGGCGTTGTTGAAGGTGATGCCGATCAGCAACGCCAGCCATGAGCCCATGTGAATACCAAAGGCGCCGAGGCCGAAGTACAGGATGTACACCTGAAACAGTGCCGGGGTGTTACGTGCAATCGACACCCAGCTGGCGGCAATCGCCCGGAACAGGCGCTTGTCGGACTGCTGGCCGAGGGCGAGGAACATCGCAATCAGGGTGCCGGCGAGCATCGACAGCACCGCGATTTCCAGGGTCACCCGGGCGCCGTCGAGCATATCCGGCAACGCCTGGAAGGCGGCGCGCCAATGGAAGGTGTAGTCGAACATCAAAGGAGTTCCTTGGTTTTCAACTGGTTTGGGTCCTGTGGGGGCCGGGTTTGTCCTGAATATCTGTCAGTTAAACGCAGAACCCGTGGCGAGGGAGCTTGCTCCCGCTGGGCCGCGAAGCGGCCCTGAAACCTGCCATCTCGTTCTGCCAGGCACACCGCATTTGCGACTGCTTCGCAGCCGAGCGGGAGCAAGCTCCCTCGCCACGGGGATGCGTTTCCTAGCGATACACGCCGCTGGCCGTTAGCTGTGGCGCCGTGCCGCCGACCCATTGCGCGAACAACTCCTGATACCGCCCGGAGCGCACCTGATGATTGACGAACAGGTTGAGGTAGTTGATCAGGCCGAACTCATTGCGCTTGGCGCCCAGGGACACGTAGTCGATGTCATAGGGCGCGGTGCCGGCGACGCTGAGGTTTTTGTACTTGCCGGATTTGATCAGTGACGAGGCGACCGTCGAGGTCACGGTGGTCGCGTCGATTTGCCCCTGGCTCAGGGCAAGTACCGCGTCAGCCAGCGACTGATAGGCATGGAAAGCGCCCTTGGCGTTGGCCCATTTCTTCACGTCGTTTTCCAGCGCGATGGCTTCAAACGTGCCGGCCGGGCCGCCCACCGAATGGCCCTTGAGGTCATCGTAGGCCTTGATCCCAGCGTCGCTGCGGGTCAACACCACCATCTGGAAGGCGAAGTAGGGAATGGTCATGCCCACGGTCTTGGCCCGCTCCAGCGTGTCGGAAGTGGAGGCGACGATGACGTCGGCGCGGCCGGAAACCAGTGCCGGAATTCGGTCCGGGAACGGGGTTTCAACAATCTCGGCTTTGACCCCAAGGGTTTTTGCCAGGTCGTTGCAGTAGTCGACATCGAAGCCGGCCGGGGTGTTCTTCTCATCGCGAAAGCCCATGGGCGGGAAGTCCAGGGTGACCGCGCAACGCAAGTTGCCGGACTCGATGATGTCGTCGAGTTTGTCGGCCTGGGCCTGGGCGATGAACGCGCTGCTCAGCAGGGCAGTGATGAAGACGGCGGATGCAGGATTTTTCATAAGGGGCCTCGTTGTCGGATGGTGTCGAGCGTTGGGCAGTTCTTATCAAATGGGTATTTAGAGTTTCGTATACGATATTTGATATGCACTGGATGTGCCAAAAATCTGGAGTTCACATCGCGTTCAACGGGTGACGGGCTGCGAGGCCCGAAACAGAGGGCAACAGCCAACGGTGCAAAAACCGGCCAAGGAAATGCGCGGCGAGACGAGCGCTTCGAAGGCGGGCGCCGTGTCACAAAGGGAGCAGGGTTTGGCGGGGTGCTCGGTAACGGGTAACAGTCAGCGATGGTTATCGCGGTACTGCGAAGGGGACACGCCGGTGAGTGCCTTGAATTGACGGCTGAACGCGCTGTGGTCGGTGTAACCGCAGCGTAGGGCGATCTCGGTGATTGGCAGCTCGCCCGATAGCAGCTGCGTGGCAGCGCCCAGGCGTGCCTTGTGAATCATCTGGCGTGGCGTCAGCTGGAAGATCCGTTTGCACAGGCGCTCCAGTTGCGCCACGGAAAAACCGCTGAGGGCCGTCAGCTCACTCAGGGCGATGTGTTGCGCGTAGTGTTCGCGGATGTGCCCGTCGACCGCTGCGAGTTTTTCATAGGCCGGATGACTGGACTGGGGCGCGAGCAGGTCGTAGGAAATCCCCGCCATGCCGATGATGCTGCCCTGAGCATCGCATAGCGCCAGTTTGTGGGTCAGGCACCAGCCAGGTTCGTGGCCAGGGTAAAGGTGCAGTTCAAGCTGATCGCTCAACTGGCTACCGTCACTCAGCACCCGCAGGTCTTGCTCGGTGTAATGCGGGCCGAAGCGCGAGGGAAATACCTGTTCAGCCGTCTTGCCAAGGAGCGCGTTGGGGTCTTTGGCGCCACAGCGTTGGGCCAGGGTTCGATTGATCAGCACATAGCGGGCGGTGGTGTCCTTGATGAAGAACACCACGCCGGGCATGGCATCCAGCAGCGGTGCGATCAGTTGCAAACTGCCCAGCAGCTCGGGCAGGTCGCGGGGGCAGGGCAGTGGCAAGGGGAACGTCATCAGGTGGCGACCCGCAGGGAAGAGGGCCTTACTCTACGGTGACGGACGCGCCATTGGGAAGCTCGGCAAGCTGCAACAGCGTGTCGATGCGCGTTGGCGAAAACGGCGGACGTGGCGCCGGCTGTGGCCAGTCGAACAGGTAACGGGTCGCCGCACCGCAGATCCGTCCCTGGCAAGCGCCCATGCCGCAACGCGTGTGCAGTTTGGCCTGGTTCCAGGCGGAGCAGGCCTTGAGTGCTGACAGCTCAACGTCTTCACAACGGCAGATCAGTGTGTCGGGCATTGCCAGCTGTTTGAGTTCATCACGCAAGGCAAAGCTGCGCCGCAGTTGATCGGCGAAAGCTTGCCAGTGCTGCCGTTGCGGCCAGAGTGCGCGGGCTTGCTGTACTTCACCGATGGCCATCCACCCTGCGATGGCACCCTCGACCAATGCCAGCTCACTGCCGCCGAAACCAGTGCATTCGCCTGCGGCGTAGTGTCCGTTCAGACTAGTGAGCTGGCTCGCGTCGACGGCGATCGCGTCGTCTTTCAATTCGCAGCCCAGCGCTTGGGCCAATTGGGTATTGGGGATCAGGCCGAAGCCGCAGGCCAGTCGTTCACAGGGGATGTCGACGATCCGCCTCTGGCGTTTCAGACGTACGCCTTGGAGGCGGCTGTCGCCATAGGCTTCGAGGACATGGCTGTCGCTGCGGTAGTGATGATCAAACAGTTGAACCGCTTGCAGACATTTGGTCGGCCATTTGGGCAGTTGCAAGGCGAACCCGGCGACGGCACTCAGCGGCGCTTGTTCGGCGATTTGCAGTACCTGGGCGCCAGCCTTTTTCGCGGTGGCGGCGCTGGCCAGCAGCAGCGGGCCACTGCCGGCAATCACCAACCGCTCGCCGGCCACCGGCATCCCGCCCTTGATCAGCGCTTGCAGCCCGCCTGCACCGGTGACACCGGGCAAGGTCCAGCCGGGAAACGGCAGCAGCAGTTCACGGGCACCCGTGCACAGAATCAGTTGCTCGTACTCGATGACCCAGCCGTGCTCAGGGTCTTCCAACAGCAGTTTTTTGGGGCCAGCCAAGGCGACCACGCGTGTCGAATTGAACACCTGCACGTTACTCGCCGCCGCCAGTTTCTGACGATGAGCCTGAGCATTACTCGGCAAGTGCGCATTGACGCCGTCGCGCCAGATTTGCCCGCCGGGTGCCGGGTTGTCATCGATGATGGCGATGCGTGCGGTGCTCGGTGCGGCCGCCAATGCTGCTGCCATGCCCGCAGGCCCCGCGCCGATAATCAGCAGATCGACTTTCATGCCTGGGTCTCCACGCACATGCCCGCGCGGCAGGTGGTCTGGCAGGCGAGACGGCGCTGACCGTCGATGCTCACCCGACACTCCTGGCAAACGCCCATCCCGCAAAAAGGTGCCCGGCGCTGACCGCTGACCGACGTTCGACTGCAGCCGTCGCCTGCCAGGTAGAGCAGCGCCGCAACCGTTGTACCGGCGTCGACCGCTACCGTGCGGCCGTCGAGACTCAATTCAATCATGCGCGTAACCCTTGTGCGGTGGTCAGGAAACGCCCCGGCAGATAGGGCGTCGGGTCGATGGCCGGAGTGGTTTTACACAGCTGCGCGGCCAACAGCTGTGCGCTACCGGGGGCCGTGGTGACGCCCAATCCTTCATGCCCGGCCGCCAGCCACAAACCTGCTTGCTGTGGGTGTTCGCCGAGCAGCGGCAAGCCATCGGGCGTGGCCGCGCGCAGGCCGGTCCAGCTGCGGATGGCGTTCATCCCGGCAAGCTCCGGCAAATAGTCGATCGCCCGGCGCAGCATGCGCGCCAACACGGCTGGTTCGACGCTCAGGTCGGTGCTGTCGAACTGGCGCGATGAGCCGAGAAAGATTTGCCCGGTCGGCCGTGGCTGGGCATTGAAGGCAACCGAGGTGCCTTCGCTGGCGTGAGCACTGGTGACATACCCCAGCTCGACCAACTGGTGATGGATCTTGCCGGGGTAGCGGTCGGTGATCAGCAGGTGGCCTTTCTTCGGGCGGATCGGCAGGTCGGGGCACAGTTCGGTGGCGTGAATACCGTTGGCCAGCACCACCGCTTCGGCCCGCAACCGCTCGCCAGAAGCCAATCGCAGCTGATTGCCGTTGACCTGCGTGACCTCGGCCGTGCGCCGGGTGATCCGCCCAGCGCTCTGGTTGAGCAACCAGTGAGCAGCATTCGGCGCATAGAGAATGCCGTCGCCGCTGACCTTCAGTGCACCGCTCAGGCCGGGGCGCAGCATCGGCTCGGCCGCGTACAGGGCGTGTGGGTCGAGCATTTCACAGGCGATGCCTCGGGCCTCGAGCGTCTGACGTTTGTGCTCGGCAGCGGCCATTTCCTCGTCATTGGCGGCCAGCCACAGCGTGCCGCAATTGCGGTAGGCGCAGCCGGGGTCCAGGTGCGGCGCCCATTGCCGCCAGAGCTCGATGGAGTATTGGCTCAGCGCCAGTTCGGCCGGGTTGTCATCCATCGCCACCAAGTGGCCCATACCGACCGCCGTGGCGCCGCCGCGCTGGCTGTCGAGCACCAGCACGTCGAGCCCGCGTTGCGCCAGCTCATAGGCACAGGCACTGCCGACAATGCCGGCACCGATGACGATGACGTCGGCATTCATGAACCGATGCCCCACACGAACGGGTCGTCTTCCTCCAGCAACAAGTGGTTCTCGCCACTCATGTGGGCGCGACCACGGATGGTCGGAATGATGCGTTGTTCGTCGAGCCGCTGGTAACTGGCTTCGAACTGGCTGCCGATCACACTGGCCTGGCGCCAGACTTCGCCGGGCTGCAATTTACCGTCGGCTGCCAGGCACGCCAGCTTGGCGCTGGTGCCGGTGCCGCAGGGCGAGCGGTCGTAGGCTTTGCCGGGGCAGAGGACAAAGTTGCGGCTGTCGGCCACGGAGTCGTCGGCAAATAGCTCGATGTGATCGATTTCGCCGCCGTCCTCGCCACGAATGCCCTGGTTCTCCAGCGCTTCGCGCACCGCCCAGGTGTAAGCGGTCAGGGCCTCGAGGTTGTCGCTGGCGATCCGCTGGCCGTGCTCGGCAATCAGGAAAAACCAGTTGCCGCCCCAGGCGATGTCACCGCTGACTGCGCCGTAACCCGGTAATGTCAGTTGCACGGCCTTGCGGTAGCGATAGGCCGGGACATTGCGCACGCTGACCGAGCGATCCTCGTGCAAAGTCGCCTCGACCGTGCCGACCGGGGTTTCGATCCGATGCACGCCGGGCTCGATGCGTTTGAGGTACGCCAGCGAGGCCACCAGGCCAATGGTGCCGTGACCGCACATGCCGAGGTAGCCGCTGTTATTGAAGAAAATCACCCCGGCACAGGCGCCGGGATCCTGCGGCTCGCAGAGCAGGGCGCCAACCAGCACGTCGTTGCCGCGTGGCTCAAGCACCGTGGCGGTGCGCCAGTGGTCGTGCTCCTCGGCGAGGCGGCGCTTGCGTTCGGCCATGGAGCCGCTGCCCAGATCCGGGAAGCCGGTGATGACCAGACGTGTCGGTTCACCGCCAGTGTGAGAGTCGAGGACGTGAATACGTTTCATGAAGGGCGCCACCTTGCACAGGAAATGTCTGTGCAAGACTGGCGTTTGAGGCGCGGGATGGCTTGAGGGATTTAACCGTTACCGATGACGAAATCGGCACAGTCGATCAGATCCGCGCGGGTGCGTTCGGCAGGTGTTCGTAGAGCGTACGGCACACGCCAATGATGTGTTGCTCAATCAGTTCGGCGGCTTTGTCGACATCGCCGGCCCGGCACGCGGCGAGAATGTCGCGGTGCTCGTGGTCCGCACGGTCCTTGCCTTCGGAAAGGCTCATCTGCATGCGCAGGTAGCGTTCGACCTTGTCGTGAATCGAGCGGATCAGGTTGAGCAGGAACGGCCGCTGCGCCGGCTCGTAGAGGCACGCGTGCAGGGCCCAGTTCAACTCGGCCCAGCGGCCGATGTTGTTCTCGTCGAGGAACTCGGCACAGATACTTTCGGCGCGAGCGAACGTGGCTTCGGTCATGTTCGGCACGGCCAGGCGAATCGCCTGGACCTCCAGCAGCACCCGGACTTCAAAGATCTGCGCCAGTTCGGGCTCGGAAATCTTCGTCACCACCGCGCCCTTGTTGCGCTGAAATTGCACCAGACCTTCCGCCTCAAGACGTTTGAGCGCCTCGCGCACGGGAATCTTGCTGACGTTGAACAGGCGGGCGATGTCGTCCTGACGGATCGGCTCGTCTTCGGCGAAGTGGCCGCCGATGATTGCCTCGCGCAGGTGTTTGGCGATAACTTCCGAAGCCGAGGGCGCAATCCCCAGATTGGGGGCGTTGAAGCTGGGTAGAGGCACTTGAATGAGTCCCGGCAGGCGTGATTGCGGATATTGTATACGAGCGTGTCAGGGCGCCAAGCGCTTTTGCGAGTGAACGCTGGTCGTTGAGGCTTGGGTCGGGGCAGGGGTAAACTGCCCGCCCCGTGTAATGTCTGCGAGCTGGAGTCGGCAATGCGTAAAGATAAGAAACAGGTGATTGGTGACGAGATCGGCGATGCGCAGATCAAATTGTTTCTCGATTTTGAACCGATCGACGCGACTTCACCGTCCCTGCACAAGCTGATCAAGGCTTACCGCGGCCTGCGTATCGATGATTTCGAGCGTTTTCTGGGGTTCTTCGTCGAGGCAGGCCTGGACCTGGACGGCAAGGACGAGCACGGCAAGGACTTTGTTGCCCTGATCCAGGATCAGCGCAACGCTGCTGAGTACATCGAGCTGATCAACAAGGCTCGCGGTTAAGATCAAAAGATCGCAGGCTGCGATCTTTTAAAAGGTATAAAAAAACGCCCCGCTCTCAACGAGAACGGGGCGTTTTCTTTTTTGGGGGAAGGGGGGCGAGCATCAAGCGAAGCTTGGGGTCTCGCTGCTTTCTTCAACCAGTTCCAGCGCGACGTTGTTCTGCGCGTTGATCTTGCGATACAGCGCAGCGTCGGTTTCCAGGACCTTTTCCCGAGCCGGGAAGATTTCCGCCAGCTTGGCTGCCCATTCACCCTTGGCTTTGTTCGGGAAGCATTTCTCGATCAGCTCAAGCATGATCGACACGGTGACCGAGGCGCCAGGCGATGCGCCGAGCAGTGCCGCAAGGGATCCGTCCTTGGCTGCAACCAGTTCGGTACCGAACTGCAGGATGCCGCCTTTTTTCGGGTCTTTCTTGATGATCTGCACGCGTTGGCCAGCGACTTCCAGACGCCAGTCTTCGGCCTTGGCTTCAGGGTAGAAGCGGCGCAGCGACTCCAGGCGTTGTTCCATCGACTGCATCACTTCACTGACCAGGTACTTGGTCAGGTCCATGTTGTTTTTGGCCACGGCCAGCATCGGGCCGATGTTGCCGGCGCGAACCGACATCGGCAGGTCCATGAACGAGCCGTGTTTCAGGAACTTGGTGGTGAAGCCGGCGTAAGGTCCGAACAGCAGGGACTTCTGGCCATCGACGACACGGGTGTCCAGGTGCGGCACCGACATCGGTGGCGAACCCACCGCTGCCTGGCTGTAGACCTTGGCCTGATGGTGTTTGACCACTTCCGGGTTGTCGCAACGCAGCCATTGGCCGCTGATCGGGAAGCCGCCAAAACCTTTGCTTTCTTCGATGCCCGACGCCTGCAACAACGGCAATGCCGCGCCGCCAGCGCCGAGGAAGACGAATTTGGCGTCGACGTCACGGCTGTTGCCGCTGTTGACGTCCTTGATGCTGACGGTCCAGCCGTTGCCGTTACGCTTGAGGCCGGTCACGCGCTTGCAGTACTTGACCTGGGCATCGGGTGCGCTGGTCAGGTGCTTGAGCAGTTGATTGGTCAGGGCGCCGAAGTTGACGTCGGTGCCGTTCATCACGCGGGTTGCGGCGATGACTTCGTCGGCTGGACGACCAGGCATCATCAATGGCATCCAGTCGGCCATTTTTGCCTTGTCTTCGGTGTATTCCATGTCGGCGAAGGCGTGGTGCTTGCTCAGTACCTTGAAACGTTCCTTGAGGAACGAAACGCCAGCGTCACCTTGCACGAAGCTCAGGTGCGGAACCGGGCTGATGAAGGATTTCGACGAGCCGAAGGTGCCTTTTCGGGTCAGGTAGGACCAGAACTGCTTCGACACCTCGAACTGGGTGTTGATGTGCACGGCTTTCTTGATGTCGACGCTGCCGTCAGCGGCCTGTGGCGTGTAGTTCAGCTCACACAGCCCGGCGTGACCGGTACCGGCGTTGTTCCACGGGTTGGAACTCTCCGCGGCACCGGAATCCATCAGCTCGACGACTTCCAGCTTGATTGCGGGGTCGAGCTCTTTGAGCAATACAGCCAGGGTGGCACTCATGATGCCGGCCCCAACCAGTACTACGTCGACTGCTTCGTTATGCGCCATTTAACGCGTCTCCAAAATCTGCAGCACCAAATTGTCGGCATAGCTGCCAGGAGTTACGGGGCATGCTCTGTAGAGCCCCGGGTCACCCATGGCCAGGATCGCCATGTCCGAATCTTCGCAATTTTTTGCAACTTCGACAGACGCTATCTACCGGGCTCAGGGTTCCTATGAACTCACTTCAGCGCGCGGGAGGCAATTCGACTTATGGTCGATACGTCCGTTTGTGCAACCAAATCCGTAGTGGACAGGCTTCAGGCTCCAGTTCTTGAGGAGTACTCGGTCCTGTGTCGTTGGGCTGTTGTAGACGCTAATGGTGCATGTTCAGACGCAAAACTATTCATTTGCTCGCCACACTCTTGTGAAGTTGTGAAAACCCGTTTTTTTCACGCTCTTTTGAAGACGTGAACCTCAAAAAAGGGCTGTCCCAGCCTGGCACTGTGCCCGGATGGATTGCCGCCATGGGATACAGGGCAGGCAAAACGGGCAAACAGCTCAGTGACCGAGCGTAACGACAGCTCTGGCAGATTCGCGAAAAGTGGTGGTTTGCAGGATAAACAGCAAGCTCGCCAGCTTCACTCGATCTGTGTGGGCGGCTCTCTGTGGGCGGTGCGGGGGTGTCAATACAAGCGTATTGACGATGCTGCGAGGCCCGATCAGGAGACGTCCTTATAATCGGGGGGAGATTGTAGCGAAGAAACGCAGGGAAATGGTCGTGTTTAATGACTTTTATTAGCCGTTCGGTCAGATGGACTACACCGTCTGCAACCGTGCGTGAGGATTGCGCGGGCTCAGGCGGGCACTGGCAGGCAGCGGCTGGTGCAACCAGTTGAGACGAATCTCCCGGATTTCCACCCAGAAGTTAGCAGTACGGCATGACACTGAGGTTACCGAGCGCCCGCAAGCGCAGACTTTGCACAAGTCTTCAGGGTTGCTGGTTTGAAGCGCGTGCCGACCGCTATACTGCCGATCAGTTCGTATTTGTATCTGGAGAGTAGCGCATGTTGCAACGCCTGTTGTTCGGTTTGATCACTGTGACCAGCTTGACCCTGGTTGGCTGCGCCAACAGCCCGCAGCAACTAGCCCCGGAGCCTAAGCTCACGACTCAGCTGGCGCCGGTCGGGCATGGTCAGCCGGTGGTGGTGAGGGTGGTCGATGGCCGACCGTCACCAACCTTGGGCACCCGTGGTGGCCTGTACCCTGAAACCAGCGCAATCACGGTGCAAGGTGCGCAAATTTTGCCGAAGTTGCAGGCTCAGGCCGAAGCGGCTGTGCGTTTGTTGGGTTTCACTCCAACGCCTAATGCTTACAACGCGCCGCAGTTGACGGTGACGCTGGCGGAATTGACGTATCAGTCGCCTAAAGAAGGTATGTATGTGACTGAAGCGACTATTGGCGCGGCTTTCCGCTCTGATGTGCAGAATGCCAACCGTCGTTACAGTGGCCATTATGCGGCGTCGCTGAATCAGCGTTTTGGCATGGCGCCGAATCAGGAAACCAACACCAAGCTGGTGAGCGATGTGTTGAGCGATGCGTTGACCCGGTTGTTCAAGGATCCGACGGTGGGTCAGGTGCTCGGCGAATAACGTGAGCCCCTGTAGGAGCTGAGCTTGCTCGCGATGGCGGCCTGACAGCCGCCCAATCTCCCGCAGATGTACACCAACCAAACCTGTGGGAGCGAGCCTGCTCGCGATAGCGGCCTGATAGCCGACTAATCTCTTGCAGGTGTACATATCCATTTCTGCGGTAACGGCGGCTGGCGGTTTCGCCCTTACGGCGCCTCACTTTTCCAAACGACGAAAAGTAAGCAAAAGTCTTCGCCCCAAGCGTCCGGCCCCTCGCTTAGGCTCGGCGTTCCCTCGCTCCGGCATTCATCAGGGGGCATCGCCTCCGGTCTGCTTCGCGACGACCTCCTCTCGATGTGTCCGGCTGCGCCGTACGGCGCTGCGCGCCCACCCCCTGATGAACACCTCCACTCGGCCTCCCGACGGGGCGGGTGGATCAACAGCAAAGCACGGCGGCCTGACAGCCGGCCTGAGTGGTAGGGGCGCATCACTTCGTTGTGGGTGGGGGGATTCCGTAGGAGCTGCCGAAGGCTGCGATCTTTTGATCCTGGCTTTTTGACGGGTACCGCGGCTTCTAGGCCGCGTCTACATAAAAATCCAGCATGCTCACGCCGGTCAGCAGGTCAGTTTCCGGCAGGTCGGCGTGTTGGTGGCCGCCCAGGGCGCAGTAGACGAGCCAGTGGCGGTCCTGGACGTTGAAGGCGAGGCTGCCGACAAGGTTTTGTTGTTCGTCGCTGGGGGTGATCAGGTAGAGGCGATCCTGGTTTTCTGCGTGCAGCATGACAGGCTCCGTGTCGGATTCGAGGGGCGACAGACTGGCTTGTTAAGGTGACGTTCAGGTGACAGCGCAGATTAATCAGTAAATTGCCGGTCACTGGAGTGCAAAGCGCAGGGCGTAAAAAACGTTTGGCTACTTGCAGCTGTTTTCAGGCCACAGGCGCTTTTTTTACGTGAGGGTCATGATGTCGCTGCACATGAGCTGGTCTGCTGTCAGTGCCCATCCCGGGAGCCTGATGAATTTTTTCGCGTTGTTGATCGCCTTGCCCGGTGCCTGGCTGTTGCACGTGACCCGTCGCCGTGAACAGCTGGCGCTGAAGAAGCTGGCGGCACAAAGCGCGGTACGGGCGATCGATGAACCGATGCTGTTTCTGGACATCGCGACGCTGCGGATGAACCGGTTTTTCTACCGTTTCGGCTTTGTCTGCCTGGCCTTGGCGCTACTGCTGTCGTGGATCAGCAGGCATTTTTGAGGTTTGCATCACCCATGAAAACGGCGCCCCGAGGCGCCGTTGTTGTATTCAGCCAAGCCTTACAGCGGTAAACCCGCTTTGACCCGGTACTGATTGCGCACCGGTGTTGCGTATTGCAGCACCAGGAACGGCCGATGTTCCTCGGGGCAGGCATCGAGGCGGCTTTGCCACTCTTGCTGGGCTTTTGCCAGTTCCTCGGCCGGGAACAGTTTGGCTGCGCTTGGCACTTGCAGTTGCGGGTCGGCGCTGCTCCATTGGGCGTACGCCAGGTAGTGCACCGGGAACAACCGGTAGCCACCGAGGATCTGCCGGTCCATCTCGATTGCCAATAGCTTGGTGTCTTCGAACTGCTCGCTGATCGGTGCGGCGAAGTTCACGTGGACCCGGCCTTTGTAGCCGGTGATGCCTTTGGCGATGCTCACATCATCCTCGCCGGGCACCTTGGTGTAGCTGCCGGTGGTGGCGCGGATGTACAGCTCGCGGGCCTTGGCCTGATCGCACGGGTCGTACTCGTAACTGATCGACACCGGCGTCAGGTTCAGCGACTTGATGACCTCGCCAAACGGCTCGTCCTTGCGGCTCATGTGGAACATCTTGAGGATCGCCGACTCGGTACGGTCGTCACCGTCCTTGGCGCGGCCTTCGGCCTGGGCGATCCAGATCGACTGGCAATCGTTGAGGATCGAGTGATTGATGTAGCCCGACAGCAACTGATACGCCGCCATCTTCTCGCGACGGCCGCTGATGGAGCGGTGCACGATAAAGCTCTTGTTCAGGCGCATCAGATCGCTGACGAAGGGCTTTTGCAGCAGGTTGTCACCAATCGCGATGCGTGGCGTCGGCAGGCCGGCGTGGTAGATCGCGTAGTTGACGAAGGCCGGGTCCATCACGATGTCGCGGTGGTTGGCCAGGAACAGATAAGCGCTGCCGGACTTGAATTGTTCGACGCCGGTATAGGTCACGCCGTCGGTGGCCCGCTCGATGGTGTGATCGACATAAAACTCGACCTTGTCCTGCAGGGTCGCCACCGAACTGATGCCGGCAAACTCACGGCGCAGCCGATAAGCTATAAGTGGTTTGAGCATCCAGCCGAATGCACCGGCAAAACGCGGGAAGCGGAAGTGGGTGAGGATATCTAGAAACGCCTTGTCGCCCAGCAACCGTGCCAGCACTGCTGGGACTTCGCTGTCGTCGTAAGGTCGGATGGCATCGAATTCGCCCATCATGCTCTCTTGTTAGAAACGGCTAGGGTAAGTAATGGATTAGATCGATTACGGCAGGAGTACGGTCTGAAAAATACGCTCAAACAAAAATGGCCCTGCAAATAGACCGGCGATTATACGCACAAGTCACTTGGGAGACCGCGATGCTGGAAACCGAGCGCTATGAATGTCCTTATTGTGGTGAAGAGTCAGAGGCCGTTCTGGATTTGTCGGGAGGGGATCAGACGTATATTGAGGATTGCCCCGTGTGTTGTCGGCCGATCAAATTTACTCTGCAGACCGACGGTCATGAATGGATGCTCGAAGTTCACAGCGAAAACGAGTGAAGGGTGGCGTCTATGCAGCGCATCTACGAACCGGAAAACCTGATGGAAGGCGAGTTGTTGCAAGGCATGCTGGCCAGCGAAGGCGTAGAGGCTCATCTGGTGGGGCGTGATCTGCTGGGTGGCGCGGGTGAATTGCCGGTGTTCGGGCTGCTGGGGTTGGCGGTGGATAACGATCAGGCGCAATACGCGCGCGAGTTGATCACCGCGTACAATGCCGCGCTGCCGATGCCCGGCGACGAACCGGATAGCTTTCCCGACGTCCTGGTCTGTTAGGCTGGCCTCCGTTTTCGTTCAGAGTCGTGTTGCCCCATGTGTGGACGTTTTGCCCTGTTTCGTTGGAACCCCGCGTTCGCGGCCTTGCCCGGCTTCCCGGCCGATCAGCAGGCGCAGTGGAATATTTCGCCCAATGATTCGGTGCTGATCCTGCGTGCCGAGGCGGGCCAGCGCACGCTTGCCCGCGCACGTTGGGGGCTGACGCCGCCGTGGCTGACCGATTTGTCGAAGACCCCGGCCCACGCCCGGGCAGAGACCGTCGCCGAGCAGCCGATGTTTCGTGAGGCGTTCCGTCTGCGCCGTTGCCTGTTACCGGCCAACGGCTTCTACGAATGGCGCGGCACCACCCGCAAGCGCCCGTACTGGCTGACGCCAGGCGAAGGTTCGGCGCTGTTTTTTGCGGCGATCTGGGAAGCGTATCCGGTGCAGGAACAGGTGTGGCTCAGTACGGCGGTGGTGACTCAGGCGGCGTCGAATCAGCGTCGTCCGTTGATTCTCGATGCTGCTGGTCAGGAAGCCTGGCTCAACCCCGAAACCCCATTGCACACCTTACAGGCGCTGCTCGCCAGCGAACCTGCCGCATTGCGCGAGCGGGTGCTGGCGAATCTGGTGAATGATCCGAAACTCAATGCGCCGGAATGTTTGACGCCGGGTTGATGAGTTGTCTGTGCTGACGCCATCGCGAGCAAGCTCGCTCCCACACTGGATCTCCATTGTTCGTGGATTTTGTATCCACTGGAGATCAAATGTGGGAGCGAGCTTGCTCGCGATGGGGCTTTGGGATCAGACCTTGAACTGATTGATCAACCGCCGCTGTTGCTCGGCCAGTTTGGTCAGATCCGCACTGGCCGCGCTCGACTCATCCGCGCCGCCCGCGACCTCATTGGCCACCTGACCGATGTTGATCACGTTGCGGTTGATGTCATCGGCCACCGCGCTTTGCTCTTCGGCGGCGCTGGCAATCTGGGTGTTCATGTCGTTGATCACCGAAACCGCCTGAGTGATGGTCTCCAGCGCCTGCGCCGCCTTGGCCGCGTGCTGCACGCTTTCGTCGGTCTTGTTCTGGCTGTCTTCCATCACCCGCACCACGTCGCGCGTGCCTTGCTGCAACTGCTGAATCATCGTCTGGATTTCTTCAGTTGCCTGCTGGGTTTTCTGCGCCAGGTTGCGCACTTCATCGGCCACCACCGCAAACCCACGACCTTGTTCACCGGCCCGTGCGGCCTCGATGGCGGCGTTCAACGCTAGCAGGTTGGTCTGCTCGGCAATCCCGCGAATGGCGATCAGGATCGCGTTGATGTTCTCGCTGTCCTTGGCCAGGGTTTGCACCACGCCGACCGCTTTGCCGATTTCCACCGCGAGGACGCCAATCGAAGTCGAGGTGTCGCGCACGATTTGCATGCCCTGGGCTGCAGCCTGATCGGCATGGCTGGCGGCTTGTGCAGCCTGGGTCGCGTTGCGCGCTACGTCCTGGGCGGTGGCGGTCATTTCCTGCACCGCGGTGGCCACCTGATCGATCTCGGCCATTTGCTTGTGCACGCCGAGGTTGGTGCGAATGGCGATGTCGGCGGTATGTTCGGACGAATCGCTGACGCTCTGCACCGAGGTCACCACCTGGGTGATCATTGCCTGCAACTTGGCGAGGAAGGTATTGAAGCCCTTGGCGATCGAGCCGAGTTCGTCGGCACGGTCGCTGGTCAGGCGGCGCGTCAGGTCACCTTCGCCCTGAGCGATATCATCGAGCATCGCGACCATCTGCTTCAGTGGCCGGGCGATGCCGTGGCCGACCAGCCAGATCACCAGCAAGCCCAGGCCGGCAATCACCAGACCGACCATGGCCATGCCAAAGGTGTCAGCCTTGCGCTGGGTGTTGAGGTCGCCCTGCAGTTGTTGCAAGTCAGCCATGACCGCGTTCAGCGGCAGTTGCAGCAGCAGGGTCCAGCGCGCATCGGTCTGGCCGATGCCGAACGGCAGGTACAGCTCGATCCTGCCGTGGGCCTTGTCGACGTTATAGGTCACTTCGCCGCGATTGAGCTTGCCGAGGTTGGCGACTTGAGTGGCGTCGAGGATGTCGCTGACCTTCTCACCGAACTTGCTCGGGTCCTTGGTGTAGGCCACCAGACGCTGGTTGCCGCCGATCAGCGCCATTTCACCGGCACCGTTATAGAGCTTCTGGTTCGCGGCCAGGAGCATTTCCTGAATGAAGTTCACCGACAAGTCGGCGCCGACGATGCCTTGAAAGGTGCCGTTGAGCATGATCGGTTCAATAAAGGAGGCGAGCATGACGATCTTGTCGCCGACCTTGTAAGGCGCCGGGTCGATCACGCAGGATTTTTTGCTTTCCTGGGAGCACAGGTAGTACTCACTGGCGCGCACTCCGGTAGAGAGCACGGTGCGGTCGTTGACGTCTGCCAGCTTGTCGACGCCCAGGCTGCCGTCGTCATTGCGGAACCACCACGGCAGAAAGCGCCCGGTGGTGGCATCGATACCGACGGTTTTACTGCCGATGTAGGCCGCGTCGTTGTGATCCAGCGCGTTCGGTTCCCAGCCGATGTAGGTGCCGAGAATTTTCGGATTCTTCGCGACGTTTTCCTTGATCAGGCTGATCAACTGCTCACGGCTGAGGGCAAGCGAGGGTTTGCCGTCGGCATCCTGGGAGCCGATCAAGGCGTTGACCCGAACCAGTCCGCCGGCGATCAGCAGGGGCGCTTCGAGTTCGCGCTGGATCTGGCTGACCTGGGTTTGTGCCAGTCCACGCAAACGTTGCTCGATGACTTGCTCAAATTGCGCCTGGGTCCGCTCCTGGACCATTTCCTGGGTGCGCGCGCCGGAAAACAGCGCATACAGCACCAGCGCAGCCACCACGCTGAGCACGATGGCGCCGGCGAGCGCGGCGACGGAAAACTGGATCGACTTGAATTTCATAAAGGCTCCGGACGCGGGAATGACGTCTGCCGGGTTGTATCGGCGCACGTGAGGCGGTCCATGAGCGGATTCTTTGCACATGACTGTTTTTGATCTGTGTAGGTCGCATCGAGACAGGTGCCGGGCCTTGAGGAATTCGGGCTTGCGCTGTTTTATGAATTTATTGCGACAGTGAGGTGGTATGTATCTGGAAATGACGTGCTACACGTCTGTTGTATCTGGCGCAGATACATTGCACCGCCTAGGATACGCGGCATGTTTTCAGGGAGTTTGTTGATGAATAAAACATTGGTTTTGTGTGCTTTGAGTGCAAGCCTGCTGCTCAGTGGCTGCCAGTCGGTCAACACCACCAACGGCGGCGCGGTGGGCGTGGAGCGCAAGCAGTACATGTTCAGCATGCTGTCGAGCGATGAGGTCAATCAGATGTATGCCCAGTCCTACCAAAAGACGGTGGGGGAGGCGAGCAACAAGGGTGTGCTGGACAAGAACAGTAACGAGGCCAAACGGGTTCAGGCGATTGCCAATCGGCTGATCGCCCAGGCCCCGGTCTTCCGGCCGGATTCGGCGCAGTGGCAGTGGGAAGTCAACTTGATCAAGAGTGACGAACTCAACGCCAACTGTGGTCCTGGCGGCAAGATCATTTTCTACACCGGGCTGATCGACAGCCTGAAGCTCACCGACGATGAAATCGCTGCGGTCATGGGCCACGAAATCGCCCACGCCTTGCGCGAGCATGGTCGTGAAGCGATGTCCAAGGCCTATGGCATTGAAATGGCCAAGCAGGGCGCGGGTGCCTTGCTCGGGTTGGGACAGGACACCTTGGCACTGGCTGATACGGTGGCCAACTACGGCATGACCTTGCCCAACAGTCGTGCCAATGAAAACGAAGCCGACCTGATCGGTCTGGAACTGGCCGCCCGCGCCGGTTACGACCCGAACGCGGCAATCACCCTGTGGGACAAAATGAGCAAGGCGTCCGAAAGTTCGCCGCCAGAGTTCATGAGCACTCACCCGGCCTCCAGCAGCCGGGTTGCGTCGCTAAAGGCAGCGATTCCGAAAGTCATGCCGCTTTACCAGCAGGCCAAAAAATCCTGAGCCAATGATCGTTCCCACGCTCTGCGTGGGAATGCATCCAGTGACGCTCCGCGTCACAGCATTCGAAGCGGACGCGGAGCGTCCAGGGCGGCATTCCCACGCAGAGCGTGGGAACGATCTTCCTGCTGGGTTACACCCACCCGCTGCTCTGCATCGCCTTGTACACAGCCACAATGGCAAGGATGAAGAACGCCGACGCTGCCAGGCGACGGATCAGGGTCAGGGGCAGTTTGTCTGCGGCAAAATTACCGGCCAGCACCACCGGCACGTTGGCGATCAGCATGCCGAGCGTGGTGCCGATGATCACCAGCCACAGCTCAGGGTACTGAGCGGCGAGCATCACAGTGGCGATCTGGGTCTTGTCGCCGATTTCCGCGAGGAAGAATGCAATCAGCGTGGTCAGGAACGGTCCGAATTTGCGTGCGGTGCTGGCTTCGTCGTCATCCATCTTGTCCGGCACCAAGGTCCACAGCGCCGTCGCGGTAAAGCTCGCGGCGAGGATCCAGTGCAGTGTCGCATCCGAGAAGAAACTCCCGAACCAGGCACCGACAGCACCCGCAGCGGCGTGGTTGGCCAGGGTTGCAGCAACGATACCGGCGATGATCGGCCAGGGTTTGCGAAAGCGTGCGGCGAGAATGAGCGCGAGCAATTGCGTCTTGTCGCCGATTTCGGCCAAGGCAACGACTGCAGTAGGGACGAGCAGAGAATCCAGCATCAGGGTTTTCCTAAGGGGCGGGTCGACACGGCTATGACACGTACAGCCTCCCCGCCCCGGGTAAGGTGTGCGTGTCATAGGTCTTGTCAAACCCTGCGATCCGTCTGTGCGGTCGCTTGGGTCGCATACGCCATGGTCTGAGGACCAAGTATGTTGACGTATGCCGGACGAGCATGGCGCTCGTGGGAGACTACTCCCCTAGGACGGAGCGGATTCTGCCTAGGCAAAATCCATTCGGCAAGCGCTAATTTCTAGCCGCGTTTGGCCCGGTAGATTCGAAAACCCTGACCTTCGGCCTTGATCGCACAGACACCGAGATGCTCCTCGATCAGCGGCTGATATTTCAGGAAACTGTTGGCCACCAGCCGAAGCTCGCCACCGTTTTTCAGATGTTTGGCTGCTTTTCGCAGCAAATTCTCCGTGGCGTGATAATCGGTATGGACCCCGACATGGAACGGCGGGTTGCTCAGAATCGCGCTCAACCCCATCGGGGCAGCGTCGATACCATCACCCGTCAGTACCTCGGCTTCCAGACCATTGGCGGCCAATGTCAGGCGACTGCTGGCCGCGGCGAACGCATCAACGTCGAGCAGGGTGACGGTGTTGTGTGGATAACGCCGTTTCACCGCCGCGCCCAAAACGCCTGCACCACAACCGAAGTCCAGCAAGTGACCGCTCGGCAGTTTGTCCAGGTGTTCGAGCAGCAGGGCACTGCCGCGATCCAGTCGACCGTGACTGAATACGCCCGGCAAGCTGATGACTTTCAGCGGGCCTTCTGCCAACGGCAGCTCGTATTCCTGCGCCAGGCTTTCCAGCGATTTGGCCTCGGGTGCGTTGGCCACGGTCACCTGCCAGAGTTGGCAGTGACGTGCGCTGTCGAGCTTGCGCGGTTTGCCAAAGGGGTTCAGCTGTTTGGCGGCGCCTTCGATGCCGCTGCGTTTTTCACCCACCAGATACAGCTCACGACCGGCCAGGCGCGAGGCGAGGGCGTTGAGGATGTAGTCGGTCAAATCCTTGGATTTGGGCAGGAACACCACGGCTGTTTCAAATTCACGGCTCGGAGCATTCACGCCAAAGTGGCTGCGCTCGGCAAAGCGTGCGTCCAGCGCCGCTTGGTCGCCGGCATGCCAGCACCAGCCGTGAGCGTTGGGCAATTTGCCCAGCAAGTCATCGGCGGGCAAGCCGGCCAGCAGCAACTCGCCTTGAAACAACTCGGCCTGACGAAGCAGTACTTCACTGCGCGGATCCATACTCTGCTCCTTGAAAAAAAGTGCGGCAGTTTATCAACTGACGACCCGCAGCGCTGTACCGCTGAAGAAGCCTTGAGCATTTTCGGTCAACTGACCGACGATCCGTTGCCGCGCCTCGCGGCTGCCCCAGGCGTTGTGCGGGGTGACGATCAAGCGTGGAATGTCGCCGGCCAACAGTGGATTGCCGGCGGTGGGTGGCTCGACGCTCAGGACGTCGGTCGCCGCACCGCCCAGATGACCACTGCGTAAGGCATCGGCCAAGGCTTGTTCGTCGATCAGGCCACCGCGAGCGGTGTTGACCACAAAGGCACCGGGTTTGAGCAGCGCCAGTTCGCGGGCGCCGATGAAATTGCGGGTATGTTCGTTGAGCGGGCAGTGCAGGGTCAGCGCGTCGATTTGCGGTAGCAGTTCATCCAGCGGCAAGCGGTCGGCGCGGGCCGGGCGTCCAGGCAGTTGGCCGAGCAACACGCGCATGCCGAAGGCTTCGGCCAGCCGCGCTACGGCGCCCCCCAACTCACCATGGCCGAGCAGACCGAGGGTTTTGCCTTCGAGTTCGACGATCGGGAAATCCAGCAGGCAGAACTGTTTGGCCTGCTGCCAGCGACCTTCACCGACGGCTTTCTGGTAGTCGCTCAGGCGGGTGGCGAGGTTGAGCAGCAACATGATCGTGTGTTGCGCCACCGAAGGCGTGCCGTAACCCTGGCAGTTGCTCACGGTAATCCCTTGGGCGCGGGCGGCGGCCAGGTCGACGTTGTTGGTGCCGGTGGCGGCGATCAGGATCAGCTTCAGCTCGGGGCAGGCTTTGAGCGTTTCGGCATTCAGCAGGACTTTGTTGCTGATCGCTACGCTGGCGCCTTGCAGTCGTTCGACGATGTTGTCAGGCGTGGTCAGCGAGCGCAGCTGCAAGTCATCAAAGCATTGCTGCAATCGACTGAGGTCAAGGTCGCCGAGGTCCAGGGAACTGTGGTCGAGGAATACGGCGCGGCGATTGTTCGTCATTAACTGTACCTTTTGCGCGTGAGTCTGAAGGCGTAATCTGCCGAGCCTACCAGATGAACTGTGGCGAGGGAGCTTGCTCCCGCTGGGTTGCGAAGCAGCCCTGAGCCCTGCAACCGCGTTTCGTCAGGTGTACAGAGTTGATGGCTTTGCGACTGCTGCGCAGCCGAGCGGGAGCAAGCTCCCTCGCCACATGGATGATGTTTGACCAAAGAATCTTCAATTGAATGGCCTACCCCGAAGGAGCCCCCCCATGTACTGGACAGAGTTTTTGACCGTCGCCCTGATTCACCTGCTTGCGGTGGCAAGCCCAGGCCCGGACTTTGCCGTAGTGGTGCGTGAGGCCGTGACCCACGGTCGTCGCGCCGGGACGTGGACGGCGCTGGGCGTCGGCTCGGCGATCTTCCTGCACGTGGGCTACTCGTTGCTCGGTATCGGCCTGATCGTGTCGCAGTCGATCATGCTGTTCAACGCGCTGAAATGGCTGGCGGCCGCCTACCTGCTGTACATCGGTTTCAAGGCCCTGCGCGCGCAACCGGCGAAGCCTGCCACCGAAAACCTGCACAAGGAAGCCGGCGAGCGCACCGCCCGCGGCGCGTTCACCGCAGGGTTCGTGACCAACGGCCTGAACCCCAAAGCCACGCTGTTCTTCCTGTCGCTGTTCACCGTGGTGATCAACCCGCATACACCGCTGGCGATTCAGGCCGGTTACGGCGTTTACCTGGCCGCGGCCACCGCGACCTGGTTCTGCCTGGTGGCAATGCTGTTCAGCCAACAGCGCGTACGGGCCGGTTTTGCCCGCATGGGGCATTGGTTCGATCGCACGATGGGCGTGGTGCTGATTGCCATCGGCGTGAAGCTGGCGTTTACCGAGATGCATTGATCGGGAATCGCTCTCGACGCTAACGAAGATCGCTTCCTACGGTTGATTGCGTGGTGGCAGGAAGGATGCTGGCGCAAAGCTAGCATTTGTACGGCTGTGCAAATCATCCCTTTGGCTGATTTAGCTGGCGTTCAGGCTGACTAAAGTGCTTATCTTTTCAGCCACGACCGTGCAGTCAGATAAAGGGATGCTTATGTTGGAGACTCGCGTTATTCCGCCAGCCAAAGGCGCTTATCAATACCCGCTGTTGATCAAGCGGTTGCTGATGTCCGGCAGCCGCTACGAGAAAACCCGCGAGATCGTTTACCGCGACAAATTGCGCTACAGCTATCCGACCCTCATCGAGCGTGTCGCGCGGCTGGCCAACGTACTGACGGCGGCCGGGGTCAAGGCCGGGGATACCGTGGCGGTGATGGATTGGGACAGCCATCGCTATCTGGAATGCATGTTTGCCATCCCGATGATCGGTGCGGTGATCCACACCATCAACGTGCGCCTGTCACCCGAGCAGATCCTCTACACCATGAACCACGCCGAGGACCGCTTCGTGCTGGTCAACAGTGAGTTCGTCGGGCTCTATCAGGCGATTGCCGGGCACCTGACCACCGTCGAGAAAACCCTGCTGCTCACCGACTTGCCGGAAAAAACCGCCGATCTGCCCAACCTGGTGGGCGAGTACGAGCAACTGCTGGCCGCCGCGAGCCCGCAGTACAGCTTCGAAGATTTCGACGAAAATTCGGTGGCGACCACGTTCTACACCACCGGCACCACCGGCAATCCCAAAGGCGTGTATTTCACCCACCGGCAACTGGTGCTGCACACCATGGGCGTGTCGACGATCATGGGCAGCATCGACAGCGTGCGCCTGCTGGGCACCAACGACGTGTACATGCCGATCACCCCGATGTTCCACGTGCATGCCTGGGGCTTGCCGTACGTGGCGACCATGCTTGGGCTCAAGCAGGTTTACCCCGGCCGTTACGACCCGGAATACCTGGTCGAGTTGTGGCGCAAGGAGAAGGTCAGCTTCTCCCATTGCGTGCCGACCATCCTGCAAATGGTCCTCAACGCCAAGGCCGCACAAGGCACGGATTTCGGCGGCTGGAAAATCGTCATCGGCGGCAGCGCCCTGAATCGTGCGCTGTACGAAGCAGCCAAGGCCAAGGGCATTCAGTTGACCGCCGCCTATGGCATGTCGGAAACCGGGCCGCTGGTGTCCTGCGCTCATCTCAACGATGAGTTGATGGCCGGCACCGAAGACGAACGCACCACCTATCGCATCAAGGCCGGCGTGCCCGGCCCCTTGGTTGAAGCGGCAATCATTGACGCTGACGGTCACTTCCTGCCGGCGGACGGCGAGTCCCAGGGCGAACTGGTGCTGCGTGCGCCGTGGCTCACCGAAGGTTATTTCAATGAACCGCAGAAGGGCGAAGAGCTCTGGGCCGGGGGTTGGCTGCATACCGGCGACGTTGCGACCCTGGACAGCATGGGGGTGATCGACATCCGCGACCGGATCAAGGATGTGATCAAGACCGGTGGCGAGTGGATTTCCTCCCTGGACCTCGAAGACCTGATCAGTCGCCATCCGGCGGTACGTGAAGTAGCAGTGGTCGGTATCCCGGATCCGCAATGGGGCGAACGCCCGTTTGCCTTGCTGGTGGTCCGTGAAAGCCACGTGATTGGGGCCAGGGAGCTCAAGGAACATCTCAAGCCTTTCGTCGAACTGGGGCACCTGAGCAAGTGGGCCATCCCGAGCCAGATCGCCCTTGTTACTGAAATTCCCAAGACCAGTGTCGGCAAGCTCGACAAGAAGCGTATCCGCGTCGACATCGCACAATGGCAGGCCAGCAACAGCACCTTCCTTTCGACACTTTAAGTGTCCTTTGCCGTGCCCGAAAGGGCCCGGTAAGCCCACCAAGCAAGCGCTTGGCTTGTTTATTCCAAATTTTCAGCCATCCTTGCCGGGCCGACATCTGTCGGGCTGGCACAGGACTGTTCCAGGGTGGTCGGGGGCTGCAAATCACACTTTAGAGGGATCAAGCAGTACCACCTGCTGGCTATAGTCCGCCCAAGGATTTTTAAGAACGGGGCAAACGCACAGGAAAGCGGCGATGCAACTTTGAATGACTTCGCGAGCGCATGGCTCTCCGTCCTTCAGAGCGTTTTTAAAAGTGCTGACTGCCATAACAATAAAAGCACATGGAGTAGCGTCGATGACATCAGTAAACCAGTTCTGGCGCCGGGCGAAACTGCCTCTGGCGGTCAGTCTCGCCTCTACGCTCGCCGGGCCCGCATTCGGCGTCAGTTTCAACGTCGGTGAAATCGAAGGTCAGTTCGACTCGTCCCTGTCCCTGGGCATGAGCGTGTCCACCCAACAGCCGAACAAGAACCTGATCGGTGTCAACAACGGTGGGAAGGGCCTGTCCCAGACCTCCGATGACGGTCACTTGAACTTCAAGAGCGGGCAAGCCTTTTCGAAAATCTTCAAGGGCATCCATGACCTTGAATTGAAATACGGCGATACCGGCGTCTTCGTGCGCGGTAAATACTGGTACGACTTCGCGCTGCAAAACCAGGACCTGGAATTCAAGAACGTCAGCAACGACGGACGCAAGGAAGGCGCCAGGTCGTCGGGTGGGGAAATCCTCGACGCCTTCGTCTACCACAACTACTCCATTGCCGATGAGCCGGGTTCCGTGCGCTTGGGCAAACAGGTGGTCAACTGGGGTGAAAGCACCTTCATCGGCGGCGGCATCAACTCGATCAACCCGATCGACGTGTCCGCATTCCGTCGTCCCGGTGCCGAGATCAAGGAAGGCCTGATCCCGGTCAACATGTTCTATATCTCGCAAAGCCTGACCGAGAGCCTGTCGGCTCAAGCGTTCTACCAGATCGGCTGGGACCAGACCGTTGTCGACAACTGCGGCACGTTCTTCTCTCAGCCAGACATTATTGCCAACGGTTGCACCGATAACCTGCGCGTACTGAACAAGCGCTCGACCATTCCGGCCGTCGCATTGGGGCCATTGGCCGCGAATGGTGTCGACGTCAACGAAGAGGGTGTACTGGTTCGTCGTGGTCGGGACCGCGACGCGAGCAACGGCGGCCAGTGGGGCGCGGCCTTCAAGTACATGTTCGATCCGCTGGACACCGAGTTCGGCGCCTACTTCATGAACTATCACAGCCGTGCGCCGATTTTCAGCGCCACTGGTGCTCCGCAGTCGGTCTATAACGGCGTCAAGGCACTGCCGGGGCCATTCCAGGCGCTGGGTCCGCTGCTGGTCGCGGGTAACTCGCAGTACTTCGTCGAGTACCCGGAAGACATCCGCCTCTATGGCCTGAGCTTCTCGACCACCCTGCCTACCGGTACGGCGTGGAGCGGTGAGATCAGCTACCGGCCGAATGCGCCGGTGCAGTTGAACTCCACCGATATCCTGTTCGCCGGTGTTCGGCCGCTGGGTGGCGCGCTGACCAACGCTTCGTTGCTCCAGGGTGTTCCAGGGGAAGACCTGCACGGCTATCGCCGCAAGGAAATCACCCAGATCCAGACCACCTTCACGCACTTCTTCGACCAGGTCATGGGCGCCCAGCGTCTGACCGTGGTGGGTGAAGTCGGACTGACTCACGTCGGTGGCCTGGAAAGTACGTCCGATGTCCGTTATGGCCGCGATCCGGTCTTCGGCCCAGGCGAACTGCCCGCCACGGGTGGTCTGGACACCTGCTCGCAGATCCTTAACACCTCCACCATCAACGGTGCCGGGGCGGGTGCGTCGGCCAACAACCGTAGCAGCAACTGCAACAACGATGGTTTCACCACCGCCAACTCCTGGGGCTACCGCGCCCGCGCCATTTGGGAGTACCCGGACGTATTCGCCGGTGTGAACCTCAAGCCGAACGTGGCCTGGTCGCATGACGTCAGCGGTTACTCGCCTGGCCCTGGCGGCAACTTCGAGGAAGGTCGCAAAGCGGTCAGCCTGGGTCTCGATGCCGAGTACCAGAACACCTACACCGCGAGCCTTGCGTACACCAACTTCTTTGGCGGCAAGTACAGCACCGTGGATGATCGCGACTTCGTTGCGCTCAGCGTCGGCGTGAACTTCTAAGCACTGCATATTCAGGACGAACAACAATATGAAAGTTACCAAAAGTCTTTTGCAAGCGGGTGTCCTTGGGCTTTCGCTGCTGGCGACCGCGGTCATGGCAGCGGTTCCGGCAGCTGAAGCGGACAAGTTGGGCAAGAGCCTGACGCCGATGGGCGCGGAAATGGCAGGCAATGCCGATGGCTCGATCCCGGCCTGGAAACCCTTGGAGAAAAACGCCGGCACCGTCGACGGCAAAGGTTTCCTGTCCAACCCGTATGCCAGTGAGCAACCGCTGTTCACCATCACTGCGCAAAACGTCGACAAGTACAAAGACAAACTGGCGCCGGGCCAATACGCGATGTTCAAGCGTTACCCGGACACCTTCAAAATGCCGGTTTACCCGTCTCATCGTGGCGCGACCGTGCCGGATGATGTGTTCGCCGCCATCAAGAAGAACGCCACCAACACCAACCTGGTGTCCGGCGGTAATGGCCTGGAAAACTTCGAAACGGCCGTGCCGTTCCCGATTCCGAAAAGCGGTGTCGAAGTCATCTGGAACCACATCACCCGTTATCGTGGCGGTAGCGTGACCCGTCTGGTGACCCAGGCCACGCCGCAGCCGAACGGCTCGTACAGCCTGGTGTATTTCCAGGACCAGTTCGTGTTCCGCGACAAGATGAAGGATTACGACCCGAAAAACCCGGGCAACATCCTGTTCTACTTCAAGCAGAAAGTGACCGCACCGGCGCGTCTGGCCGGTGGTGTGCTGCTGGTGCACGAAACCCTCGACCAAGTGAAGGAGCCGCGTTCGGCGTGGGTCTACAACGCCGGTCAGCGTCGTGTGCGTCGTGCCCCGCAAGTGTCGTATGACGGTCCGGGTACGGCTGCCGATGGCCTGCGTACTTCCGATAACCTGGACATGTACAACGGTGCACCGGATCGTTACGACTGGAAGCTCGAAGGCAAGAAAGAGATGTACATCGCCTCCGACAGTTACAAACTCGACTCGCCAACGCTCAAGTACGACGACATCATCAAGGCCGGTCATATCAACCAGGACCTGGCGCGTTACGAACTGCGTCGCGTCTGGCATGTGGTTGCCACCCTGAAGGAAGGTCAGCGGCACATTTATGCCAAGCGTGACTTCTACATTGACGAAGACACCTGGCAAGCCGCGGTCATCGATCACTACGACGGTCGTGGTCAACTCTGGCGTGTGGCTGAGGCGCATGCCGAGAACTACTACGACAAACAAGTGCCGTGGTATGCCCTGGAAACCCTCTACGACCTGCAGTCCGGCCGCTATCTGGCGCTGGGGATGAAGAACGAAGAGAAGCGCGCGTATGACTTCGGCTTCACCGCGAGCACCAGTGATTTCACCCCGGCTGCACTGGCTCAGGACGGCGTTCGCTAACGTGTCGTAACACAGAGGCCGCATCCTCGAAAAACGCCCCGACTGGTTCGGGGCTTTTTTTTTGCCGCAAAAAAGATCGTAGTCTTTTTGTAGCCATTTGTAGCAGGAACCTTCAATCCGATCCGGTTTACCGCTAGTCTGCGGACATCTGCAATGCCGACAACAGCACTTCAACAAGAGTTGGCTATGACTGACCTGTTCCGAATCCAAAGGCCATCCAGCGCGGCAATGCCTGTGCTGGAGGGGCGTTTTTACCGGCCACCCTTGCCCGACGGCTATGTGCTGCGGCCTCGTCTGTGCGAGCGGCTGAGCGCCGGATTGCAGGGGCGATTGCTGTTGGTCAGCGCGCCGGCGGGGTTCGGTAAAAGCTCATTGGCGGTGGAGTTCTGTCAGAGCCTGCCAGCGCATTGGCAAAGCCTCTGGTTGGGGTTGAGTCCGCGCGACAATGATCCCGGGCGCTTCCTCGAACGGCTGCTTGAAGGCCTGCAAAACTATTTTCCACAGCTGGGCAGACAGGCCCTTGGCCTGCTGAAAATGCGTCAGCGCCATCAACCGTTCGCCTTCGAAGAATGGCTGGACGGCCTGCTCGACGAGCTGGCGACTCACCTGTCACCGAGCACGCCGCTGTTGCTGGTTCTGGATGACTACCATCTGGCCCAGGGCCCGGTGCTCGATCGCTGCCTGCAATTTTTCCTCAATCATTTACCCGATGGCCTGCTGGTACTGGTGACCAGTCGCCAGCGCCCCGACTGGCATCTGGCGCGCTTGCGTCTGTCGCGGCAATTGCTTGAGCTGCACGAACAGGACCTGCGCCTGACCCATGACGAATCCCAGGCCCTGCTGGATCGACACAGCAGTTCATTGCGTGGCGAGGCGCTGGAGAGTCTGATCCAGCGCAGCGAAGGTTGGGTCGCGGGGCTGCGTTTCTGGTTGCTGGCCGCCTCCGAAGCACGCAATGGCGGCGCGTTGCCGCAGCCGCTGCACGGTGGCGAAGGCTTGATACGCGACTACCTGCTTGAAGAAGTCATCGATTGCCTGCCCGCCGAGGTGCAGTCATTTTTGTACGACACCGCGCCACAAGAGCGCTTTTGCAGCGAACTCTGCGACGCCGTGCGGGAAGCCCATGACAGCGCCGAGATCCTGCGTTTTCTACTGTCGCATCAGGTGTTCCTGGTGCCGCTCGACGAGCACGGCCATTGGTATCGTTATCACCATCTGTTTTCCGACCTGTTGCGCAGCCGGCCGATCGCCAATGCCATGGTGCCCACCGCCAGCCTGCACCTGCGCGCCTGTCGCTGGTTCAACGCCCAGGGTTTGCTCGATGAAGCGGTGGAGCAGGCATTACGCGCCGGACACCTGGATGTAGCGGCGAATCTGGTACAGAACCTTTCCGAAGAACAACTGCTGGCCGAACAGAACGTCGGCATGTTGCTGCGCTGGAAAATGGACTTGCCCGACAGCCTGCTGATCAGCACCCCAAGGTTGATCGTGTTGTACAGCTGGGCGCTGGGATTGGCCTGTCAGCTCGACGCTGCCGAAGAGTTGGCGAGCCACCTGAGTCGCTTCCTGCCGGCACCTTCGGCCACCGCGCAAAAATCCATGTTGGCGCAATGGCTGGCGCTGAGCGGGATCATCGCCCGTGGTCGCGGCCAGCGTGAGCTGACGTTGGTGTACTGCACCGAAGCGCTGGAGAGCCTGCCGCACAAACGCTATGGCCAACGCTTGATGTGCCTGTCGACCTTGTCCAACCTGGCGATCGCCGACGCGGACCTGTGGCGCGCCCGGGGTTTGAACCGTGAGTCGCTGGAACTGGCGCAACGGGTTGGCAACCCGCTGTTCGAAGCGCTGGCCCATTACGACCGCGCGCGAGTGCTGCAAGCGCGGGGGGAAATTCTCCGTTCGCTGGACGAAGTGCATCAGGGCCAGCAACGTTTGCAGGGTTTATCGCCGCAGCGGCTGTACGCCGTTCGCGCACGCCTGACCTTGTATGAAGGTTTTCTGCTGACCCTGCGCATGCAACCCGAAACCGGGCTGGCGCGTTTACGGACGGGGCTGAACGAAGCGCGAGCCTGTCGCGATATCAGCGTGCTGATCGGTCACTGTGTGATCGCCAAGCTTGAGGGCGCCAAAGGCGAGTTCGCCAAGGCCTTCGCCGAACTGGCCGAGGCCGAACGGCTGATGCACATCTGGGACGTGCCGCCGATCTACTACCTGGCGATGATCACCCTGGTCAAATGCGAACTTTGGCTGGCTCAGGGCCGTACCGATCTGGCCGAAGCCTGGCTGGCGCGACTGGGCCAGACCTACAACGGCGAACAGGCAGCGGCGCCACCGGAGTTTCATCCGCAAATGCCGCTGCACATCGAATTGCAGCAAGCGCTGCTGGAGTCCATTCAAGGGCAGCCGATGCTGGCCGAAGGGCGCCTCAATGCGCTACTTGAGCACGGGCAGAAGACCGGACGGCAGATGCTCTGTGTGATGGCGTTGAGTCAGAAGGTTGCGCTGCTGCTGAATCATGGCCGTGAACCCGAGGCACGTCAGGCCCTGGGGCAGGCCTTTGAGGCTGCGGCGGGTGGCGTCCTGCAACCTTTCGAGTGGTTACTGCGTGAGCGCCCGGACTGGCTGCGTGAGCAACTGCTGAACTGTCCGCCCGGTGCACTGCGAGAGAGCCTGGTCGAACGCTTGCCCCAAGCGGTTGTGCGCGAGATGGTTGAGTCGCAGCACCCCAGTGAAGCCCTCAGCGCCCGCGAACAGGCAGTACTGCAATTGATCGCCCAAGGCTGCTCGAACCAGGAAATCAGCGATCAGCTGTTTATCTCGCTGCACACCGTCAAAACCCACGCCAGCCACATCAACAGCAAACTCGGCGTCGAACGCCGCACTCAGGCGGTGGCCCGGGCCAAGGAATTAGGGTTGTTGGTGTAATACCCAAACGCCGATCGTTCCCACGCTCTGCGTGGGAATGCCTCAATGGACGCTCTGCGTCCGCTCAAGGATGGCTCTTCGCGGTGAGCTGCTCGCGACAATAATCCGCAAACAACTGCGCCGGTTTGGTCAGTTGCCCGCGTTTGAGCCAGGCCGCCACCAACCCCGAACCGGTCACCTCTTCGACAATGTCCACGCACACCACTTTCTGCCCGTCGTAGGTGCATTCAGAATGTGGCCGGGTGACCAGAATCGAAAAGCCGAAACCCTGGCCAACCATCCCGCGCACCATCTCGATCGACGGCGAGCTGAAGGCAATTCTTGGCGTCAATCCGAGCTCTTCAAACAAGCTGACGAAGTAGGTTCGGCTCGGCTGCACGTCGAGCAGAATCATCGGTTCCAGGCACAGGTCACGCAGGGACACCTGCGCTTGCCGGGCAAAACGATGATCGGCTGGCAGCAGCGCATAAGGCCGTTGCGCCGGCATCAGTGGTTCGGTTTCGATGGTGGCGTCCAGGTCGTGCTCGTAAAGGATCGCCAGATCGAAAGCGCCCGAGGTCAAATTCTGCACCAACTCTTGCTGCTCGCCGTCGCGGATGCGGATTTCCACCCCCGGATACAGCGCCGAGAACCCGGCAATCAATTGCGGCAGGTACAACGGCGCAACCGTTTCAAAGCAGCCGATATCGATCTGCCCGGACACCACGTCGTTGTCGGCCAGGGCGTTCTGTTCGAACTCCTTGGCCATGCGCAGCAGCTCCTGAGCCTTGCGGTAGAAGCGTGCGCCGCTGGGTGTCAGGGAAACGCCCTGGGCGTGGTGACGAATCAGCAGTTGCACGCCAAAGCTGTTTTCCAGGCCCTTGATCGCCGTGGAAATCGACGGCTGGGCGATGTACAGCTTGCGCGACGCCTCGGCGACGCTGCCGCATTCGACGGTGGTGATGAAGTACTTCAATTGACGCAGATTGTAGGCAGCCACAGCAAACCTCGGGGTGGATGGATTCGACGTCAGCCTCGACCGTTGAACCCAAGCAATGTGCGCACCGCCCTTATCCACTTGGGCGACGGTCTTGTTGTGCTTGAACAATAACCACATGGCGCGCACGCAGGGAGTTTGGCTACCCAGTTTTTTCATCGCCTGCGACCACATATTTACTATTTTTCCCCGGCAGCAGCCTGAGCCACCATCGATTGCACAATAAAAAGTCCAAGGAGCATCCGAACGTGTTCGAGCTTGAATATTGGCAAGGCCAGGCCGCCGCGCTGCAGTTTCGTACCCAGGCGTTGATTGATGGCAAACAACGGCCGGCGCAATCCGGGCAAACCTTTACCGCGATCAACCCGGCCACTGGCGCCGTGTTGGCCGAGGTGGCCGCGTGCGGCAGTGAAGACGTCGATGCAGCGGTGATCAGCGCACGGCGGGCGTTTGAGTCGGGTGTCTGGTCGGCGCGCTCGCCCGGTGAGCGCAAACAGGTGCTGCTGCGTTTGGCCGAACTGATCATGGCCAACCGCGAAGAACTGGCGCTGCTCGATTCGCTGAACATGGGCAAACCGGTGATGGACGCCTACACCATCGACGTGCCGGGCGCCGCCGGGGTATTTCGCTGGTACGCCGAGAGCCTCGACAAACTCTACGACCAGATCGCCCCAAGTGCGCAGAACGTGCTGGCGACCATCACCCGCGAAGCGCTCGGCGTGGTAGCAGCGGTGGTGCCGTGGAATTTTCCGTTGGACATGGCTGCGTGGAAACTCGCGCCGGCACTGGCGTCCGGCAATTCGGTGATCCTCAAACCGGCCGAGCAATCGCCGTTCTCCGCCTTGCGTCTGGGCGAGCTGGCGCTGGAAGCGGGTGTGCCGGCAGGCGTACTGAACGTGCTGCCGGGGCTCGGTGAACAGGCGGGCAAGGCCTTGGGTTTGCACCCTGACATTGATTGCCTGGTGTTCACCGGCTCCACCGAAGTCGGCAAATACTTCATGCAGTACTCGGCGCAGTCGAACCTCAAACAGGTGTGGCTGGAGTGCGGCGGCAAGAGCGCCAATCTGGTGTTCGCCGACTGTCAGGACCTCGACCTGGCGGCGCAGAAAGCTGCGTTCGGGATCTTCTTCAATCAGGGCGAAGTCTGTTCCGCCAACTCGCGGTTGCTGGTGGAGCGTTCGATTCATGACGAGTTCGTCGAGCGCCTCAAGGTTCAGGTCGAACGCTGGCAGCCGGGTGATCCGCTGGACCCGTCGAGCACTGCCGGGGCGATTGTCGACAGCCGGCAAACGGCGCGAATCATGAAGTTCATCCAGCAGGCTGAACGTCAGGGCGCGAAGCGGGTGTGCGGTGGTCAGCAGTCGACCTTCAACGGCTCGGACAACTTCATTCAGCCGACGATTTTTACCGGCGTGACGGCGGACATGCCGCTGTTTCGCGACGAAGTGTTTGGCCCGGTATTGGCAGTCACTGCATTCGATGACGAGGCCCACGCCTTGCAACTGGCCAACGACAGCGTTTACGGTCTGGCGGCGTCACTGTGGACCGACGACCTCAATCGCGCCCACCGCGTGGCGCGGCAATTACGTGCCGGTACAGTGTCGGTCAACAGCGTCGATGCGCTCGACGTGACGGTGCCTTTTGGCGGTGGCAAACAATCCGGTTTTGGCCGTGACCTGTCGCTGCACTCATTCGATAAATACACCCAGTTGAAGACCACCTGGTTTCAACTGCGCTGACAATAAAAACGGAGAACTGGCGATGACCACCCCACGTGAAACCCGCGACTACCAGGCCGCCGATGCTGCGCACCACATCCACGCGTTCGTCGATCAGAAAGCCCTCAACGACGAAGGGCCACGGGTGATGGTCCGTGGCGATCGCCTGCATCTGTGGGACAACGACGGTCGGCGTTATCTGGATGGCATGTCCGGGCTGTGGTGCACCAACCTCGGTTACGGGCGCAAGGACCTGGCGGCTGCGGCGAGCCAGCAACTGGAGCAGTTGCCGTACTACAACATGTTTTTCCACACCACCCACCCGCAGGTGATCGAGCTCTCCGAGCTGCTGTTCAGCCTGCTGCCGGGGCACTACAGCCACGCGATCTACACCAACTCCGGCTCCGAAGCCAACGAGGTGTTGATCCGCACGGTACGGCGTTACTGGCAGGTGCTGGGCAAGCCCGAGAAGAAAGTCATGATCGGCCGCTGGAACGGTTACCACGGCTCGACCCTGGCCGCCACGGCGCTGGGCGGAATGAAATTCATGCACGAAATGGGCGGGATGATTCCGGACATCGCGCACATCGACGAACCGTACTTCTTCGCCCACGAAGGCAACCTCACGCCAGCCGAATTTGGTCTGCGGGCGGCGCAGCAACTGGAAGAGAAGATTCTTGAACTGGGTGCCGACAAGGTCGCCGGATTCATCGCTGAACCGTTCCAGGGCGCTGGCGGGATGATCTTTCCACCAGAGAGTTACTGGCCGGAAATTCAGCGGATCTGCCGCAAGTACGACGTGCTGCTGTGCGCCGATGAAGTGATCGGCGGCTTCGGTCGTACCGGCGAATGGTTCGCCCATGAGCACTTCGGTTTCGAGCCCGACACCTTATCCATCGCCAAGGGACTGACCTCGGGTTACATCCCCATGGGCGGGTTGATTCTGTCGAAAAAAATAGCTGAGGTGTTGGTGGAGCAGGGCGGGGTGTTTGCCCACGGCCTGACCTATTCCGGGCACCCGGTCGCGGCAGCGGTGGCGATTGCCAACCTCAAGGCCTTGCGCGATGAAGGCGTGGTCACGCGGGTCAAGGATGACATCGGCCCGTACCTGCAAAAGTGCCTGCGCGAAGTGTTCGGCAATCACCCGTTGGTCGGTGATATCCAGGGCGTGGGCATGGTCGCGGCCTTGCAGTTGGCCGAGGACAAAACCAGCCGTAAGCGCTTCGCCAACGAGAACGACATCGCCTGGCGCTGCCGCACGATTGGTTTCGAAGAGGGGGTGATCATTCGCTCGACACTGGGCCGGATGATCATGGCCCCGGCGTTGATTGCCACGCGTGAAGAAGTCGATGAACTGGTCGGCAAATCTCTGCGGGCGGTGGATCGTACGGCGCAGGAATACGGCCGCCTCTGATATCGCAGGAAGGTCCTGCGGACCTTATCGCGAGCAGGCTCGCTCCCACATTGGATGGGTGTCGGTCTCGGTAATGTGACCAACGCAGATCCCTGTGGGAGCGAGCTTGCTCGCGATTGCTTTTGCCCATTCAACCCATTCCCCACGTCTTGCACCCACCCCGGGGCATCCCCGCCCACGGCGCCCTTTTGCAGTGCGCGCTACCGAGGTTTTTCTTCATTCGCGGCGACATATTTCCTCGTTTTCCTATGGTCTCCCTTGGGCCAACATCAACCTCGCCAGTCAGCCGAACGCTGACCACCTTAAGGTCCATTCAGAGACCGCACCGAGTCACTGTTCGAGGCCGCTGGCCGTACTGCCCCGCAAGACAAAACTAAATCAACAGCTGTGGGAGTGCTCCATGATCAAGTCCTTGCTAACCCGTTTCGCTCAACCCCTCGCCATCACCGCCATCGCTGCCGGGGTCGCCACCAGCGCCCAGGCCGGCACCCTGTCCATCGGCCACACCACGTGGGTCGGCTACGGCACGTTGTACCTTGCCCAGGACATGGGCTACTTCAAGGAAAACGGCCTGACCGTCGAACTGCCGGTGGTGGAAGAAGCCTCAATGTACATGGCCGCCCAAGCCTCGGGTCAGTTATCCGGCTCGGCTTCGACCATCGATGAAGTGCTCAAATATCGTCCGCAGTTCTGCTTCAAGGCAGTCGCGGCTCTGGATGACAGCCATGGTGGCGACGGTGTGTTGGTGGGCAAGGACGTCATGAGTCTGCAAGAGCTCAAAGGCAAAGCCGTGGCGGTGAACGAAGGTTCGACCTCGCAGTTCTGGCTCTCGTACCTGCTGAAAAAGAACGGCATGAAAATGAGCGACATCACCGTGCAGAACATGACCGCCGACGATGCCGCCACCGCGTTCATTGCCGGTCGTGTGCCGGCCGCCGTGACCTGGGAACCCCATCTGTCGATGGTCCGCGACAAGAAGCAAGGCAAAGTGCTGATCGACAGCAGCACCACCCCCGGCGTGATCGTCGACGTGGTTGCGCTCAACTGCAACGTCATCGAGAAACAGCCGGAAGACGTCAAAGCCCTGGTCGCCGGGTTGTACAAAGCGGTGAAGTACACCCAGGACCATCCGGACGAGGCTTACGCGATCATGGCCAAAGGCGTCGGCGGTTACCTCGCCGATCCGAAGGAACTGGCCGCTGCCGCCAAAGGCGTGCGCTTCTACGATCAGGCCATGAGCGAAAAACTCCTCGGCTCGCCGGGCAACCCGGGTGACAGCGCGGCGCTGATCAAAATCGCCAATGAAACCGCCAGCGAACTGCAAGGCAAGCCCTACAACGTCAGCCACGACGAACTGGTCGACAACCGCTTCGTCAGCCCGCTGTAGGAGGTGGCCATGTTCAAGCGAAATTCATGGTTGAGCCGCTGCATCACGCCCAAGACCGGCTTGCCGGTCAAGGTGATCTGGAGCGCCAGCGGCCTCGCGTGGGTGTTGTTGGTCGGCCTCTGGGCCGGGTTGTCTTACGGCGGCGTGGTGCCGGGCATGTTCCTGCCGACACCCGGCGCGGTGCTCGATGCCGCCGTGCGCCTGGCGCGCGACGGCACACTCGGGGTCCACGTTTGGGCGAGCCTGGAAGTGGTGATGGTCGGCTTCATCGTCTCGTCGCTGGTGGCGGTGCCGTTGGGGCTGCTGATGGGCAGCTTCCGCATCGTCCAGGCGTTCCTCGAACCGATGGTCAACTTCATCCGTTACCTACCGGTGACCTCGTTTGTGCCGCTGTTCATCCTGTGGATCGGCATCGGTCTGGAGCAGCGGGTCTCGGTGATCATCTTCGGCGTGTTCTTCCAGCAACTGGTGATGATCGCCGATGTCTCCAAAGGCATCTCCAAGGACCTGATCAACGCCTCCTACACCCTCGGTTCCAACCGTCGCGACGCGGTGCTGCATGTGATCGCCCCGGCCTCGTTGCCGGGTGTGCTCGACACCTTGCGCGTCACCATGGGCTGGGCCTGGACGTACCTGGTAGTCGCCGAACTGGTGGCCGCTTCCAGTGGCCTTGGCTACCTGAGCCTCAAAGCCATGCGCGGCTTTCAGGTGGATGTGATCTTTCTGGCAATCGCGATCATCGGCCTGCTGGGTCTGATCACCGATCAATTGTTCCGCTTCCTTCGACTGAGGATCGCCGCATGGGCTCAGTAACCGCCGCCAATCATCGCTTCACCACACCTACTGCAGCGTCGGTGCAGGCCGCGCCACGGTTGCAAGTGGACAAGGTCAGCCTGCGTTACCAAAAGCCCGATGGCGGGATTTTCACCGCGCTGGAAAAGGTCTCGTTCGAAGTGCCGGACCAGCAATTCGCCGTATTGGTCGGGCCCTCGGGCTGCGGCAAATCCAGCCTGCTGTACCTGACGGCAGGTCTGGCCGAACCCACCGAAGGCGAGATCTACGTCGGTGGTCAGCAAGTGGAAGGCCCCGGTGCGGATCGCGGCATGGTGTTCCAGAGCTACACGCTGTTCCCCTGGCTGACCGTGCGGCAAAACGTCGAGTTCGGCCTCAAACGTCGCGGCATGCCTGCGGCCCAGCGCAAGGAAATCGTCGACTACTACGTCAACGAAGTCGGTCTGACCGGCTTCGCCGACAACTACGCCAAGCAACTCTCCGGCGGCATGATGCAGCGCGTGGCCATCGCCCGCGCCCTGGCCAACGACCCGCAAATCCTGCTGATGGACGAACCTTTCGGCGCCCTCGACAGCCAGACCCGCCTGCAAATGCAGCAACTGCTGCTGCGGGTCTGGGGCAACAGCAAGAAGACCGTGCTGTTCGTCACCCACGACATCGACGAAGCGATTCTGCTCGGCGATCGGGTCTATGTCATGGGCGCGAAACCTGGGCGGATCAAACAGATTCTCGACGTCCCGATAGAACGCCCACGCACCCTGGACATGGTCATGGAGCGCTCGTTCATCGAGATGAAGCGGGAGATCTTCGGCTTGCTGCACGATGAGTTGGAGGAGGCGCACTGACGGAGGTTCAGGCGTCCGTTGCCTCCGGGAGTTGTTGCGGTGCCTGAGCCGAAAAGTTCAGGGTGACCGTGAAGCGATTCTTTTCCGGCTCGACCTCGATGTGCCAGCCCAGTTTTGCGCAGAGCTGGCGCATCAGTTCGAGCCCGAGGCCGTAGCCGAAATCGGCAGATTCCTGATGCTGTTGGGTGTCGCGTATCCGGTTGACGATGCGCAGTTGCAGCTGTTCGAAGGTGATCTCGACGCTGCCATCGTCAGCGTATTGCAAGGCATTGCGCAGAAAGTTACCCACAACGATGCGGCACGCGGTGAGGGGCAGCCGGCAAGGCTCGTCGCTGATGTGCAGGATCAATTCGATATCGCGTTTGCCGATCAGGTAGCGGTGCTCTTCTATCAGTTCATTGAGCAACTGGCGCATGTCGAGTGCTTCTTCCGGCAGCGCTTCCGGGCTCTCGCGGCTCATCCACAACAAGGTCTCGGCAATCCGTTGCATGTTCAGCACCGAGCGCTCGATCCGCTGCAAGGGCGGCGGCAGTTCGCCGCCGGACTGCACGGCGAGCAATTCGACATTGGCCTTGAGCACTGCCAGTGGCGTACGCAGTTCATGGCTGGTGTAGCGCAGCAGACGCTCCTCACGCAGGCTCGCGGCTTTAACCTGTTGCACGCTGTGGGCCAGCGAATCGGCTAGCACATTGAACTCGCGAAAGATGAAATGCGGTCGGCCATTCGGCGCCGCATCGACGCTTTCCAGGGTGGTCGACCATTGCGTCAGCCGACCGAGCGGCCGGACCACCCACCACACCAGCAGGGCGATGATGATCAGCGCGGGAACGAACACCGCCAGACCGATCATGCTGATCATCGCCAACTCGTGCTCCAGATAAGCATCGGACAACGGCGTTTCAACCATGCCACCTTCTTCATGGTCGTGATCGGTGTCGTACATATACAGCGTTTTACCGTCGCTCAACGGATGGATCAGAATGGCCGTGCCGTCATCATCGTCATCGGAATCCATGTCGCCGAAGAACTGCACGGCGCCGAACACCATGCTCGGTTTGGTGTCGAGCAGGTCACGGACCTCTTTCGGCAGGGCCTCCTTACCGACAGCACTTTTCAGGAAGTAATTATCGGGCGGCGGAGTCGTCGGGTCCTGCTGGTAATGCCGGGCGAAGTATTGCGCTTCCTCTTCCATCATCGCGCTGGCGGTAAACAGTAACCCGCGCATGGTGTACACCGGCAGTAGCTGGTTATAGATGATCAGCACCACGGCAATGATCAACAGCAGGCTACCGCTGATCACCCACTTCAGGCTCAGGCCTTTGCGCATGTCGCCCCCAACTGAACGCCGATACCGGGCAAGGTGTGGATCAGTGCCACGTCGAAGTCTTTATCGACCGCCTTGCGCAGACGGTGCATGTGCACCTTGAGCGTGTTGCTGTCAGGCAGTTCGTCGCCCCAGATCGCCGCTTCCAGACGCTCGCGATTGACGGCTGCGGGGCTGGCGCGCATCAGGCATTCGAGCAATGTCCAGCCGGTCGGTGACAGGTGCAGTTCCTGTCCGTTGCGACTGACCTTGCGGGTTGAAAGATCCATGATCAGGTCAGCGACTTGCAACCGACTGGCCTGACCACTGCGGCGCAGACTCAGGGCACGAATCCGTGCAACCAGTTCCGGCAGTTCGAACGGCTTGACCAGATAATCGTCGGCCCCGACCGAGAAACTGGCCAGTTTGTCGGCCAAGGCATCCAGCGAGGTGAGCATCAGGATCGGCGTCTGATTGCCGTGCTCGCGCAGCTTTTTGCACACCTGCTGACCGTCCAGGCGCGGCAGCATGATGTCCAGCAAGATCACGTCATAGTGCTGAGCGAGCGCCAGGTTCAAACCCATCTGCCCATCACTGGCGTGGTCGCAGACGATCCCGGTGATCTCCAGGTACTCGATGACAGTGTTCGCCAGGTCGAGGTTGTCTTCGACCAACAGCAGATGAATATGCACGCACAGACCCACGGTTTTTCACTAGTGGGGCAGAGGATAGCGGAGTTACCTTTCATCGCGACAATGTTCACCTGACGTTAACCCGCTGCTCCTTATCGTGACGGCGTGTTTCAACAACAGGACCTCGACATGCAACCCGCAGGCTCGGAAAAGGAAGGCGACCACTACACCGCACAGTTTGTTTTTTGCTTGCTGCTGGTGCTGTGCATCGCCCTTGGCATGGGCATTTACATCTCCAAACTGAATACCTGGATCGTCAAGAAAAGACAGTATTCGGCAACCCACTCGCTCGAGTGTGGCAAAGGGCAAGGCGCATTCATCATCGACCCCAGCGGTAAGCGCAATAATTGCTATTTTGTTGAAGATGCCGAGGACGCTGAAGCTGAATAGCGGGCAGTACCGGTGGCATCCGAGCGCAAATCGTACGCAAATCCGTAGGAGCTGCCGCAGGCTGCGATCTTTTGTGACAATCAACGCTCAACTGACAGGCATCTGCGCGCAAATTCAACCGCAAGAAACGTAGTTCTTGCGTTTGAACACACAATTACTCTGAATACGTCCTCTGACAAAGATGAACGATCGCCTTCAACGTCGAACGACGTCTGAAGCCCCCGTCGGATCAAGGAGTCAACCATGTCGTACGTATTCAAACTGATGAAATCCCCCGTCGGCACCCTCACGCTGGTCGCCAAAGGCAGCAAACTCTGCGCGATCCTGTGGGAGAACGACAAACCCGACCGCGTTCGCCTCGGCCCATTGCACGAAGATATCCACAGCCCCGCGTTGCTGGAGGCTGAGCGCCAACTCAATGAGTACTTTGCGGGGGAGCGTGATTGCTTTGAGCTGGAACTTGATTTTGCCGGGACGGAGTTTCAGCAGAAGGTTTGGCAGGCGTTGCTGACGATTCCGTTTGGGGAGACGCGGAGTTACAGCCAGATTGCGATGCAGATTGGTAATCCAAAGGCGGTTCGGGCTGTTGGCGCCGCTAACGGTAAAAATCCGCTCTCGATTGTTGCGCCTTGCCATCGGGTGATTGGGGCTTCGGGGAGTTTGACCGGGTTTGCGGGTGGGTTGGGGGCGAAGCAGTTTTTGCTTACGTTGGAGGGGAAGGAGACGTTGCAATTGGCTTTTTGATGGGGAAGACCGGCCGCTTACGACCCAGAGCTGTCCGTGGTGGCTGTCGAAGAGTGCAAACTCTGCGACAGATTTATACGACAGGTGGGAGGCCCTAGGCGTATCAAGAGATGTCGCGTAAGTCAGGGGTTATGCGGGGTGATTAAGCTAAAGGGTACGCATCTGCGTGCCCCAGTAAACGACTTGTGAGATTTAAAACTGCAGGCGATATAGTGCGTTTCTGGAGCTTTTGCACCCGCCATTACCATGACCACTGAAATTGTCATTATAAAACTCACATAACATGCTTGTTCCTTTATCGCCAAACAGTGAAGCAGTACCAGGGCTGCCGCCGGGTATTACATACGAGTTTGAACTTCCGGAAAGCGAAGATAAACCCGCAGAGCCATAAACCGAACCGTAAACATTACCAAAGCCGATAGCGCCGCCGCGAACTAAAGAATATTCACCGTTCAATAACTCTCCGTCAGGCATAATAATTTTAATATCTCCATGGCCTGAGCCATAAGACTTAAAATCTGCCGTAAGGACACCTGTAGCTGTAGCAATATCATTTGCGGGATACAAGCGAGCACTACGTGTACAGCCGGATAATGCAATGCAGACTAAAACCACAACAAAAGCAAAATTTCTCATTGTTATCTCCTTGTAAGTCTGCCTATGCAACCTCTGACTGGTGACCGTATCGAGATTCGCCTAGTCGCCCACGCTAACGGCATTACTGTTCGCGCGGACATAATAATTATCAAACTCACCGCTCTCGACGAATACGAAGCCATGTCGAATGTAGAAACGATTTGAAGCGCTTTTCTTGAGGGCGCCAACCTTAATAGGAAGTCCGATTTCATCAGCCTCTCTGAATATCTGAGTGAGAACTTCAGAGCCTATCCCTAATCCTTGAGCGCCAGGTATGACATACAAGTGGTCAAGCAGAAGTTCACCCTGATGGTTTTTTATGACGACAAAACCGACCAGATCACCTGATACCTCTATGCGGCGTGTGCTGTTAGCATCGAACCCATTAAGAAATCGTTCGCGCGCACGATTAGGATCAAATCGCCCAAGCCGCTCAAGGCTTTCACGCATAGCCTCAATCCGAATGGCTACCAGATCTTCCTGGTCGCTATTTGAAGCTGGGCATAAAACGACAGCGGATTTTTGATCAGAGGAAGCTGGCATAACGAGCACTCTAAGTATGGCCGGTGAATCATTATAGAGAACAGAAGTCGCATAACCAGTCCAACCGACTCAGTCCTACGAGAAGGCTACAAACATCTGGGACCCAAGAGATTTTTCCCATAACTTTTCAAGGTTGCCGGGTGGGAAGGTATGTGGATAACCCTTATAACCCAAAGCTACATAGGCCAAAGCCAGAAATCGGCCAGGAGCGGACGCGCGACTCCAACAATAAATTCCCCCCTTTGCTCGTGAAACTTGTGTTGAGGCCCACAGTCTTAGCCCAGCTTTGGAATCCATTTGCGAGCCAATACAGCGAAACGCTCTGCGGTCATTCCTCAGCCCACTATCGCCATTACCGTCGTCATCCCATCAGAGCTGCCCGCCTCATGCGCCAAACCGTTCGCTCCTCCTGCGTTTTCTCGCTCTGCCTTATTCCTTTGCTCCCCCTGTTCGCCAGTCCCGCCCATGCCGGCGGGGAAAGGCAACTGGTGGAGGACATCAACGACTACCGCGCCCAACCGCAGCGCTGCGCGGGGCGCACGGTCCAAGCCTTGACGCCGCTGGCTCTGAAGTCGAACCTGGCCTTGCCGATCGGCTATGGAGGCGTTACGCGGGAGACGTTGAAGGATTCCGGCTATCAGGCGGTGTCTGTGCGGACTATCCGTCTGGTCGACGCTGAAGATGCCGAGGAGGCCTTTGACATGCTCCAGAGCCGCTACTGTGGGGCCCTGCTCGATACCCAGTTCGCCGATATTGGCGTGTATCGCGACGAGAGCGAATGGCAGGTGGTGCTGGCGCGGCCCTTGCTCGATAGGCATCTGGACGACCCGCGAGCGGCGGGCAAGACGTTGCTGGCACAGGTCAACGCGGCACGGGCGAAACCGCGCCTGTGTGGTCGTCAGCGCTTCGCCGCTGCACCGCCGCTGACCTGGAATGCCGCCCTGGGGACAGCGGCGCAGGGGCACAGCCGGGCGATGGCCAACGACAATTACTTCGCGCACCAGGACCCCAACGGTGATATGCCGTGGGACCGAGCGAAGGCCGCCGGCTACGGTGGCCGGCAGATCGGAGAGAACATCGCCGCCGGGCAGCGTTCGCCGGGCAAGGCTATGGAAGGCTGGCTGGCCAGCCCCGGGCATTGCGCCATTCTGATGAACCCGATGTTTACCCAGGTTGGCGCGGCCTATGCCGCGAACTCGCGTAGCGACAACGGCGTCTATTGGACGATGCTGTTCGGCGCGAAATGAGGAAATGGGGGACACCCGTTAGCCGGTCCTGCGTCAAGATCCAAAGCCTACCCACGAAGACTACGCTGCTGTGTTGTCGGTGAACCTGAAGGGTTTCTTCTACATCACCCAACTCGCCATCGCCGAGATGGAAAAACAAGGCAGCGGCCATGTCGTCAGCATCACCACCAGTCTGACGTATTCAGCCGGTCGCGACAGGCAGTAATCGGCCATTTCCTGTCTGTCGCGATCAGTTGGAAACGACCCAACATAGGCAGTTCTATCAGTCCTAGGAGGCGGCTACAAAAAAACCACTTTCGGGAGAATTTTCCGACAGCTTTTCAAGGTTGCCGGGTAGGAAGGTCTGTGTAGGGGCGGTTGTCCGTTTTGTAACAGGACAGCAATCGGCGGAGTAGGTGGGGTGTGCCAGAATAGGCGATCCATTTTTTCAGGAACGCCCATGGACGCTGCCAAACCCGCTCTGATTCGCGAAACCTTTCCCGTTGGGCCGTTGCAGTGCAACTGCACGATCATCGGTGATCCAATCACCAGGAAGGCCATCGTTGTCGATCCGGGTGGTAATCATGAGTTGATTCTGGCGCGGCTCGATGCGTTGGGGTTGAAGGTGGTGAGCATCATTCATACCCACGCGCACCTGGATCACTTTCTGGCGTCTGGCCAGTTGAAGGAGAAAACCGGCGCGACGTTGCACCTGCATAAAGAGGATCAGTTCCTTTGGGACAATCTGGAGATGCAGTGCCAGATGTTCGGGGTGCCGTACACGCCGGTGCCGTCGCCGGATCGTTGGTTGGCCGATGATGAAGAGCTGGCCTGCGGCTGTGGCGTGGCGTTGCACACGCCGGGTCATACGCCGGGTTCCATGAGCTTTTGGTTTTCTGAGGCTAAGCTGCTGATTGCCGGTGACACGCTGTTTCGTCGCGGGGTAGGGCGTACGGACTTGTGGGGCGGTGATCAGGCGACCATCGTGCGTTCGATCAAGCAGCGTCTGTACACCCTTGATGAAGAGGCGACAGTAATAACCGGACACGGTCCCGATACTCGTCTGGGTGATGAAATGCGTGAAAATCCTTTTGTTCGAGCCTGATTTTCCGGGTTGCGGAACGACCTGATGGAATTTTTGCTGTAGGTCGTGTTCCAACGCCCGCACGGGTTTATTGCCAACGTCCGTTGCACCACAGAATGTAAAAGTAGGAGCTCTCCATGTTCACCTCGAGTCGTTTGATTATTGTCGCTACTGCCGTGGCCATGCTGGCTGGCTGTGCGAACCAGAACCCGTATGACAATCAGGGTCAGGCCGACAGCGGCTCCGCGGGCATGAGCAAAACCGCCAAGTACGGCGGCCTGGGTGCGCTGGCCGGTGCTTTGGCCGGTGCTGCCATCGACCACAATAACCGTGGCAAGGGTGCGCTGATTGGCGCTGCTGTCGTTGGTGCTTCCGCTGCCGGTTACGGTTACTACGCCGACCAGCAGGAAAAGAAACTGCGCGCCAGCATGGCCAACACCGGGGTTGAAGTGCAGCGTCAGGGCGATCAGATCAAGCTGATCATGCCGGGCAACATCACGTTCGGCACCGATTCGGCGAACATCGCTCCAAGCTTCTACCAGCCGCTGAACAACCTGGCCGGTTCGCTTAAAGAGTTCAGCCAGAACCAGATTGAAATCGTCGGCTACACTGACAGCACCGGCAGCCGTCAGCACAACATGGACCTGTCCCAGCGTCGTGCTCAAAGCGTGGCAACCTACCTGACGTCGCAAGGCGTGAGCGGTACCAACCTGTCGGCGCGTGGTGCTGGTCCGGATAACCCGATTGCCAGCAATGGTGATGTGAATGGTCGGGCGCAGAACCGTCGTGTAGAGGTTAACCTCAAGGCGATTCCGGGTCAGCAGTATGGCCAACCTGCCCAGCAGCAAGGTCAGCAGTACCAGTAACAAAAAACCTGACTGAACCCCAGGTGTAAAAAGCCCGCCCGATTCTCAGCAGATCGGGTGGGCTTTTTTTTTGTTGCCTGTTAGGGCCTCATCGCGAGCAAGCTCGCTCCCACATTTAAATTTCAGTGGGCACACCTTCTGCAACAAATAGAGATCCCCTGTGGGAGCGAGCCTGCTCGCGATGAGGCCCGCACAGGCGCTCAAACCCTCAGCAACAAAAAAGCCCTCGGACATCACCTGTCCGAGGGCTTTTTATGTCGCGTGAAACCTGATTACTTCTTCAAGCCGTAATGCTCGTCGAGCATGCCAGGGGAGTTTGGCATTTTCGGCGCGTAATCGCGTGGAGGCTCCTGATTGCGTGGCGGCGTCAGGCGTTCCCGTGGTGCTTGCACGGCGGCCTCGGAGTGCAGGGCGGCCAGCAGGCGTTGGCGAGTCTGTTCGTCCAGGGCCAGGCGGTTGGCACCCTCGGCGAGGTGGTCTTGCACTTCCTGATAGCTCTGAGTGAGCTTCTTGACCAGCGTTGCGGTGCTGTTGAAGTGGGTGACCACTTCATTCTGATAGCTGTCAAAACGTTCCTGAATGTCATCCAGCTGACGTTGCGTGCTGCTAGGCGCGGCATTCGGCAGAAGGCGGGCAACCAGGAATCCAATGGCGACACCGGCAACCAGGGCAAGAGTCGGCAACAACCAAACTAAGAGCGAGTGTTCCACGAGTCCTTCCTCTATAAACGGCTTTGCTTTACGTTAACGGCTCGGACCTGCGCTGTATACCGCGACGAGATCGCAATCATGCCAGGCACAGACTTTTAGCTAGACGAGTCGACCCTTCGAGAGGTCACGGAGTTCCTTCCTTGCTTATGCGTGAAACCCCTGTATTGATTGATGGCCCGGTGGGCCAACTGGAAGCCTTGTACCTGGACTCCCCCGAGCCACGTGGCCTGGCGCTGATCTGCCACCCCAACCCGGTGCAGGGCGGCACCATGCTCAATAAAGTCGTTTCGACCTTGCAGCGCACGGCTCGCGACGCCGGTTTGATCACATTACGTTTTAATTACCGTGGCGTTGGCGCCAGCGCTGGCACGCATGACATGGGCACCGGCGAAGTCGATGACGCTCAAGCCGTGGCCGAATGGTTGCGCGCCAAACACCCTGAATTGCCCATGACCCTGTTCGGTTTCTCCTTCGGTGGTTTCGTCGCGGCCAGCCTCGGCGGACGTCTGGAAGCCAAGGGCGAGCAGCTCAAGCATCTGTTCATGGTCGCGCCGGCGGTGATGCGTCTGGGTGATCAGGATCAGTTGCCGCAGCATGGCGAACTGACGCTGATCCAGCCAGAAACCGACGAAGTCATCGATCCGCAGCTGGTTTACGATTGGTCTGACGCCCTCGATCGCCCCCATGAGCTGCTGAAAGTGGCAGAATGCGGACACTTTTTTCACGGCAAGCTGACCGATCTCAAGGATCTGATCCTGCCGCGCCTTTCGAATTGATTGCAGTCTGATAAGCGATTACCCATGACTACTCGTACGCGCATCCTCACCGGCATCACCACCACCGGCACCCCGCACCTGGGCAACTACGCCGGCGCGATCCGTCCGGCGATCCTCGCCAGTCGCGACAGCAATGCCGATTCGTTCTACTTCCTGGCCGACTACCACGCCCTGATCAAGTGCGATGACCCGCTGCGCATTCAGCGCTCGCGTCTGGAAATCGCTGCGACCTGGCTGGCCGGTGGTCTGGATGTGGATCGAGTAACGTTCTATCGCCAGTCCGACATCCCGGAAATCCCTGAGCTGACCTGGCTGCTGACTTGCGTCGCCGCCAAAGGCCTGCTGAACCGTGCGCACGCCTACAAGGCGTCGGTGGACAAGAACGTCGAAACCGGTGAAGACCCGGACGCCGGCATCACCATGGGCTTATACAGTTACCCGGTGCTGATGGCGGCGGACATTCTGATGTTCAACGCGCACAAGGTTCCGGTCGGTCGCGATCAGATCCAGCACGTGGAAATGGCCCGCGACATCGGCCAGCGCTTCAACCACCTGTTTGGCCAGGGCAGGGAGTTCTTCACCATGCCGGAGGCGTTGATCGAAGAAAGCGTCGCCACGCTGCCGGGCCTCGATGGCCGGAAGATGTCGAAAAGCTACGACAACACCATTCCGTTGTTCTCCAGCGCCAAAGAGATGAAGGACGCGATTTCGCGGATCGTCACCGACTCCCGTGCGCCGGGCGAAGCGAAAGATCCGGATAATTCGCACCTGTTCACCCTGTACCAGGCCTTCGCCACCCCGGCGCAGTCCGCCGAGTTCCGCAGCGAACTGTTGCAGGGCCTGGGTTGGGGCGAGGCGAAGAATCGTCTGTTCCAACTGCTGGACAACGAGCTGGGCGAGTCCCGCGAGCGTTACTACCAGCTGATCGAGCGCCCGGCAGACCTCGAAGACATTCTGCAGCACGGTGCCAAGAAGGCCCGCGCCGTGGCCACGCCGTTCCTCAATGAACTGCGTGAAGCGGTCGGCCTGCGTTCTTTCGTCAAGCAGACGCAAGTAGCGGCCACCACTAAGAAGAAGGCCGCGAAAGCCGCACGCTTCGTCAGTTTCCGTGAAGACGACGGCAGTTTCCGTTTCCGTCTGCTGGCGGCCGATGGCGAGCAACTGCTGCTGTCGCGCAACTTCGCTGACGGAAAAACCGCCGGCCAGGTGACCAAGCAACTGCAATCCGGCCAGGCGCTGGACGTTCGCAGTGAAGACCTGAGCTTCAGCGTCTGGCTCGAAGGCGAGTGCGTCGCCGACAGCCCGGCCTTCGCTGACAGCACCGCGCGGGATGTCGCCATCGACACCCTGCGGGTTGCGCTGACGCCTGTTCAGGACTAATCAACGGCTCGGCCCGACCAAGGGCTGATTGCCATTCTCAAGGGCCGTCGCTACAGTGTCGGCCCGTTTTTGTTGCCTTGCTAACGAATTATGACGCCCCTAGAACGATATCAAGCTGATCTGAAACGCCCGGAATTCTTCCATGACGCCGCGCAGGAAACTGCCGTGCGTCATTTGCAGCGTCTGTACGACGATCTGGTCGCGGCTTCGCAGAACAAACCGGGCCTGCTCGGCAAACTGTTTGGCAAGAAAGACCAGGCGCCGGTCAAGGGCCTGTACTTCTGGGGCGGCGTAGGTCGCGGCAAGACGTACCTGGTCGACACCTTCTTTGAAGCGCTGCCGTTCAAGGAAAAGGTCCGCACTCACTTCCACCGCTTCATGAAGCGTGTGCACGAAGAGATGAAGACCCTCGGCGGCGAGAAGAACCCGCTGACCATCATCGCCAAGCGTTTCTCCGACGAAGCGCGGGTGATCTGTTTCGATGAGTTCTTCGTGTCCGACATCACCGACGCGATGATCCTCGGCACCTTGATGGAAGAGCTGTTCAAGAACGGCGTGACCCTGGTCGCGACGTCGAACATCGTGCCGGACGGTCTGTACAAGGACGGTCTGCAGCGTGCGCGCTTCCTGCCAGCCATCGCGCTGATCAAGCAGAACACCGAGATCGTCAACGTCGACAGCGGTGTCGACTATCGTTTGCGTCACCTTGAGCAAGCCGAGCTGTTTCACTCCCCGCTCGACGAAGCGTCCCATGAGAGCCTGCGCAAAAGCTTCCGCGCACTCACGCCGGAATGCACTCAGGCCATCGAAAACGATGTGCTGATGATCGAGAACCGTGAGATCCGTGCTGTGCGTACGTGCGACGACGTGGCCTGGTTCGACTTCCGCGAACTGTGCGACGGCCCGCGTAGCCAGAACGACTACATCGAGCTCGGCAAGATCTTCCACGCTGTGTTGCTCAGCGGTGTGGAGCAGATGAGCGTCACCACCGACGACATCGCCCGACGGTTTATCAACATGGTCGACGAGTTCTACGACCGTAACGTCAAACTGATCATTTCTGCTGAAGTCGAGTTGAAAGACCTCTACACCGGCGGTCGCCTGAACTTCGAGTTCCAGCGCACCCTCAGCCGTCTGCTGGAAATGCAATCCCACGAGTTCCTGGCGCGGGCGCACAAGCCGTAACGGTCTGCGTGAGGCGTGGTTGGTCCTTCCATGGGGCAACCGCGCCCTTATTGATCCGCCGGGGCCGGGAATTCCAGCAGATCCCCGTCGTTCGGGATCAGCAGGCGCGACTCGATGCCGGCCTGTCGGGCGGCGCTGGCCAGTGACTGGCGTGTCACGGGGCAGTGGCTGAGCGCTTCAAGGTGATTGGCGACCACTGTGCCTGACGACTGCCGAGTGAATGCCAACACCTCATCAATCCCCATGATGATGTCCCCACCCAAATCGAAACGCGCACCGCCAGCCGGCACCACCGAAACGTCTGGGTTGTGCAGCGCAACGAACGCCTGAACGGCAGGCGTGAGCAGCGTATCGCCAGTCAAATAGAGGCTCGGCTCGCCAGGCATTTCAATCAAATAGCCCACGCCATGTTCCATCATCTTGCCTACCAGTCCCCGACCATGGGTGCAGCGAACCGTGCGGATCTGACCGCCGAGGAAGGCGCTCGGTTGTTCGTGATTGGTCGGCAATGACTGAACGTTCAAATCGTGCTCGGCCAAATGGGCAGCGTCGTGCGGCGTGCAGATGACTGGAATTCGGGTCTCGCGTAGCCATTTCTTTGCGGCGCGATCCAGGTGGTCGAAGTGTCCTTTCTGACAGTGGGTGATCAGGCAGTGGGTGACGGACTCCAGTGCAGTGATTGCCGAGCCGGGGAGCTCGACCAGTGGGTTGCGGTCTCGTGCGCTGAAAATACGCAAGGGCGGCAGTGCGTGTTTTCGCGCCAGCATCGGGTCGATCAAAATTCGATGGGGACCGAGTTCCACAATAATCGTCGCGTTACGTAACTGATGGATTTTCATGGCGATACCTCTGGGAAGAGACGCCATTGTGTCCAGTCGCGTTGCGCCACAGAATGGCAGGCCCGGACATAATTAATTCTATTTCAGCCATGACCCCACCTCTTCGAATCGGTTTGCTGCTTTTCCCTCGTTGCATGCCAGCGGGCTTGTTGGCTTTTGCCGATTTGTTGCACGCCGCCAATCGTCGCGCCTCGCGTGTGTTCTTTGAAACGCGCTTCGTGGCCTTGCAGGCCGGTACCGTCGAATGCGCTCAAGGCCTGTCGTTACAAGTGGAGAGCGCGCTGGCGGAGGCTGATTTTGACGCGCTGTTGATCCCCGGTTTCTGGGCAGAGTCAGCTCGACAGGTCGACGAGACGCTGGCCGCCAATGGCCCTTTGGTAGCGGCATTGTCGGTACGCTCGAAGAAACAGCAGTTGTGGAGTTATTGCACGGGAGTCTGTTTGCTGGCGGCGAGTGGGAAGCTGAACGGTCAGCCGGCGACGGTGACGTGGTGGCTGGCAGACGTTATGGCGCAGCGGCATAAGACCGTGAAGTGGCAAAGCGAACGTCACAGCATCATTAACGAGCGAACGGCTACCGCGTCCGGCGTGAATGGTTACTTGCCCATTGCTCAAGCCTTGATCGAGCGGTATGTCAGCCCGGAGGTGTTTCGCGATCTCACCAAGCTGATGGTGCTTGCGCGTCCGGCCCAGGCGCATAGCGCCTTTGCGGCCATGAGTTTGATTGAGCAGTCGAGCAAACTGCTGCGCCAGCTGCATGCGCTGGTTGAGCAGTTACCGGCCGAACAGATAACCGTGCAGCGGTTGGCAGAGCAGCTCGGAATGTCCGAGCGCACCTTGTCTCGTAAGGTGAGCAGTGAAACCGGCATTGCCGTAGCGACCTATGCTCGCTGTATCAAACTGAATCAGGTCAGCGAACGTCTGATCCTCACGTCCGCAACGGTCAATACGATCAGCGCTGAGCTGGGTTTCAGCAGTGACTCCAACCTGCGGCGCATGTTCAAGGAGCTGACAGCGTTGACTCCGCTGGAGTACCGGCAGCAATTCGGACGGTATTGATGGGGAGGGCGGGGTTGTTGAAATCGAACACGAATACGTTGAAAAAGGGCCTGCAATGCAGACCCTTTTTTTGTGCGCCGAAGAGCCCCTGTGGGAGCGAGCTTGCTCGCGATGGCGGTCTGTCAGTCACATCAATGCTGGATGTGCAGCCGTCATCGCGAGCAGGCTCGCTCCCACAGTTGGTTTGTGTTTAACCGTCAGATTAAGCCGCCTGCTGAAACTGCTGCCGATACTGGTTTGGCGACAGCTCTGTGTGTTGGCGGAACAGCCGGGCGAAGAAGCTCGCGTCGTCGTAGCCGACTTCGTAGCTGATGGTCTTGATGCTTTTACGGCTGGCGGACAGCAAGCCCTTGGCGGTTTCGATGCGCAGCCGTTGCAGGTAGTGCAGCGGTTTGTCGCCAGTGGCGGTCTGGAAGCGGCGCATGAAGTTGCGGATGCTCATGCCGTGCTCGCGGGCGACGTCTTCGAAGCGGAACTTGTCGGCAAAATGCTCTTCAAGCCAGTGCTGGATCTGCAGGATGATCACGTCCTGGTGCAGCTTCTGCCCGCCGAAACCGATGCGCCCGGGTGAATAGCTGCGCTGCACTTCATACAGAATGTCGCGGGCCACGGCTTGGGCGACGTTGGCCCCGCAGAAGCGCTCGATCAGGTAAATGTAGAGGTCACAGGCCGAGGTGGTGCCGCCGGCGCAGTACAGGTTATCGGCGTCGGTCAGGTGCTTGTCCTGATTGAGCTGAACGTTAGGGAAGCGCTCTTCGAAGGCGTTGAAGAAGCGCCAGTAGGTGGTCGCCTCCTTGCCATCGAGCAGGCCCGCCTCGGCGAGCCAGAACACCCCGGTGGCTTCGCCGCAGAGTACCGCGCCGCGGGCGTGTTGCTCGCGCAGCCACGGCAGCACCTGTGGATAACGTTTGCAGAGCGTCTCGAAATCGTCCCAGAACGCCGGAAGGATGATGATGTCGGCGTTTTCCAGGCCGCCGTCTACCGGCATGATCACATCGCTGAAGCTGTTGACCGGTTTGCCGTCGGGGCTGACCAGGCGGGTTTCGAACGCCGGGGTCAGGCCGTGGCCCAGTTGTTTGCCGTAGCGCAGGCTGGCCAGATGGAAGAAATCCTTGGCTTGCATGAGGGTGGAAGCAAAAACCCGGTCGATAGCCAGGATGCTGACGCGCCGCAAGGGCGTGGAGAGTTGGATAGACATATTCAATTTATTCTTATAGGGGAAAGTGGTCACCAAGCGGCTGGATCGTCTTATTTTTTGTCTGATGTGTCCAGTGTCCTGTTATCTACTGGAGGCTTAGGCTCTGGGATTCATTTGCGACCCACAATCACCACAGGTGCCCCGATGATCCCCAGAACCTTGTTCAGTTCCGAGCACGAACTGTTTCGCGACAGCGTACGAACCTTCCTCGAAAAAGAGGCCGTGCCGTTTCATGCGCAGTGGGAAAAACAGGGCTACATCGACCGCAAGCTGTGGAACAAGGCGGGGGAGGCGGGGATGCTCTGCTCCCATCTGCCGGAAGAGTACGGCGGGTTCGATGCGGACTTCCTCTACAGCGCTGTGGTGATTGAGGAGGTCGGTCGACTGGGTTTGACCGGTATCGGTTTTTCCCTGCATTCGGACATCGTGGCGCCGTACATCCTGCATTACGGCAGCGAAGCGCTGAAGCATAAATACCTGCCGAAGCTGGTCTCGGGCGAGATGGTCACCGCGATTGCCATGACCGAGCCAGGCGCTGGCTCCGACCTGCAAGGAGTGAAAACCACTGCGGTGCTGGACGGCGACGAGTACGTGATCAACGGCTCGAAAACCTTCATTACCAACGGCTTTCTCGCGGACCTGGTGATTGTCGTGGCCAAGACCGATCCCAAGGCCGGGGCCAAGGGCACCAGTCTGTTTCTGGTGGAAGCGAACACCCCGGGCTTTGAAAAGGGCAAGCGCCTGGAGAAGGTCGGCATGAAGGCGCAGGACACCTCGGAGCTGTTCTTCCAGGACGTCCGTGTGCCCAAGGAAAACCTCTTGGGGCAGGCCGGAATGGGGTTCGCCTATCTGATGCAGGAATTGCCGCAGGAGCGTCTGACGGTCGCCATCGGCGGTCTGGCCTCAGCCGAGGCGGCGTTGCAGTGGACCCTGGATTACACCCGCGAGCGCAAGGCGTTCGGCAAGGCGATTGCGGACTTTCAGAACACCCGCTTCAAACTGGCGGAGATGGCCACGGAGATTCAGATTGGTCGGGTCTTCGTTGACCGCTGCCTGGAGCTGCACCTGCAAGGCAAGCTCGATGTGCCGACGGCGGCGATGGCCAAATACTGGGGCACCGACCTGCAATGCAAGGTGCTCGACGAGTGCGTACAGTTGCATGGCGGTTACGGCTTCATGTGGGAATACCCGATCGCCCGGGCCTGGGCGGATGCGCGGGTGCAGCGGATTTATGCCGGGACCAATGAAATTATGAAAGAGATCATCGCGCGTTCGCTTTGATCGTGAGCTGACCGGGCGGCCGCCATCGCGAGCAAGCTCGCTCCCACAGGGGGTTATGTCGATCACAAATATGTGGTCAAGCATAGATCCAGTGTGGGAGCGAGCTTGCTCCGGGCGGCGTTCCGACGATTGTTTCTAAAGATCGATCAAGGTGCCGGGTTCGGGTGATCCTTGTGAATCGCCTCGATCCCCGCCAGCACTTCATCCGACAGTTTCAGATCGAAACTGGCGATGTTGCTGTCCAGCTGTTCCAGCGTGGTCGCGCCAATGATGTTGCTGGTGACGAACGACTGTTGGGTCACGAACGCCAGGGCCATTTGTGCCGGGTCCAGGCCGTGTTCACGGGCCAGTGCCACGTAACGGCTGCACGCGGCTTCCGACTGCGGGTTGAAATAGCGGCTGAAGCGGCTGTAAAGGCTCAAGCGACCTTTTGCCGGGCGAGCCCCGCCTTCGTATTTGCCTGAGAGAAAACCGAACGCCAGCGGCGAATAGGCGAGCAGCCCGCATTGTTCGCGGATGGCGATTTCCGACAGGCCGATTTCAAAGCTGCGGTTGAGCAGGTTGTAGGGGTTCTGGATCGACACCGCACGCGGCCAGCCACGGGCTTCGGCCAGCGCGAGAAAGCGCATGGTGCCCCACGGCGTTTCATTGGACAGGCCGATGTGGCGGATCTTGCCGGCCTTGACCTGCTCGTCCAGCGCTTCGAGGGTGTCCTCGAGTGGGGTCAGGTTGGCTTCGATCTTGTGTTTGTAGCCCAGCTGACCGAAGAAGTTGGTGCTGCGTTCCGGCCAGTGCAGCTGATAGAGGTCGATATAGTCGGTCTGCAAGCGCTTGAGGCTGGCATCGACGGCTTGCGTGATGTGCTGGCGGTTGTGTCGCAGGTTTTTATCGCGAATGTAGTCGATGGTGTTGCCGGGGCCGGCGATCTTGCTCGCCAGAATCCAGTCGGCACGATCGCCACGGCTCTTGAACCAGTTACCGATGTAGCGCTCGGTGGTGGCGTAGGTTTCAGCCTTGGGCGGCACCGGGTACATCTCGGCGGTGTCGATGAAATTGATCCCGGCGCTCTTGGCCCGTTCAATCTGTGCGAAGGCCTCTGCCTCGCTGTTTTGCTCGCCCCAGGTCATGGTCCCGAGGCAGATTGCACTCACGTTCAGATCGGTACGGCCCAGCTGTCGATAGTCCATCGGGTAGTCCTTGGCGGAAAACAATCATAAAAGCAGGTTGAATTTTTTTTCGCAATCTGCATAATTGCGCACCTCTTTCTGCAGTGGAAGTGATGCGCCGCCTGCCGAAGAATCTTGCCGTTGAACGGACGCGCCGACCCGAGCCCCCGATAGCGTCTGTACCCGGCTGCCTTTGACTTGTCAAAGTACGCACTATTCAGTAAGATCCGCCGTCTAAATTTACAGGGCGGCCCCTGAGGCTATAAAGAATGAAAACTTTTACTGCTAAACCGGAAACAGTAAAGCGCGACTGGTTTGTCGTCGACGCTGCTGGTCAGACCCTGGGTCGTCTGGCCACCGAGATCGCGAGCCGTCTGCGTGGCAAGCACAAGCCTGAGTACACTCCTCACGTTGACACCGGCGACTACATCGTCGTTATCAATGCCGAGCAGATTCGTGTAACCGGTGCTAAAACCACCGACAAAATCTACTACTCCCACTCCGGTTTCCCGGGCGGCATCAAGTCGATCAACTTCGAAAAGCTGATCGCTAAAGCCCCTGAGCGCGTGATCGAGACCGCGGTCAAAGGCATGCTGCCTAAGAACCCGCTGGGTCGCGACATGTATCGTAAGCTGAAAGTCTATGCGGGCGCTGCACACCCTCATACTGCTCAGCAGCCCCAAGAACTGAAGTTTTAACGGAATAGTTCATTATGTCGGCGACTCAAAATTACGGCACTGGCCGTCGCAAGACCGCAACCGCACGCGTTTTCCTGCGTCCGGGTACTGGTAACATCTCCATCAACAACCGCTCCCTGGATAATTTCTTCGGTCGCGAAACTGCCCGCATGGTAGTTCGTCAGCCGTTGGAATTGACTGAGACTGTCGAGAAGTTCGACATCTACGTCACCGTGATCGGTGGTGGTGTAAGTGGTCAAGCTGGCGCAATCCGCCACGGTATCACTCGCGCTCTGATGCAGTACGACGAAACTCTGCGCGGTGCTCTGCGCAAAGCGGGCTTCGTTACTCGCGATGCACGTGAAGTTGAACGTAAGAAAGTTGGTCTGCGTAAAGCGCGTAAGCGTCCGCAGTACTCGAAGCGTTAATTCGCTTTCGCGTTCAAAGCGCCCAGTCTCCTCGCGGAGCTGGGCGTTTTTTTTGTTTGAAGATTTATGATGTGACAACTTGCCACATCTGTAGAGCCCCTATACTACAAGGCTTGGCGCTGACCTCGGGTGGTAATTACCTTGTCAGAACTGGGGCTTTTCATTACCATTCTGCAAAATTTTTATAAGTTCAGATTTTTACTTAGTAGATGCCTGATTTAACAGGCCACAAAGCTGATGGGAGAGGACTGAATGAGCAATGACGGCGTGAATGCAGGCCGGCGTCGCTTCTTGGTAGCAGCCACATCCGTGGTGGGTGCTGCAGGAGCGGTGGGGGCTGCGGTCCCGTTCGTGGGGTCATGGTTTCCCAGTGCCAAGGCGAAAGCCGCAGGTGCACCGGTGAAAGTGAATGTCAGCAAAATCGAACCAGGTCAGCAAATGATTGCTGAGTGGCGCGGTCAGCCGGTATTCATCGTCCGCCGTACCCAGGAGATATTGGGGAATCTCACAAAGATCGAGGGTGACCTCTCTGATCCAGACTCCAAGAATTCGGTACAACCGGCTTACGTAGATCCCAAGACGCGTTCGATCAAGCCGGAAGTTCTGTTGCTGATCGGTATTTGCACGCACTTGGGTTGCTCGCCGACCTTCCGTCCAGAAGTGGCCCCGGCCGATCTTGGTCCGAAATGGGTGGGTGGTTATTTCTGCCCTTGCCACGGTTCCCACTACGATCTGGCTGGCCGCGTCTTCAAGTCGCAACCCGCGCCTTTAAATCTGCCAGTTCCCCCGCATTCCTATGAGTCGAACGACATTATTGTCATCGGCGTCGATACGGAGAAAGCGTGATGAGCAAGTTCATGGATTGGGTTGATGCGCGCTTTCCCGCCACTAAAATGTGGGAAGACCATCTCAGCAAGTACTACGCCCCGAAGAACTTCAACTTCTTCTATTTCTTTGGCTCCCTCGCGCTGTTGGTTCTGGTTAACCAGATCGTAACCGGCGTCTGGCTGACCATGAGCTACACCCCGTCGGCGGAAGAGGCGTTTGCCTCCGTCGAATACATCATGCGCGACGTCGAGTACGGCTCGATCCTGCGTCTGCTGCACTCCACCGGCGCTTCGGCGTTCTTCATCGTGGTCTACCTGCATATGTTCCGTGGCTTGCTCTACGGTTCGTACCAGAAGCCGCGTGAGCTGGTGTGGGTGTTCGGCATGCTGATCTACCTGGCGCTGATGGCTGAAGCCTTCATGGGTTACCTGCTGCCGTGGGGCCAGATGTCCTACTGGGGCGCCCAGGTGATCATCTCGCTGTTCGGTGCGATCCCGGTCATCGGTAACGACCTGACCCAGTGGATCCGTGGTGACTACCTGATTTCGGGCATCACCCTGAACCGCTTCTTCGCCTTGCACGTCGTGGCCTTGCCGATCGTCATTCTCGGCCTGGTGGTGCTGCACGTTCTGGCGCTGCACGAAGTCGGTTCGAACAACCCGGACGGCGTGGACATCAAGAAACACAAAGACGAAAACGGCGTACCGCTGGACGGCATTGCCTTCCACCCGTACTACACCGTGAAAGATATCGTCGGCGTGGTGGTGTTCCTGTTCATCTTCTGCTCGATCGTGTTCTTCTTCCCGGAAATGGGCGGTTACTTCCTCGAGAAGCCGAACTTTGAAGTGGCGAACGCCTTCAAGACCCCTGAACACATTGCCCCGGTCTGGTACTTCACCCCGTTCTACGCGATTCTGCGGGCGATTCCGGACAAGCTCCTGGGCGTGGTTGCCATGGGTGCTTCGATTGCCATGCTGTTCGTCCTGCCCTGGCTCGACCGTAGCCCGGTCAAGTCGATGCGCTACAAGGGCTGGCTGAGCAAAATCTGGCTCTGGGTGTTCTGCATTTCCTTCGTGATTCTTGGCTGGCTGGGTGTCATGGCGCCTACCCCGGAACGTACGTTGCTGTCGCAGGTGTGTACCTTCCTGTACTTCGCCTACTTCATTCTGATGCCGTTCTACACCAGGCTCGAGAAGACCAAACCGGTTCCGGAAAGGGTGACTGGCTGATGAAAAAGCTATTTGCTGTACTGATTCTTGCTGCTTTGCCTGTCTTGTCCTTCGCGGCCGAGCACGGTGGTCCAGAGCTGGAAAAAGTCGATATCGACGTCTCCGATAAAGCGGCAATGCAAGATGGCGCGCGTACGTTCGCCAACTACTGCATGGGTTGCCACAGTGCCAAGTTCCAGCGCTATGAGCGCGTTGCCGACGATCTGGGGATTCCTCATGATCTGATGCTGAAGAACCTGGTGTTCACTGGCGCCAAGATCGGTGACCACATGAGCATCGGCATGCAGCCGGCAGACGCCAAGTCCTGGTTCGGCGCTGCGCCGCCCGACCTGACGCTGGTCGCTCGCGTTCGTGGTACTGACTGGCTCTACGGCTACCTGCGGTCTTTCTATGAAGATCCTTCGCGCCCTTGGGGTGTGAACAACAAGGTGTTCCCGAACGTCGGTATGCCTAACGTTCTGGTCGGCCTGCAGGGTCGCCAGGTGGTAGGCTGCAAACAAGTTCAAATCGTCGAAGACGGCAAGAAGCAGTATGATCCGCTGACCGGCACGCCGCTGACTCATGAAGCGTGCGATCAGTTGACTATCGTGCCGAAAACCGGTGCTCTGAACGAAGAGCAATTCAATGAGAAGGTCAAGAATCTGGTGACCTTCCTGGCCTATTCGGCCAACCCGGTGAAGCTGCAGCATCAGCGCATCGGTACCTATGTGTTGCTGTACCTGGCGTTCTTCTTCGTATTCGCTTACTTGCTCAAGCGTGAATACTGGAAAGACGTGCATTGATAAAGCTTTAAGCAATTGCTGTTAATCGCGCGCGCCCAAGGGTGTCTCTGAACGTGTAACGAGTCTGGTTATCCAGGCGTTACGGGAGGCGCCCTCTGGGCGCGCTCGTTTTTCCGCTCCCGATAATTTCAACAAGCGAGGAGGACCGCCATGGGCGTGACCAATCGGTTGGCCTGTTACTCCGACCCCGCCGACCACTATTCCCACCGAGTGCGCATCGTACTGGCAGAGAAGGGTGTCAGCGCCGAGATCATCAGTGTGGAGGCGGGCCGTCATCCGCCAAAACTGATCGAAGTGAACCCTTACGGCAGCTTGCCCACCCTGGTCGATCGTGACCTGGCGTTGTGGGAGTCGACCGTGGTGATGGAATATCTGGATGAGCGTTACCCGCATCCACCTTTGCTGCCGGTTTATCCGGTGGCGCGTGCCAACAGCCGTCTGCTGATTCACCGTATTCAGCGTGACTGGTGTGTTCTGGTGGATCTGATTCTGGATTCGCGGACCAAGGAGCCGGCACGCGTGCAGGCTCGCAAGGAATTGCGTGAAAGCCTGACGGGCGTTTCGCCGCTGTTCGCCGACAAGCCGTTTTTCTTAAGTGAGGAACAAAGTCTGGTGGATTGTTGCCTACTGCCAATACTCTGGCGTTTACCGATTCTGGGTATTGAACTGCCGCGGCCTGCCAAGCCGCTGCTTGATTACATGGAGCGTCAGTTTGCGCGTGAGGCTTTCCAGGCGAGTCTGTCTGGTGTCGAACGCGATATGCGCTAAGGCTTAAGGAGCCGCTATGAACTCCAGTCGACCTTATTTGGTCCGCGCGCTCTATGAGTGGATTGTGGACAACGATTGCACCCCGCACATGCTGGTCAATTCCGAGTATCCGTCGGTGCAGGTGCCGCAAGGCTTTGCCAGTGACGGACAGATTGTCCTGAACGTATCGCCTGCGGCGGTGCGTCATCTGCACATGGACAACGATGCGGTCAGTTTTGAAGGGCGCTTCGGTGGCGTGCCGCACACGCTGTACGTGCCTATCGCTGCGATCCTGGGTATTTACGCCCGGGAGAACGGTCAGGGCATGGTGTTCGATCTGGAATCGCCTATAGAAGACGAGGAAGAGGTTGAGCCGGATGATGATCTTCCGCCACCTGACAGTGAGCCACCGCGTCCCAGCGGCCGGCCGAGTTTGAAGGTAGTGAAGTAATAAAAAAGGCGATCCGAATGGATCGCCTTTTTTATTACGTAGGAGCTGCCGAAGGCTGCGATCTTTTGACTTTGTCTTTTAAAATCAAAAGATCGCAGCCTTCGGCAGCTCCTACAGACCGTACAGACCGTACAGACCGTACAGCTCCTACAGACTGTAGATCAGTCGATGTACTCGAACAGTTTCACAATCTTCTGTACGCCGGAAACGCCTTGCACCAGATTGGTGGCCTGGTCAGCTTCCTGTTTGGTCAAAAGACCCAGCAAGTAGACGATACCGTTCTCGGTCACGACCTTGATGCGCGAGCCCGGGATGCTGGCGTCGGCGATCATCTGGGTTTTGATCTTGGTGGTCAGCCAGGCATCGTTGTTGCGGGCCAGTATCGACGAAGGTTGCATCACTTGCAGTTCGTTGTGTACGGTCTTGACCCGCTGAACCGCAGCAGCGGCTTGCCCGGCCAGTTCCTTGAGGTCGGGGCGTGGTGTTTGCCCGGCGAGCAGCACCACACCGTTGAAGCTGGTGACGATGATGCGCGAGCCTTTATCCAGGTCCGGGCTGGCCTTGGCCACGTTCACGCCGACCTTGGTTTCGATCAGGGAGTCGTCGATCTTGCTGCCGAAGGTGCGAGTGCCGCGATCGTCTTCAATGGGGGCGTCGCGGGTCGCGGTGAGTACCGAGGTGCAGCCGCTGATGCCCAGGCTTAGAGTCAAGGCCAGAAGGCCAAGGCGATTAAGGGTCATTCTTCACTCCCGAACAATTGGCTGTCGATCAAGTCGCAAAGACAATGGATCGCCAGCAGGTGGACTTCCTGAATACGTGCAGTGACATTGGCCGGTACGCGAATTTCAACGTCTTCGGGCAATAACAGCGAAGCCATGCCGCCGCCATCGCGTCCAGTCAATGCTACGACAATCATTTCACGATCATGTGCGGCCTGGATCGCTTGAATAATGTTTGCCGAGTTGCCGCTGGTGGAAATCGCCAGCAGTACGTCGCCGGGTTGGCCGAGCGCGCGGATCTGTTTGGAGAAGATTTCGTTGTAACTGTAGTCGTTGGCAATCGAGGTGATCGTCGAGCTGTCGGTCGTCAGCGCAATGGCCGGCAGGCTCGGGCGCTCGCGCTCGAAGCGGTTGAGCAGCTCGGAGGAGAAGTGTTGCGCGTCACCGGCTGAACCGCCGTTGCCGCACGAGAGCATTTTGCCTTCGTTGAGCAGGGCGTTGACCATCACTTGGCTGGCTTGCTCGATGTGCGGTGCAAGTACGTCCATCGCCTGTTGCTTGGTATCGATACTGGCCTGAAAAAGCTGGCGAATTCGGGATTGCATGTCCATCTGTGTGACCTTAAGTAGCGCGGCTTGGTGGCACAGCAATGTGCGGCCCGCAAAGCAAAGAGCAAAAGTGTTGAGTGAAGATCGGCCTTGCCTTTGAGCAGTCAGCTGTCAAAGGCGTTCCTTAGCCAGTTCAAATGAGCCGCGCTGCCGTCTATGGCAACCACATCGAAACGGCAGGGGGAGTTGGCCCAGCGCGACTCGCGCTGCAGAAAATACTGCGCGGCGAGTATCAGTTTCTGACGCTTGCGCGCATCGATGCTGCCGAGCGCGCCACCCCATTGGGTGTTTTGTCTGTAGCGGACTTCGACGAATACTACTGTATCGCCGTCAAGCATGACCAGATCAAGCTCGCCGCGTTTACACAACCAGTTCTGCGCCAAGAGGCGCAGACCGTGTTGCTGGAGATGCTTGAGCGCCTGGCTTTCAGCATCTCGACCGCTTTGTTGGCGTGATCTGTCGGGCATCAGCGTGGTGTGTCAGGCAGGCGTTGAACCTGGCCGTTGACGAACTGTGCCCATGGCAGCTGACGTTGAACGCGTTGCGACGACGTCATGCTCAGGGTGCCCGACTGACCTTCGATGGTGCTGTCTGGCAGAGCCTTGAGTTGGCCCAGGCGCGGAGCCAGGCGGTAGGCGTCGACACCCATCGCATAGAGGCGGCCCAGGCTGCCCGCGGCTTGTGGCCATTGGGCGGTTACTTGTCTGCGCAGTGGGTCGTTGGCGTCCAGCAACCATGGGGTTTCGCAGAAGCGAACGCCGTTCATGTCGTTGTACTGGTTCTGGTCGCCGCTGGCACTGAACACGTGGGACGTGGCGTAAACCGGTACGTCACCTGCGTATTGGAAGTTCAGCGTTGGCTTGATCTGTTGAGCCTGTTGCGGTGTCGAGGCGAGGAAAATGAACTCGATATCCTGACGGCGCGAAGGCTGTGCAGCCACTTGCGAGCCTACGGTGCTTTGCAGGCTCTTGGCGCGACCTTCGCTCTGGCGCAGCTGGAACAGGTCGGCAATTTGCTGGGCCAGGGCCACCGGCTGATCAACACGTTCAATACCCACGACGGTGCCGCCGTTGGCTTCCCAATCCTGACGGAAGGCTTTGAGTACGCGATCGCCCCATTCGCCTTTCGGCACCAGGGCAGCAGCGCGATGCAGGCCGTCGGCGCGTGCGCGACGGGAAACTTCGCGGGCTTCGTCCTCGGCCGCCAGACCGAACTGGAACAGTTGGGCCGGACCTTGTTCGCCTTCGCTGTAGTTCAGCGCCAGGGTGGTGATCGGCAGTTGCGGGCGAGCGGCGAGTTGTTTGACCAGCGGTTTTTCCAGCGGGCCGATAACCAGTTGCACGCCGTCGGCTTGTGCCTTGCGATAGAAGTCATCCAGCGAGGTCAGGTGCGAGCTGTCATAGAACTCGATGGCGGGCGGCTTCTGTCCGGCTTGTTGGGCCTGATAGTGCGCGGCCATGAAACCTTCGCGCAGGGCTTTGGCGACCGAAGCCAGCGGGCCGTCTTGCGGCAGCAGCAGGCCGATCTTGCTGACCGGTTGGCTCGCCAGTTCCTTGAGTTTGGTCAGCGGCAGTGGCAGCACAATGGCGGCAGGGTGTTTAGGGTGCTGGGCGCGCCAGTTGTCGATGGCGGCCTGTTGCTGTTCCAGCGTAGCGGCGTTTTTCACCGCCACGGCCAGGCTCATCCAGCCGCCGAGGTCGTCGGTGGTGATGGGTTGCAGTTGATCGGTTGGCAAGGAGGCAATGAGTGCCCAGATGGCCTCATGGTTCTTGCTGGCCGCATCACCGCTAAGCATTGGGGCGATGAAGATGCGCTCGCGGGCGGCGGCCAGGGTCTGGCCGTCAGCTTCAAGGGCACGGGCATGCACGGTGCCGGTGCGCACTTGCTGCTCGACCGGCATTTCACCCAGGCGTTGCAGGCTCGGATGGCTCAGGGCGGTCAGCGCCGCCTTGGGCTGGTTGCGAGTCATCGCCAGTTCGGCGGCCAGGGTGCTGGCAAAAACCTGTTGGCCGGGCTTCAGTTGGTCCATCGGGACCTGTTGAAGGATTTGTGCAGACTGGCCGGCGTTGCCCTGGCGGTAGGCCAGGTCTGCCGCGCTCAGGCGCAACAGGGCGGCCTTTTCCGGAGTTTTGCTGGTGGCAGCCTGTTCGAGCAGTTGCTCGATACTGGCATCCGCAGTCCGTGGAAGTTCGCCAAGGCTGGAGGAGGGCGAGCTGGCGCAAGCCGCCAACAGGGCAGCGAGGCAGAGGGCAGAGAACAGCCGCAGGCAAGCGATCATGTAATGTTCCTGATACTCGATCAAATTAGCGTGGAATTGTACCCAAGCGCTGGCCGGGGCGCGATGTTACTGGCGTTAAACCTTCAATTTAGGTCGTGTAAATGTTACGGAGCTCAAGAAAAGGCTGCAGCGCAAGATGGTCTCGGTGCGCATTTAAAGCGCTTCTACGCGCTACAATGCCGGTTTTACCGATCATGAGGTGTGCGCTTTGACTGCTCCAGGTGCTTTGAATTCCGCTGCTGGCTCGCTTTATGTGGTGGCGACGCCCATCGGCAACCTGGACGACATCAGTGCGCGGGCACTGAAAATCTTGCGTGACGTGGCGTTGATCGCTGCTGAAGACACTCGTCACTCCTTGCGGTTGATGCAACATTTCGGGATCGCCACACCGCTGGCGGCGTGTCATGAGCACAACGAGCGCGATGAGGGCAGTCGCTTCATCACGCGCTTGCTGGCCGGTGACAATGTCGCGCTGATCTCCGACGCGGGTACGCCGCTGATCTCCGATCCGGGTTATCACCTGGTGCGTCAGGCGCGGGCGGCAGGTATCAATGTAGTACCGGTTCCCGGTGCTTGCGCGCTGATTGCGGCGTTGTCTGCGGCGGGGTTGCCATCTGACCGGTTCATCTTCGAAGGCTTTTTGCCGGCCAAGGCCGTGGGGCGACGTGCGCGTCTGGAGGCCATAAAAGAAGAGCCGCGCACACTGATTTTTTACGAAGCGCCGCACCGGATTCTTGAATGCTTGCAGGATATGGAGCTGGTGTTCGGTGCAGAGCGTCCGGCCTTGCTCGCTCGTGAGCTGACCAAAACCTTCGAAACCCTCAAGGGACTGCCGTTGGCCGAGTTGCGGGCATTCGTTGAAAACGATAGCAATCAGCAGCGCGGCGAGTGCGTGGTGTTGGTGGCGGGCTGGTCGGCGCCGGAGAGTGAAGAGGCGGTGAGCAGCGAGGCGATGCGTATTCTCGATCTGTTGCTCGAGGAAATGCCACTCAAGCGTGCCGCGGCTCTGGCGGCGCAAATTACCGGTGAACGCAAGAATGTTCTCTATCAAGTCGCCCTGGATAAACAGAAAGGCGAGTAAGAACGCGGGTTGCAGGGCGGCAAAAGGCTTTTATCGCTTGTTCTTCGGGCTCTCTGCCGTTAACCTTTGCGGCGGAGAGTCGATTGGACAGTCGCTGCCCTCTATGAAAATTAGGGGGGGGAGGAAAGTCCGGGCTCCATAGGGCGAAGTGCCAGGTAATGCCTGGGAGGCGTGAGCCTACGGAAAGTGCCACAGAAAATAACCGCCTAAGCACTTCGGTGCCGGTAAGGGTGAAAAGGTGCGGTAAGAGCGCACCGCACGACTGGCAACAGTTCGTGGCTAGGTAAACCCCACTTGGAGCAAGACCAAATAGGGTCCCAAGGCGTGGCCCGCGCTGGGACCGGGTAGGTTGCTAAAGATGTCCAGTGATGGCCATCGTAGACGAATGACTGTTCAAGACAGAACCCGGCTTATAGATCGACTCTCCACCTTTTTGTTCCTTCGGCTTGAATCTTTGGCGGAAGGACGTGGTAATACTGATTGGCCATCTGCTGACCCCCTGCAGAGGCTCCGATACAGTAGCGATTACCCTCCCTGCTTGAATCAATAGCAGAAGCGCATTTGTAATACCGAAAAAATCTTACTCTTAACAAATCACTTTAACTTCTGAACGTAGCCTTCAGTGCTGCTTCAAGTTATTGAGCCGAATCATCCGCCAAATACTCGTAACCCCTTCTTTTACAGCGCTAAATCTCCGATCTGTAAGGGTTTTCCTTCAATCCGCGCCTTGACGGTGTGGTGGGCGCATTCCTATAGTGTGCGCAAGTGGCGGAAAGTGGCATGAAGTGGGTTTTTTGAGCGTAAAACGCTAAAATTTGGAGAAACGCTGACGTGTTTCGCGGAGCTAACGCTATCAGTCTCGATGCAAAAGGCCGTCTCGCCATGCCGAGCCGGTATCGTGACGAGCTCGTTTCGCGAAGTTCCGGGCAATTAATTGTCACAATTGATGCCGTTGATCCTTGTTTGTGTGTTTACCCACTCGATGAGTGGGAGTTGATTGAAACCAAACTGCGCGCACTGCCTTCGCTTCGCGAAGAGAACCGCCGTTTGCAACGTTTGCTGATTGGTAATGCCGTCGACCTCGAGCTCGATAGCAGTGGTCGTTTTCTGGTTCCACCGCGTCTGCGCGAGTACGCCAAGCTGGATAAGCGCGCGATGTTGGTAGGCCAACTGAACAAGTTCCAATTGTGGGACGAGGATGCCTGGGATGCAGTTTCTGCTGCTGACCTGGCTGCTATTCAACAACCGGGCGCCATGCCTGATGAACTGCGTGATTTGATCCTGTGACTATTGATAGCGGCTTTAACCACATCACCGTACTGCTTGACGAAGCCGTCGAGGCTCTCGCCGTACGCCCTGATGGCTGCTATCTGGATGGCACGTTCGGGCGCGGCGGGCATAGCCGTCTGATTCTCAGTCAGCTCGGTCCCGATGGTCGGTTGCTGGGGTTCGACAAAGATCCTCAGGCGATTGCCACCGGGCAAACGCTAGCGGCCGAAGACGGCCGCTTTGTCGTTGTGCAGCGCAGCTTTGCCGAGCTCGGTTCGGAAGTTGCCGAGCGCGGTCTGGCCGGCAAGGTCAGCGGCGTTCTGCTCGACCTGGGCGTGTCTTCGCCACAGCTCGACGACCCGGAGCGTGGCTTCAGTTTTCTCAATGATGGTCCGTTGGATATGCGCATGGACCCGTCTCGCGGGATCAGTGCCGCAGAGTTCGTCAACACCGCACCCGTCGAAGAAATTGCCCGCGTGTTCAAGGAATACGGCGAAGAGCGTTTCTCCGGTCGTATGGCCCGTGCCGTGGCCGAGCGCCGCGACATCAAGCCCTTCGAGCGTACTGGCGATCTGGCTGAAGTCCTGAAAGTCGCCAACCCTGCCTGGGAAAAGGGCAAGAACCCGGCGACCCGCGCGTTCCAGGGCCTGCGAATTCACGTCAACAACGAGCTGGGCGATCTTGAAGCCGGTCTTGAAGCAGCGCTTGAAGCGCTGGAGATCGGTGGCCGTCTGGTGGTGATCAGCTTCCACTCGCTGGAAGACCGTATCGTCAAACTGTTCATGCGCAAACTGGTCAAGGGTGAAGCCGATAACCTGCCGCGCAACCTGCCGGTGCGGCACGTCGCCTTCGAGCCGAAAATCAAAGTCCATGGCAAAACGCAGACGGCCTCCGAAGCCGAGCTCAAAGCCAACCCTCGTTCCCGTAGCGCTGTCATGCGTGTGGCGGAGAAACTTCGGTGAGCAAGCTCTTCGCCAAGCCACTTCCAGGCGGAAGCTTTTTCATGCTGCTGCTATTTCTCGCCGTATTGGTCTCGGCGATCGGCGTTTCCTATAGCGCTCACTGGAACCGTCAGCTGCTGAACTCGCTGTACAACGAGTTGAGTGTGCGCGACAAGGCGCAGGCAGAGTGGGGCCGGTTGATTCTCGAACAGAGCACCTGGACCGCCCACAGCCGCATCGAAGTATTGGCCACCGAACAGCTGAAGATGCGCATTCCCGGCGCTGCCGAAGTACGAATGGTGGCGCCATGATGAAACTCGAAGGGGCACTCTTTCCGTGGCGGTTTCGCGTGGTGCTCGGCTTGCTGGGTGTCATGGTGGCAGCCATCGCCTGGCGCATTATCGACCTGCAAGTGATCGACCGTGACTTCCTGATCGGTCAGGGCGACGCGCGCAGTGTTCGACACATCCCGATTCCGGCTCACCGTGGTTTGATCACCGACCGCAACGGCGAGCCGTTGGCCGTGAGTACCCCGGTCACCACCCTGTGGGCCAACGCCAAGGAAATGCAACTGGCCAAGGAAAAGTGGCCAGCACTGGCGGCTGCGCTGGGTCAAGACCCTAAAGCCCTGACCGAACGTCTCGAAGCCCAGGCCAATAAAGAATTCATCTATCTGGTGCGCGGGCTGACCCCCGAGCAGGGCCAGGTCGTGCTTGATCTGAAAGTGCCGGGCGTTTACGGCATCGAAGAATTCCGGCGTTTCTACCCGGCCGGTGAAGTCACTGCGCACATGGTCGGCTTTACCGACATCGATGACCACGGGCGTGAAGGCGTGGAGCTGGCTTACGACGAATGGCTGGCCGGTGTCGCCGGCAAACGTCAGGTCATCAAGGACCGGCGCGGCAGACTGATCAAAGACGTTCAAGTGACCAAAAACGCCAAGGCCGGCAAGCCCTTGGCGTTGTCGATTGACCTGCGTCTGCAATACTTGGCCAACCGCGAGCTGCGCAACGCGATCATTGAGAACGGCGCCAAGGCTGGCAGCCTGGTGATCATGGACGTCAAGACCGGCGAGATCCTCGCCATGGTCAACCAGCCGACCTACAACCCGAACAACCGTCGCTACCTGCAACCGGCGATGATGCGTAACCGCGCGATGATCGACGTGTTCGAACCGGGTTCGACCATGAAAGCGATCTCCATGAGCGCCGCGCTGGAAACCGGGCGCTGGAAACCGAGCGACACCGTCGAGGTGTACCCGGGCTCCTTGCAGATTGGCAAGTACACCATCAAGGACGTATCCAAGACCGAAGGGCCGGTGCTCGACCTGACCGGCATTCTGATCAACTCCAGTAACGTCGGCATGAGTAAGGTCGCCTTCGATATCGGCGGCGAAACCATTTTCCGCCTGGCGCAGAAAGTCGGTCTCGGCCAGGACACCGGCCTGGGCTTCCCGGGCGAGCGTGTCGGCAACCTGCCGAATTATCGCGAATGGCGCAAAGCCGAGACGGCCACGCTGTCGTACGGCTACGGTATCTCGGTGACCGCGATTCAACTGGTCCACGCCTTCTCCGCGCTGGCCAACAACGGTCGTATCGCACCGCTGACCCTGATCAAGACCGACAAGGCCCCGCAAACCACTCAGGTGATTCCGGAAACCGTGGCGAAAACCATGCAGGGCATGTTGCAGCAAGTGATCGAAGCACCGCGCGGTGTATTCCGCGCGCAAGTGCCGGCCTATCACGTCGCTGGCAAGTCCGGTACTGCACGTAAGACATCGGTGGGCACCAAAGGCTACGCCGAGAACTCCTACCGCTCGCTGTTCGCAGGTTTTGGTCCCATGAGCGACCCGCGCTACGCGATCGTTGTGGTCATCGATGAACCGAGCAAGGCCGGTTACTTCGGTGGTCTGGTTTCGGCGCCGGTGTTCAGCAAAGTGATGTCCGGAACCCTGCGTCTGATGAACGTTACGCCGGACAACCTGCCGACCACTCAGCAAGCCAACGCTGCCCCGGTCATCCCTGTTAAAACCAATGGAGGGCGCGGCTGATGTCTCTTAGCCTGAACAAGATTTTCGCCCACGCTGGCCGTGATCTGTTGATTCGCGAACTGACCCTGGACAGCCGTAATGTCCGTGCAGGCGACCTGTTCCTGGCCGTCCCCGGTGGCAAGTTCGATGGTCGTGCACACATTGCCGACGCCTTGCAGCGCGGTGCCGCGGCTGTCGCTTATGAAGTTGAAGGCGCGACCGTTCTGCCGATTACCGAAGTACCGCTGATTCCGGTCAAGGGCCTGGCTGCGCAGCTGTCGGACATTGCCGGGCGTTTTTATGGCGACCCGAGCCGCAACCTGAACCTGATTGGCGTGACCGGTACCAACGGTAAAACCAGCGTGACCCAACTGGTCGCGCAGGCGCTGGATCTGCTGGGCCAGCACTGCGGCATCGTTGGCACCTTGGGCACCGGTTTCTACGGTGCACTGGAAAGTGGCCTGCACACCACCCCGAACCCGATTGCCGTACAGGCGACCCTGGCCGACCTGAAAAATGCCGGCGCCAAAGCCGTGGCCATGGAAGTGTCCTCCCACGGTCTGGACCAGGGGCGCGTCACCGCACTGGCGTTCGATGTGGCGGTGATGACCAACCTGTCGCGCGATCACCTGGATTATCACGGGACGATGCAAGCCTACGGCGAGGCCAAGGCCAAGCTGTTCGAATGGAACGATCTGAAGTGCCGGGTGATCAATCTCGACGACGAATTCGGTCGGCAACTGGCCGCTGAAAAACGTGAGTCGCGCCTGATCACCTACAGCCTCGAAGACGCCAGCGCTTATCTGTATTGCCGTGAAGCGCAGTTCGACGACGAAGGCGTGCGCGCTACGTTGGTGACGCCGCAGGGCGAACACCATTTGCGCAGTGCCTTGCTCGGTCGTTTCAACCTGAGCAACGTGCTGGCCGCTGTCGGTGCCTTGCTCGGTCTGGATTACGCGCTGGATGAAATCCTCCGTGTGCTGCCAAAACTCGAAGGCCCGGCCGGTCGCATGCAGCGCCTGGGCGGCGGCACTCAGCCGCTGGTGGTGGTCGATTACGCCCACACCCCGGATGCGCTGGAGAAAGTCTTGATGGCTCTGCGTCCGCACGCCAAGGGCAAATTGCTCTGCCTGTTCGGTTGCGGCGGTGATCGCGATCGCGGCAAGCGTCCGCTGATGGCCGAAGTGGTCGAGCGTCTGGCGGATGGTGTGCTGGTCACCGATGACAACCCGCGCAGCGAAGACCCTGCACAGATTTTCGACGATATCCGCGCCGGGTTTACGGCTGTGGATAACGTCCGTTTCGTCGCCGGCCGTGGTCAGGCGATAGCCCAGTTGATCGCCAGCGCCAGCGCGGATGACGTGATTGTTCTGGCCGGTAAAGGTCACGAGGACTATCAGGAAATCAACGGCGAACGCCATGACTTCTCCGATCTGGTGGAGGCCGATCGTGCCTTGACCGCGTGGGAGGTGGCCCATGCTTAAAGCCTTGAAGTTGAGCGAAGTGGCCGGTCCATTGGCTGGTCGTGTGCTGGCTGCCGATTGCAGTTTCGATGGTGTCAGCATCGACAGCCGGGCAATCAAGCCGGGCCAGTTGTTTGTCGCCCTGACCGGACCACGTTTCGATGGTCATGACTACCTGAACGACGTTGCTGCCAAAGGTGCGGTCGCAGCCCTGGTCGAGCGCGAAGTAACGAACAGCACATTGCCGCAGTTATTGGTCAAGGACACCCGTCAGGCCTTGGGCGAACTCGGCGCGCTGAACCGTGCGGCGTATTCGAACCCGGTCGCGGCGATCACCGGCTCCAGCGGCAAAACCACGGTCAAGGAAATGCTCGCGAGCATTCTGCGCACGCGCGGGCCGGTGCTGGCGACCCGTGGCAACCTGAACAATGACCTCGGCGTTCCGCTGACCTTGCTCGAACTGGCCGCGGAACATACAGCCGCAGTCATCGAACTCGGTGCTTCGCGGATCGGCGAGATTGCCTACACCGTCGGCATGACCAAACCGCATGTGGCCGTGATCAACAATGCCGGGACCGCCCACGTCGGTGAATTCGGCGGGCCGGAAAAAATCGTTGAAGCCAAGGGCGAGATTCTCGAAGGGCTGGACGCCGATGGCGTCGCCGTTTTGAATCTCGACGACAAGGCTTTTGATATCTGGAAAAAACGTGCCGCCGGTCGCCAGGTGCTGAGCTTTGCCCTGAACGATAGCCGTGCCGATTTCCACGCCAGCGATCTGGACCGTGATGCGCGCGGTTGCCCGTCCTTCAAGCTGCACAGCCCGCAGGGTGTCGAGCATGTTCAGTTGAACCTGCTCGGCAACCACAACGTTGCCAATGCTTTGGCCGCCGCGGCGGCTGCCCATGCCTTGGGCGTGTCGTTGTTCGGTATCGCCACGGGGCTGAATGCGGTGCAACCGGTCAAGGGCCGTGCCGTCGCACAACTGGCGACCAATGGCATGCGCGTAATTGATGACTCTTACAACGCGAACCCCACCTCGATGTGCGCCGCCGTTGATATACTCGCCGGCTTTTCCGGCCGCACCGTTCTGGTGCTCGGAGATATTGGCGAGTTGGGCGAGTGGGCGGAGCAGGGGCACCGTGACGTTGGCGCGTATGCCAGTGGCAAGGTTTCCGCGCTTTACGCCGTTGGCCCGATGATGGCGCATGCCGTCGCAGCCTTCGGTGAGCAGGCTCGTCACTTTGCCAATCAGGCTGATCTGATCGCGGCGCTGGGCGCCGAACACGATACAAACACCACTATTTTGATCAAGGGCTCGCGCAGCGCTGCGATGGAAAACGTCGTTGCGGCTTTGTGCGGTTCGAGCGGGGAGAAACATTAATGCTGCTGTTGTTAGCGGAGTATCTGCAACAGTTCTACAAAGGCTTCGCGGTCTTTCAGTACCTGACCCTGCGCGGGATTCTCGGTGTACTGACCGCCCTGTCTTTGTCGCTGTGCCTGGGTCCTTGGATGATCCGCACCTTGCAGAACCGCCAGATCGGCCAGTCGGTCCGTAATGATGGCCCGCAATCGCACTTGTCCAAGTCGGGCACTCCGACCATGGGTGGCGCACTGATTCTGACCGCCATCGGCGTCAGTACCTTGCTTTGGGCTGACCTGCACAACCGCTATGTCTGGGTCGTGTTGCTGGTCACCCTGCTGTTCGGTGCGGTGGGCTGGGTCGACGATTACCGCAAAGTGATCGAGAAGAACTCCCGTGGCTTGCCGAGCCGCTGGAAATACTTCTGGCAGTCGGTGTTCGGTCTAGGCGCGGCGATCTTTCTTTATATGACTGCACCAAGCGCGGTTGAAACGACCTTGATCGTGCCGATGTTCAAAGATGCCAGCATCGCGCTCGGCATTGGCTTCGTGGTCCTGACCTACTTCGTGATCGTCGGCTCCAGCAACGCGGTCAACCTGACGGACGGCCTCGACGGCCTGGCGATCATGCCAACCGTGATGGTTGGCGGCGCGCTGGGGATCTTCTGCTACCTGTCGGGTAACGTGAAATTCGCCGAATACCTGTTGATCCCTTACGTACCGGGCGCCGGTGAGTTGATCGTGTTCTGCGGCGCGCTGATCGGTGCCGGCCTGGGTTTCCTCTGGTTCAACACGTACCCGGCTCAAGTCTTCATGGGTGACGTCGGCGCACTGGCGCTGGGCGCGGCCCTGGGCACCATCGCGGTGATCGTTCGTCAGGAAATCGTTCTGTTCATCATGGGCGGTGTGTTCGTGATGGAAACCCTGTCGGTGGTCATTCAGGTTGCCTCTTTCAAACTGACCGGTCGCCGCGTATTCCGCATGGCACCGATTCACCACCACTTTGAACTCAAGGGCTGGCCCGAGCCACGCGTGATCGTCCGTTTCTGGATCATCACCGTGATTCTCGTACTGGTCGGCCTTGCCACCCTGAAGCTGAGGTAGAACGAGTGTCTCTGATCGCTTCTGACCACTTCCGCATCGTTGTCGGCCTCGGCAAGAGCGGCATGTCCCTGGTTCGCTTCCTGGCGAACCGGGGTGTGTCGTTCGCTGTCGCCGATACGCGGGAAAATCCACCGGAGCTGGCCACGCTGCGCCGTGACTATCCGCAGGTGGAAGTGCGTTGTGGCGAGCTGGATGTCGAATTCCTTTGCCGTGCCGACGAGCTCTACGTGAGCCCGGGCCTGGCCTTGGCGACTCCGGCTCTGCAAGCGGCGGCGGCCCGTGGCGTGAAGCTGTCGGGTGATATCGAATTGTTCGCACGTAACGCGAAGGCGCCGATTGTCGCCATCAGCGGTTCCAACGCGAAAAGCACCGTGACCACCCTGGTCGGCGAAATGGCGGCTGCGGCTGGCAAGCGCGTGGCGGTGGGCGGCAACCTCGGAACTCCGGCGCTCGACCTGTTGAGTGATGACGTCGAGTTGTACGTGATGGAGCTCTCGAGCTTCCAGCTGGAGACCACCGACCATCTGGGCGCCGAAGTGGCCACCGTGCTGAACGTCAGCGAAGACCATATGGACCGTTACAGCGGCCTGCCGGCGTATCACCTGGCCAAGCACCGGATCTTCCGTGGTGCCAGGCAAGTGGTGGTCAACCGTCAGGATGCACTGAGCCGTCCGTTGATGGGCGAGGGCCTACCATGCTGGACCTTCGGTCTGAGCAAACCTGATTTCAAGGCCTTTGGTCTGCGCGAGGAAAATGGCGAGAAGTACCTGGCCTTTGAATTCCAGAACCTGATGCCTGTGCGTGAACTGAAAATTCGTGGCGCGCATAACCAGTCCAACGCCCTCGCGGCATTGGCCCTGGGGCACGCCGTCGGCCTGCCGTTCGACGCCATGTTGTCGAGCCTGCGCACCTTCGCCGGGCTTGAGCATCGCTGCCAGTGGGTTCGTGACCTGGATGGCGTGAGTTACTACAACGATTCCAAAGCCACCAACGTTGGTGCTGCGCTGGCCGCCATCGAAGGTTTGGGCGCGGACATCGAAGGCAAGCTGGTGCTGATCGCCGGTGGCGACGGCAAAGGGGCCGAGTTCAAGGATCTGCGTGATCCGGTCGCGGCCAACTGCCGCGCCGTGGTGTTGATGGGCCGTGATTCCGAACTGATTGGTCAGGCCATCGGCGATGCCGTGCCACTGATTCGCGTCAACTCGCTGGTCGAAGCGGTCGAGCAATGCCGTGCTATCGCCCAGCCAGGCGATGCCGTGCTGCTGTCGCCGGCTTGCGCCAGTTTCGACATGTTCAAGAACTACGAAGAGCGTGGGCATCTGTTCGCTCAGGCCGTGGAGGACTTGGCATGAGCTTGAGAAACATCATCAAGCCGTACCCGTCGCCGATCATCACCGGGCGTGGTATCGATCTCGACTTCCCGATGCTCGCCGGTTGCCTGGCGTTGCTGGGGCTGGGGCTTGTCATGATCGCCTCGGCATCGACCGAAGTGGCGGCGGTGCAATCGGGCAGTGCCCTGTATTACATGATTCGTCACCTGATTTACGTCGTGCTCGGCTTGGGTGCCTGCATCGTCACCATGATGATCCCGATCGCCACCTGGCAACGCCTGGGCTGGCTGATGCTGATCGGCGCGTTCGGTTTGCTGGTGATGGTGATCGTCCCAGGGATCGGCCGTGAGGTGAACGGTTCGATGCGCTGGATCGGTTTCAGTTTCTTCAACGTCCAGCCTTCCGAGATTGCCAAGGTGTTCGTGGTGATCTACCTCGCCGGTTATCTGGTGCGTCGCCAAAAAGAAGTACGTGAAAGCTGGATGGGCTTCTTCAAGCCGTTCATCGTGTTGCTGCCAATGGCCGGTCTGCTGCTGATGGAGCCGGACTTCGGTGCCACCGTCGTGATGATGGCGGCGGCTGCAGCGATGCTGTTCCTGGGCGGGGTCGGGCTGTTCCGTTTTTCCTTGATGGTGGTCCTGGCTGTCGCGGCGGTGGTGTTGTTGATTCAGATGCAACCGTATCGAATGGCGCGCCTGACCAACTTTGCGGATCCATGGGCCGACCAGTTCGGCGCCGGCTATCAGTTGTCTCAAGCATTGATCGCTTTCGGTCGCGGCGAATGGCTGGGCGTTGGCCTGGGCAACAGCGTACAGAAACAGTTCTACCTGCCGGAAGCCCACACTGACTTCGTGTTCTCGGTCCTGGCCGAAGAACTGGGTGCCGTGGGTTCCTTGTGCACGGTCGCACTGTTCGTCTTTGTCTGTATTCGTGGCATGTACATCGGTTTGTGGGCAGAAAAGGCCAAACAATTCTTCGCCGCTTACGTCGCCTACGGCCTGTCGTTCCTATGGATTGGCCAGTTCCTGATCAACATCGGGGTGAACGTCGGCCTGCTGCCGACCAAAGGTCTGACCTTGCCGTTCCTCAGTTACGGCGGTAGTTCGTTGGTGATCTGCTGCGCCTGTCTTGGCTTGCTGTTGCGCATCGAATGGGAGAGTCGAACCCACTTGGGCAGCGAAGAGATGGAATTCAGTGAGAGCGACTTCGCCGAGGAGCCGACCCATGGGCGCTAACGTGCTGATCATGGCGGGCGGCACCGGCGGCCACGTGTTCCCGGCGCTGGCTTGCGCTCGCGAGTTTCAGGCGCGCGGTTACACCGTGCACTGGCTCGGGACGCCACGCGGGATCGAAAACGAACTGGTCCCGAATGCCGGCCTGCCGTTGCACTTGATCAACGTCAGCGGCCTGCGTGGCAAGAGCAAGCTGTCGTTGCTCAAGGCACCTTTTGTATTGCTCAAGGCGATCTGGCAGGCACGTGCGGTCATTCGTCAGCTGAAACCGGTCTGCGTACTGGGCTTTGGCGGATATGTCACCGGCCCTGGTGGTGTAGCGGCCAGATTGGCCGGTGTGCCGGTCATCGTTCATGAACAGAACGCCGTCGCCGGTACCGCCAATCGGTTGCTGGTGCCGTTGGCCGCGCGAGTCTGCGAAGCTTTCCCGGACACCTTTGCTGCCAGTGGCAGCCGGCGCACTACCGGTAACCCGGTGCGCACCGAGTTGTTCCTCGATACACCGCGTTCAGCCCTGGCCGGACGCAAAGCGCGTTTGCTGATTCTGGGCGGAAGCCTGGGCGCAGAACCGTTGAACAAATTGCTGCCTGAAGCCCTGTCGCTGGTTCCTGCCGAACTGCGTCCGGAAGTGTTTCATCAGGCCGGCAAAAACCACGATGAAGTGACTGCCGAGCGCTATCGCACTGCCGGTGTCGAGGCACAAGTGCAGCCTTTCATCAAAGACATGGCCCAAGCCTATGGCTGGGCCGACCTGGTGGTCTGTCGCGCGGGCGCGCTGACTGTCAGTGAGCTGGCTGCTGCCGGTCTGCCCTCGATGCTGGTGCCTTTGCCCCACGCGATCGACGATCACCAGACCCGCAATGCCGAATATTTGGCTCGTGAAGGCGCTGCCTTCCTGATGCCGCAAAGAACGACTGGCGCAGCGGATCTCGCTGCACGCCTGACAGAGGTCTTGATGCAACCGCAACGACTCAACGACATGGCCGGCGCCGCTCGTCGCCTGGCCAAACCTGATGCAACCCGCAACGTAGTCGATATCTGCCTGGAGGTGGTTCATGGTTGAGAATCAGAAAGCCATGCCGCAGCCGGAAATGCGCCGTATCCGTCGCATCCACTTCGTCGGAATCGGCGGTGTGGGCATGTGCGGAATTGCCGAAGTGTTGCTGAACCTGGGCTATCAAGTGTCCGGTTCCGACCTGAAAGCATCGCCGGTGACCGAGCGTCTCGAATCGTTCGGCGCACAGATCTTTATCGGCCACCGCGCCGAGAACAGCGCGAGCGCCGATGTACTGGTGGTGTCGAGCGCCGTGAACACCTCCAACCCGGAGGTCGCGACGGCCCTGGAGCGTCGTATCCCCGTGGTACCGCGTGCCGAAATGCTCGCCGAGCTGATGCGCTACCGCCACGGCATCGCCGTCGCCGGTACTCACGGCAAAACCACCACCACCAGCCTGATCGCTTCGGTGTTCGCCGCCGGTGGTCTGGATCCGACCTTCGTGATCGGCGGCCGTCTGAATGCCGCGGGCACCAATGCCCAGCTGGGCACCAGCCGTTACCTGATCGCCGAAGCCGACGAAAGCGACGCCAGTTTCCTGCACTTGCAGCCGCTGGTGGCCGTGGTCACCAACATCGACGCCGACCACATGGCGACCTACGACGGTGACTTCAACAAGCTGAAGAAAACCTTCGTCGAGTTCCTCCACAACCTGCCGTTCTACGGTCTGGCGGTGATGTGCCTGGACGACCCGGTGGTGCGTGAAATCCTGCCGCTGGTCAAACGTCCGACCATGACCTACGGCTTCAGCGAAGACGCCGACGTACGCGCCATCAATGTTCGCCAGCAAGGCATGCAGACCTTCTTCACTGTGCTGCGTCCTGATCGTGAACCGCTGGATGTCTCGGTGAACATGCCGGGCAATCACAACGTACTGAACTCGCTGGCGACCATCTGCATCGCGACCGACGAGGGCGTCAGCGATGAAGCCATCGTTCAGGGGCTGTCGGGCTTCCAGGGTGTCGGCCGACGCTTCCAGGTCTACGGCGAACTGCCGGTCGAAGGCGGTAACGTGATGCTGGTGGACGACTACGGTCACCACCCGACTGAAGTCGCTGCGGTGATCAAAGCCGTGCGCGGTGGCTGGCCGGAGCGCCGTCTGGTGATGGTTTACCAGCCGCACCGCTACAGCCGCACCCGCGACCTGTACGACGATTTCGTCAATGTACTGGCTGACGCCAACGTGTTGCTGCTGATGGAAGTCTATCCAGCCGGCGAAGAGCCGATCCCGGGTGCTGACAGCCGCAAGCTGTGCAACAGCATCCGCCAGCGCGGTCAGCTCGATCCGATCTACATCGAGCGCGGTGTCGACCTCGCCCCGCTGGTCAAGCCATTGCTGCGTGCTGGCGACATCCTCTTGTGCCAAGGCGCCGGGGATATCGGCGGTCTTGCACCGAAACTGTTGAATAGTCCGTTGTTCGCGGGTGCTGTTGTCGCTCCAAACGAAGGGAAGTTGAAATGACTGCTGCCTACGCCAACCTGTTCTCGACCATCGCCCCGAAAGACTTCGGCCGCGTTGCCGTGCTGTTCGGTGGCAAAAGCGCCGAGCGTGAGGTTTCGCTGAAATCCGGTAACGCGGTGCTTGAAGCGCTGCAGTCCGCGGGCGTGGATGCGTTCGGCATCGACGTCGGCGACGATTTCCTGCAACGCCTGCTGAACGAAAAAATCGACCGCGCCTTCATCATTCTCCACGGTCGTGGCGGTGAAGACGGCAGCATGCAGGGCCTGCTGGAATGCGCAGGGATTCCGTACACCGGCAGCGGCATCCTGGCTTCGGCACTGGCCATGGACAAGCTGCGGACCAAACAGGTCTGGCACAGCCTGGGTATTCCGACGCCACGTCACGCGGTCCTTTGCAGCGAAGCCGACTGTATTTTGGCGGCGACGGAACTGGGCTTCCCTTTGATCGTCAAACCGGCGCATGAAGGTTCAAGTATCGGTATGGCCAAAGTGACTTCGGCAGCTGAATTGATCGAAGCCTGGAAAGCGGCCAGTACCTACGATTCGCAAGTGTTGGTCGAGCAATGGATTCAAGGTCCGGAGTTCACCATCGCCACCCTGCGTGACCAGGTGTTGCCACCGATCGCTCTGGGCACACCACACACTTTCTATGACTACGACGCCAAGTACCTGGCTTCCGATACCCAGTACCGGATCCCGTGTGGCCTCGATAGCGCCAAAGAACAAGAGCTCATGGACCTCACGGCAAAAGCCTGTGAGGCGCTGGGTATCGCCGGTTGGGGACGGGCTGACGTGATGCAGGACGCCGATGGGCAGTTCTGGTTCCTGGAAGTCAACACCGCACCGGGCATGACCGATCACAGTCTGGTCCCAATGGCCGCACGCGCCGCCGGTCTGGATTTCCAACAGTTGGTGTTGGCGATCCTGGCAGCCAGTGTTGCCGGTAACGCTGCCAGTAACAAAGAGCCGCGAGGTTAAGTCCATGCAAGGCGCCCAGCTACGTCATCAGCCCCCCGCACCCGGCCGCAAGCCGGTGCCGCGGGGTGCCAGCCGAATGGTGGCCAAAGAGCCGATGTCGGTGCGCCTGCCGAAAGCCAATTTTGGTTTTCTCAAAGCCTTGTTCTGGCCCGTGCTGCTGGTTGCGTTGGGGTTCGGTACTTACGAAGGTGCACAGCGCTTGCTGCCGTACGCCGACCGGCCGATCACCAAGATCAACGTGCAGGGCGATTTGAGTTACATCAGCCAGCAAGCGGTGCAGCAGCGGATCGCACCGTACGTGGCGGCGAGCTTCTTCACCATCGACCTGGCGAGCATGCGTACCGAGCTGGAACAGATGCCATGGATTGCACACGCCGAAGTGCGTCGCGTCTGGCCTGACCAGGTGGTGATTCGCCTGGAAGAGCAACTGCCCGTGGCCCGTTGGGGTGACGAAGCGCTGCTGAACAACCAGGGGCAGGCGTTTACGCCGCGTGAATTGGCCAACTACGAACATTTGCCACAGTTGTTCGGTCCACAGCGGGCTCAGCAGCAAGTGATGCAGCAGTATCAGGTGTTGAGCCAGATGTTACGGCCATTGGGCTTCTCGATTGCCCGGCTGGAATTGCGTGAACGCGGCAGCTGGTTTCTGACCACTGGCGCGGGTAGCGCGGGCCCTGGGATCGAGTTGTTGCTGGGACGCGATCACCTGGTGGAAAAGATGCGCCGCTTCATTGCCATCTACGACAAGACGCTTAAAGAACAGATTACGAACATTGCGCGCATCGACCTGCGTTATGCCAACGGCCTCGCCGTCGGCTGGCGGGAACCTGCAGCGCCCACGACGGCCCAACCCGCCGTCGCGAAGAATTGAGAAGAGGCAGGACCATGGCAAACGTGCAAAGCGGCAAAATGATCGTCGGTCTGGATATCGGTACCTCCAAGGTGGTGGCGCTGGTAGGCGAGGTCGCGGCCGATGGCCAACTGGAAATCGTCGGTATCGGTACTCACCCCTCCCGCGGCCTGAAGAAGGGCGTGGTGGTGAATATCGAATCCACCGTGCAGTCGATTCAGCGCGCGATCGAAGAAGCGCAACTGATGGCCGGTTGCCGGATTCACTCGGCATTCGTCGGCGTGGCCGGCAATCATATTCGCAGCCTGAACTCCCACGGCATCGTGGCGATTCGTGATCGCGAAGTCAGCTCGGCCGACCTCGAGCGCGTGCTCGATGCCGCCCAGGCCGTGGCCATTCCAGCGGATCAGCGCGTTCTGCACACGCTGCCGCAGGATTACGTGATCGATAACCAGGAAGGCGTGCGTGAGCCTCTGGGCATGTCCGGCGTACGTCTGGAAGCCAAGGTCCACGTGGTCACCTGCGCGGTGAACGCGGCGCAGAACATTGAAAAATGCGTGCGTCGTTGCGGTCTGGAAATCGACGACATCATTCTCGAGCAGCTCGCTTCCGCGTACTCGGTGCTGACCGATGACGAGAAAGAGCTGGGCGTGTGCCTGGTGGACATCGGTGGCGGTACCACCGACATCGCGATCTTCACCGAAGGCGCGATTCGTCATACCGCGGTGATCCCGATTGCCGGTGATCAGGTGACCAACGACATCGCCATGGCGTTGCGCACTCCGACCCAGTACGCCGAAGAAATCAAGATTCGCTACGCCTGTGCCCTGGCCAAGCTGGCCGGTGCCGGTGAAACCATCAAGGTCCCAAGTGTCGGTGACCGTCCGCCACGCGAGCTGTCCCGTCAGGCCCTGGCCGAAGTGGTCGAGCCGCGTTACGACGAGCTGTTCACGTTGATCCAGGCCGAGCTGCGTCGCAGCGGCTACGAAGACCTGATCCCGGCCGGCATCGTGCTGACCGGCGGTACCTCGAAGATGGAAGGCGCGGTCGAGCTGGCCGAAGAGATTTTCCACATGCCGGTTCGCCTGGGTGTACCCCATGGCGTCAGAGGCCTGGACGACGTAGTGCGCAACCCGATTTATTCCACCGGTGTTGGTTTGCTGATGTATGGCCTGCAAAAGCAGTCCGACGGCATTTCCTTCTCCGGGATCAGCAGCAGTCGCGATAGCTACAACAACGACGAGGCCAAGAGCCCGTTGATCGATCGCATCAAAAGCTGGGTCCAGGGCAATTTTTAAGAAGCAGTTTCAAGCGGCAAGCAACAAGCGACAAGCAGTAAAAGCAGTAGGCGCAGTAGGCGAAAAAAACTAGAGAATGTAAGGAGAGGGAAAATGTTCGAACTCGTAGACAACATCCCCGCAAGCCCGGTTATTAAAGTTATCGGTGTTGGCGGTGGCGGCGGCAACGCTGTGAATCACATGGTCAAGAGCAACATTGAAGGCGTTGAGTTCATCTGCGCCAACACTGATGCCCAGGCGCTGAAAAGCATCGGCGCGCGGACCATCCTGCAACTGGGCACCGGCGTGACCAAAGGTCTGGGTGCTGGCGCGAACCCTGAGGTCGGTCGTCAGGCCGCTCTGGAAGACCGCGAGCGCATCGCCGAAGTGCTGCAAGGCACAAACATGGTGTTCATCACCACCGGCATGGGCGGCGGTACCGGTACCGGTGCTGCGCCGATCATTGCCGAAGTGGCCAAGGAAATGGGGATCCTCACCGTTGCGGTGGTGACCCGTCCGTTCCCGTTCGAAGGCCGCAAGCGCATGCAGATCGCCGACGAAGGTATCCGTCTGCTGTCTGAAAGCGTCGACTCGTTGATCACCATTCCCAACGAGAAGCTGCTGACCATCCTCGGTAAAGACGCCAGCCTGCTGTCGGCTTTCGCCAAGGCTGACGACGTTCTGGCCGGTGCCGTTCGCGGTATCTCCGACATCATCAAGCGTCCGGGCATGATCAACGTCGACTTCGCCGACGTCCGTACCGTGATGAGCGAAATGGGCATGGCGATGATGGGCACTGGCTGCGCCAGCGGTCCGAACCGTGCGCGTGAAGCGACCGAAGCGGCGATCCGCAATCCGCTGCTCGAAGACGTGAACCTGCAAGGTGCACGCGGTATTCTGGTGAACATCACCGCCGGTCCTGACCTATCCTTGGGTGAGTACTCCGACGTGGGTAGCATCATCGAAGCGTTCGCTTCCGAGCACGCCATGGTCAAGGTCGGTACCGTTATCGATCCGGACATGCGCGACGAGCTGCACGTGACCGTGGTTGCCACAGGTTTAGGCGCAAAAATCGAGAAGCCGGTGAAGGTTATCGACAATACCGTTCATACCTCCATGGCTTCCCAGTCGCAACCGGCACCCGCTCGTCAGGAACAGCCTGCGGTGAACTACCGTGATCTGGACCGTCCGACTGTCATGCGCAACCAGGCTCAGGCCGGTGCTGCGACTGCCGCGAAGATGAATCCACAAGACGATCTGGACTACCTGGACATCCCGGCATTCCTGCGTCGTCAGGCCGATTGATGGAATGTATCAGGGCTATGAAGTTGATTGGTGTTCAGCAAAGGTCTGGTCTGCTATTATCGCCAGCCTTTGTTGATACCAGTTCGCAATTTGCGCTGAAGCGGCCCAAGCCATGATTAAACAACGCACACTGAAAAATATTATCCGTGCCACAGGTGTAGGCCTGCACTCCGGGGAGAAGGTATACCTGACCCTCAAGCCAGCACCTGTAGACACCGGCATCGTGTTTTGTCGTGCCGACCTGGACCCTGTGGTGCAGATTCCTGCTCGCGCGGAAAACGTTGGTGAAACCACTATGTCGACGACACTGGTCAACGGTGACGTCAAAGTGGACACGGTGGAGCATTTGCTCTCGGCCATGGCTGGCCTGGGCATCGATAACGCCTACGTCGAGCTCTCCGCGTCCGAAGTCCCGATCATGGATGGTAGCGCTGGACCCTTCGTATTCCTGATTCAATCGGCTGGCCTGGAAGAACAGGACGCAGCCAAGAAGTTCATCCGGATCCTGCGTGAAGTGACAGTGGAAGACGGCGACAAGCGCGCCACTTTCGTCCCTTTCGAAGGCTTCAAAGTGAGCTTCGAGATCGATTTCGATCACCCGGTGTTCCGTGACCGCACTCAAAGTGCCAGCGTGGATTTTTCCAGCACTTCGTTTGTAAAAGAAGTCAGCCGCGCCCGGACCTTTGGTTTCATGAGTGATATCGAGTACCTGCGCAAGCACAACCTCGCACTCGGCGGTAGCGTTGAAAACGCCATCGTGGTCGACGCGGATGGTGTACTGAACGAAGACGGCCTTCGCTACGAAGACGAATTCGTGAAGCACAAGATCCTCGATGCAATTGGTGACCTCTACCTGCTGGGCAATAGCCTGATTGGTGAGTTCAAAGGCTTCAAGTCGGGCCATGCACTGAACAACCAGCTTCTGCGCAAATTGATTGAGCAGACAGATGCTTGGGAAGTCGTGACCTTTGAAGACGCCAGCACTGCACCGATCTCTTACATGCGCCCAGTTGCGGCCGTGTAAGCAAAAACCTCTCTAGTTTTTAAAGGCTGCCTTCGGGTGGCCTTTTTTTATGGGTGCGCCAGGCATGGCGCGTTGCGCGCAAACGAAAACGCAACCAGCTTGGCTGTGGTAGCCATGCTGGTGACTTGGTGGTGGAAGTCCTCTACACACCCGGCAGGGGAAGTGTTAGCCGACGCTGCGCTTTATTTTTCGGTTGTATGCCAAGTGGTGCATCAGAAGATTTTCAGGGTTAACAGATTCAGGTCCAGGTGGCTGTGCAGCAGCATCACCAGCAGGATCAGAGACGTGCACGCCGCCTGACCTAAAACCCCCAGATGAATCTGCCGAGCAGCCGGCAGCCAATGCTCGGCGCCTGGGCTCGTTGCCTCAAGGACTGCGTTGGCCGGGTCGCGCAAACGTTTTTCGACCACCGAATCAAGGACGAAGATGGCGACGCTGAGTAGAAACCACACCTCGAAACTACGCTGCCAATCCTTCAGCCAGAACATCAGAATACCGCTGAGGATCAGCCCCCAACCGGCAACGTTATACAAGCGGTCACTGAAAGCCAGGCCTCCCAGCAACAACGGTTTGGTCGCATCGCTGCAGTTTTTGAGCCGTGCCGAAAGCCAGGGGGCAAACAGTAATGGGCCGGTAGCGGCCACTGCCGCCAGTGCGTGAACGATCTTGAACACTTCGTAGTGGATCATTAGTCATCAACCTCATTGATTGGAGGTGTCTAGGCTAAGACAGCACTGCGTAGTCCAAAATGGTTCAGAAGGACGGATGATCGAACAGAACCGACATATTTACGCCAGGCCCGCCAGCACGTCAGTGCTCGCGACCTGCAAGGTACTGCGCACCTTGCCTGGGCTGCTGCCTGTGATACGCCGAAACCAGTGACCAAACGAATCGCCCGAGGCAAATCCCAGGTGCTGCGCCAGGGTCTCGTTGGTGTTCTCGACCGCCAGGCCACGGTATGCCTCTACGAGCAGCAGGCGGTTGTGCCAGTCCGTGTAGCGTAAACCGGTATCCTTGCGAAACAGGCGCGCCAGAGTCCGCTCGGTTGCGCCAACCTCGCGACCCCATTCGGTCAGGTTCTTACGCATCCCGGGCCTGGCAATCAGTTGCTCGGTGACACGCTTGAGCCGTGCGTCACGCGGCAAAGGCAGGACCATATTGCTGGGCGCCAGTTCTTCGATGTCCTCGAACAACAATTGCAACATGCTGCCGCGCCGTTGTTCGGAAAGCGGCCGAGTGCCTTCCTCGGCCAATCGGTCGCACAGGGCGATGATCAACAGGGATGCATCGATCAGCTTGACGCTCGGCGAGAAGCGTTCGCACAGTTCAGGGCCAAGGTACAAGACCGTGAGGTCTACCTGGGTGTAAGCCTCACCAGCATGCAAGGTCTGTGGCGGAATCCAGACCGCCATTCCCGGTTTGAGCAACCAGCGTTGCTCGACGGCATTGCCATGAAGCACGCCCTTTTTCACTAACACGAATTGCCCGAGGTGGTGTCGATGAGGCTCGCTTTCCTCATCGGCCACCTTGGTCAACTGCCTTTCAATAACCACTGCTGCGTGATCCATGTCAGCGAAATTCATTGCTACTCCGTCTACCCTTTTTGCGGTCCACCGCGCGAAGGCAGTCCAAAGGCGAAGAGTAAACCGACCGTCATCAAAAGGCCAAGCAGCAGAAAAGTGATCTGGTAGGCCCGGTCGGGCGGCAGGTACAGCTCAATAGCTACCATCGCATTGACGCCGAACGCCGCGCCAAGGTTACGCAGAAATTGCACCGTGGACGTGTAGGCTCCCAACTGATCATGCGGAGCGCTGTTCTGCGCGAGCACCAGGGTTGTAGTGGCTGTCAAACCCATCCCCAACCCGACCAGCACCTGGCCTGCACCAATGACCAACCACTGTGACCATTGCAGTCCTGCAGCCAACCCCATGCAACCGAGCATCAGCATCGACATCCCGACGACCGCCATGGGCCTGAACCCGACGCTCGCCAGGCGCTTGCCACAGACGGTCGCTCCTGCCACCCAGCCTAACGCGGCCAGCATGATCAGCACCCCTGTCGACAATGCGCTGCCCGGCGAACGGCTGAGGGCGATTGGCAACAAGCTGACCGTGGCGTACAAGCCGATGCTCGAGATGACCACCAAAGCCATGACCGCTCCCAGCACCGGCCGATCAAAGAAACCCAGCGGCACCGGACTGCCAGCGGGTGTCGCGCGTACTCGAGCTACCAGTGCCACAAGACTGATGAGCATCACAATCGCCAGCGTCGATATCGAGTGCGGGATCATGTCAAGGTGCTGACTGCCCAACATGAACAGCCCTGCACAAGCCGCGATGGCCAAAAGCCCCTGCGCTATGGGGTCCACAGCCCTGGCTGATTGACCTCGGCCGATCGCGGGTGTGAAAAACAGCACCGCCAATGCCAAAAAGCCCAGCGGCAGATTGAGCCAAAAAACTGCACGCCAACTTAAGGTGCTGCCCAGTACCGTACCGACGACGGGGCCCAGCACTGCAGCCAGACCCCAGACGCTGCTGAGCATTCCCTGCATGCTGGCACGCTTGGGCCCTTCGAAGATCGATGCCAGCATCGAGTAGGAAAGCACGATGATGCCGCCTGCCCCGACGCCTTGCAGGGCCCTGCCTGCAATCAGCGTGACCATACTCTGGCTACTGGCAACCACTGCCGACGCGGCGATGAAGATCAGCAGGCTGACTTTCATCATCGAAGAAACCCCGAACCGATCAGCCAGTGCGCCGGTCAGCGGCGCAATGAGTGCCAGAGGCAGCAGGAAGCCCGAGACAACCCAGGGATAGAGCGTCGTATCCTGCATTTGCGCATTGATCTGCGGCAGTATGGTGCTGACCGCAGTGCTGTCCATGGCAGCGAGGAACAGAACGACGAGCACTGCCAGGACGCTCAGGGAATGCTTCTCCTGGCTGACCGAGTCATTTGCTGCAAGCGTTTGCGGCTTCATGTCGGTTTCCTCAGTGGAAGTATTGGGTGTGAATCGCGTTGGCCCGGGAAAACTCCCGCACGATGGCCGCAGTATCGACATCCATGTGCTCATCGACATTGCGAATCAGGTCGTGCGACTGGACGATCTCTCTGAAGCGCAGCGTCATGTCCAGCTGAGTACTGGCGGCCATATTGTCTTGCGCGTAATCCAGATCGAACGCCGCCTTGATTTGCTCGGCACTGGTAATGGACAACTGAGTGTTCATCGCCTCGGTGTCCTGGATCAATTGGTGCATTCGCCGACGTTCAGACGCGCTGAATGAGGGGATCACTTGCTCAAAAATGAAGTGATCACACTGAATGTGTCGCGCCTCATCCAGACCATGAAAATGCAGCAGGCGGGTCAGCAGGCTCTGCTGCATCGGGTCGAGCACCTTCAACCGCCGCTCGAAAACCGTGATGACGGACTCACCTACATAGGCGGTTGCACAAAGGGCGGCCAGTTTGACGATAGGTGAGTCGTTGCCGTCGTAGAGTGCGCGCCGCTCGTTGAACAGATTGTCCTTGAGCTTTATATCGCGCCCGGACAAGTGCCTGATGTACTGATAGAAGCTACTGGCGTGGTTGATTTCTTCCGAGGCGAAACACGACAACGCGCCATACAGGGCGTCGCCTGCCGCCAGGACATTACTGCTGTCGGCCTGCACTTCGCAGAGGATCCGCGTCATAGTGTTGGCGACGTGCATTTCGATTTCGGCCAACTGCCCCAGCTCCTTGTACAAATAAGCCACGGCCTTTTCCGGCTGGTCGGCTTGCCCGACCAGGGCTTTTGACAGGAACTGCAATTCGGCATCGGTGCGTGCGCACTCCCACTCCATGCGATTGGGGTGCAGATAATTGATGTGAGCCAGTTGGTTGATGGCTTTCAAGGCATTCATGGGCAGTCTCTCAATCGACATAGGAAAGGGCGTTGAAAATGGTTCGGGCCGGATCTTCGATAGGTCGACGCCCATGCATGACCCGGGTGTTATCGATCAGCACCACGTCACCGCGTTGCCAGCCGACGTCTACCGTCAAGCGCTGGCAAATCGCGTCCACTTCCTCCAGTAACTGCGGATCGATGGGCTCGCCATCGGCGTAGGTAATCCGTGGTGCTTCGTAATGGTTGGACGGGCCGAAAATACTGTTGGCGAAATACAGTTCTTCCGCGCTGCCAATCCGGCTGGTGCGGATGGCAGGTGTGTGAAAGCGATAGGTAATCGAGCCGTCTTCGTTGAGATTGATCTGCGAGGACGTGTCCTCGGCGGTGAGCGACAGCAGATCCTGCAGGGTGACGGCCTCGACGCTGGCCGGCGCATTCTTGCCTTGCGCCAGCGCGTGGAAGGCATAGGTCTTCCACTTGTGTTCTTCTACCCGCCGGGAATACATGATGTCCCGCTCGGTAAAAGCCGCGCGCTGCGCGGGGCTCAAGTGCTGGTAGACGGCGTTGCCGTCGCACAAGGTCGTTTGCGATCCCCGTGCGGGCGGTATCTGGCAATAGAACCAGCAGAGGTCAGGCCAGAATGGGCTATTGCCGTTTTCACAATGCAAGCCAACGCCATCCAGACCGGCATCGACTTTCTGAGCCGTATCGCCATCGAAGCTGCGCGCCGGGTCCAGACTGATCCTGCTACTGTTCTGACGCACCAGCCGGGAAAAGCTTTCGATACTGTGCTCGAATCCGCGTAGCACCAGATAGCCGTGGGTGGCCAACAGGTTCTTCAGATAGTGCGGCGCCAGCGCACTCAATGCCTGTGGTGCGCCCGGCATCACAATCAGGCCGCCATGGGCGGTATGGGGCAGGGTGTCGAGTTTCATGCACAGATCCTCGTAGTTGAATCCTTCAGGAACGCCGACAGCACAGTGCGGCGTGGTCGTCCGGTGACCGTGAACAACCGCCCCATGACCTCTTCACTGTGCGCAATCAGTACGGGGTGCGGAATCTGTTCGATTTCGTTGAGATGTTCGCGGGCAAAACGCGCGATTGCCGCTCTGACCTCGGCCGGCCTTGCGTGAACATTGATAATGAACAGGCCGCCCAGAAAAGCCTGGCGATCGCCAAAGACAATCACCTGCTCGACGCCCGGTACCTGGCGGTAGGCCGACTCGAGCCACTCCGGCGACACGTTGCGACCATTGGCCGTGATGATCATGGTTTTCTTGCGGCCAATGATGCTGACGAACCCATCCGGGTCGATGCTGGCCAGGTCTCCGGTATGCAGCCAGCCTTCGGCGTCGATGACGCAGCTGCTGGGATCCTCGTTGGAGTAGCCGGCAAACAGCGAACTGCTGCGCAGGCACAATTCACCATCCTCGGCCAGGCGTAGCTCCACGTGGGGCAATGCCTGCCCGACACTGCCCAGGCGATTGGCGCCCCGGAAGTTCCAGGTCGCCACTGAACTGTTCTCACTGAGGCCATAGCCCTGGAAAATATCGATGCCCAATTGCTGCAGACGGAACAGAACTTCACGGTCCACCGGCGCCCCGCCGGCTGCCAACAATGGCAATCGTGGCGTACCAAAGAGTTGTTCGATACGTTGGTGCTTTGAGGGGCCCAGGGTTTCAGCACAGTGGGCGATGGCTTCCACCAGCGCGGGCGTCAGGGTCATCGCCGTTGGCCGAGCCCTGCAAATCAGAGCCAGGCGTTCGTCGGCGATCACACCGGGGCTGCCCAATGGAGGCAGACTGGCCGGCGGCAGCACCACCGCACCGCCGGAGGTCAATGGCATGTAAAGTGCCGTGACCTGTTCAATCAGCAGGCTCAAAGGCACCAGCACCAGATAGCGCTGGTAATCATCGCGCCGGGCTCTCTGCCATAGGGCCTGGACTAATGCACTCAAACCGTCGCGCCGAATCTTCACACCCTTGGGTTTTGAAGTCGTGCCGGAAGTATGAATGACCTTGATCACACTGTCGGCGCCCGATTCGCGAGCGACGGGGTCCGGCATGGGGTTCACTGCCGCCTGACTCTCCAACGCTACCTCGCGCACGGTTGCCGACAACTCGAGCCCGTTAGTGCGCCACTCCTGAAGCTTGCGTGCACCCATTTCATCGATCAGGACCAGCGCGCACCCCTGCAACAGATGCGCCGCCTGGTCTGCGGAAAAAGCCAGCGGCACCGGCACCTCCACACGCTTGCTGATCATCAGTGCCAGATCGGCCAGCACCCACTGGGTGCTGTTGCCCATCACAATGCCGACGCAGCTTGACGGTAGCGTCTCACCATCAATTTTCAGGGCCAGGTTTTGAGCTTGCGTCACCAACTGCCGGTACGTCAGGGCTACCGTTTCAGTTATTGCGGGGTCCACCGCCAATTGCACTACGGCCGCCGCGTCAGGAGTGCGTTGTGCCTGGGCGATGATTTCAGTGAGGACATTCATGCGGCGATCTGCTTGGTAGTAGCGGTGAGATGCTCAAAGGCAGAGAACGTCAGCCTTCCGCAAAATTGATTGAATAGGTGGGAGCACTCTTCCAGCAGGATCACTCCGGTCTTGGGCGATTGCGCGTAGTAACTCCCCCACTGTTGCCGTTCCAGCACCGACAGGCGATTGATGTCGGCGTCCCCGATGATGCGCAGCGGAATACCGTGGTATTCGAATAGGGTTCGCAACCGGCGCGTCGAGGTGCACAAGATCGCCTTGACCCCCATGAACCAGGTGAGAATCGGCAAAGCACGGATGATTTCTGCCGCTGCATTGGGGTCGTCAGAAGCCAGCGAACCGATTTCTACAATTTGTTCACGGCGCGATACCCGCTGAGTCAGCAACGCCAATACGTTCTCGACCGGGCTGTCGAAATAGCGCTCGGAAAAAAGTTGGTGGGTGGGCGATGCAAAGGAAATTCCCGCGCAGGCGGTCAGCGTTCCACTTGTGCGGTCGCGACGGGCAATCAGCAGGTCGGGGTTGGGAGTAATCTCGGCGTTGTAACGTCGTTGATAGATATCCCGGATATAAGTCAGTGCAACGGTTGCGTCTTGGTCGCTTCTTTTTATTATTTCGAGCCGCGCATGATCATTCTCATCTCGATGAGATGTGTGAATAAAACTAGTCATGACGTATCCCTACATGGCATTTACCTGTGATCAGGTTACGTAACTGCCAGGGCGGCGAAAATGTTCCGTTAGGACAACTACTCGAATGAAACGGACGATGCGGTGCATCGGGTGTTGGGGTGAAACAGGTGTAAACCTATTTCAGGAGTAGACACCTTTTAATGGATCGTACGAACGCGGCCCAAACCTGCGACAGCTCTACGACGGGCTGCGATCTTTCAACTGGCAACTACCCGATTTCGCCCACGGTGCTTGGCCTGATACAGCGCTTTGTCGGCAGCGTACATCAGGTTTTCCAGGCTTTCGCCCGGTTGCCCTGTCGAGGTGCTGAGGCCGATGCTGACGGTGACCGGTGACGTGTCGCCTTCGAACGGCGGCAGTTGTTCGACTGCCGCCCGGATATTTTCGGCAATCTGCTGTGCACCGGCGGTGTCAGTCTCGGCCAGCACTACGGAAAACTCCTCACCGCCATACCGCGCAACGAGATCGGACGGACGATGAATGTTTTCGCTGATGACCCTGGCAAGCACGCGCAACGCCGCGTCACCACCTTGATGACCGTGACGGTCGTTGAACGACTTGAAATGATCGGCGTCGATCATCAACACCGACAGCGGCTTGCCTGAGCGCTGGGCGCGGGACCATTCGCGGTTCAGGGCCAGGTCGAGTGTTCGGCGGTTAGCCACACCCGTGAGAGCGTCGATGGCGGCCTGTTGCGCCAGTTCCTGCTCGGCGTGACGGCGCAGGCGCAATTCGCGGCACAGCAGTAAGGTCAACCACATCAGCCCAATACACAACACGCCGGTGGCGCCACTGATAACGTATGCAGTGCGTTTCCAGCTGGCGAAGACTTCGTCCAAGGAGAGCGCGACGATGACGGTCAACGGCAGGTTACCGACGCGCGAGAAGGTGTACAGACGGTCCTGGTGATCCATGCTCGAGACGCTGACGAAGCTGCCACTGCCTTTACGCATGATGCGTATGACGTTGGGCCGACTGCCGAAGCTCTTGCCAATGCTGTCGTCCGTCAGCATGGGCTTCTGCGCCAGCAGAATACCGTCCTTGTCGAGCACGTTGAGGGTGCTGTCGACGCCGATGTTCAAGCTGTTGAACAGTTCGTCGAAGTACGCCAGGCGCATCGAGGCGACGGCAACGCCGAGAAACTCCCCGGTGGGTGAAGAGATGCGCCGGCTGAAGCTGATGCGCCACTGCTCGCTGTCGGCGCAGTCGCAACGGGGTTTGAACGGGCGACTGATAAACATCCCGGTGTCCTTGTTGAAAACGTGGGCCAGGAAGTAGTCGCGATCAGCAAAATTGCCCGGTTTGGGCTGAATCAGCGACGAATCGGCGATCACCTCGCCCTGCTTGTCGAGCAACAGGATGTCGCCCTTGAAACGTGCTGTGCTGGATCGGTCAAACAGCACCAGGTGACGGATCTGAGCGGAAACCTTTTGCAGGTCGTCGCGTTGGGCGGCAGCAATCAAGCCTTGCAGTGACAGGTCATAGAGTTCGACGTTGCGCAGCACATCGGCGTCGATCAGTTGCACGATGTTGGTCGCACCGCGCGTGGCCGCCTGCATGGCGTTGGCGCGTTCGCGGATCAGCAGGAAGGTGACGATAGCGATGATCGCGATGACAGTCAGCGAACTGCCGAGAATCAGCATGAGTTCCGGTCGGCGGGTAGTGCCCGTTATGTGGGGGGGCGTACGGCTTGCACTCATGGTTCTGATTTCTGCAGGGGGACTTCATCAGCGTAGTTCCCGAACGGGTCGGGCGGCGTTGCAGATATCAGTACATTTATCGTTTCAGCTGCATGTATAAATCCCGGGCATAAAAAAGGCCAGCGGAAGGTGCTGGCCTTTGTGCGGGGTTTTGTCCCACAACAAAAAAAAGCCGCTGAGAACAGCGGCTTTGAAGACAACTTATCAAGGGAAAGAGCCGTGAGAAGTGTCGAGGGAAACTGAGAGGTGTTACAGATCAGCTGTCTTTTTCAACCCGAGGTTGAGCCTGACTGACCGATGTTTGCCGGGTTTGCTCAGCACTTTGTGTCTTTGCGGCCAGTTCAGCCTGAGCCTTTTCAAAGGTTTCGGCGCGTGCGGCATTGTGTGCGACGAATGTCTGTGACTCTTCAGCCATGGCGAAGGGCGACAGGAACAAGGACGACAAAACGAAAGCGCTGGCAATTCCCATACTGTTGGACATCTGGAAAACCTTCTTGCTTGGCAAGTGCTGTTTGGTGCGGCCAAAGTAAAGGTCTTGGTTGTCGGGAAAAAGAGAGGATTGAATAAAGGACTGTTGCGAAATAAACAACAGTAGGAGCTGCCGAAGGCTGCGATCTTTTGGCGCCTGTATGATCGCTGAAGATCAAAAGATCGCAGCCTGCGGCAGCTCCTACGGGGGGGCATGATGCTGGAATCAAATCGGCAAATAGATCCCGAATGTATTCACCCCGTCATCACTGCGCACAAACACATCACCGCCATGCATCAGCGCAATCGCCTTGACGATGGCCAGTCCCAGGCCATGGTTGGCCCCGCTGTTGGTGCGTGAGGCGTCGACCCGGTAGAAACGCTCGAACAAGCGCGGCAGGTGTTCGCTGGCGATGGGTTCACCGGGGTTGGTGACGCCAATACTGACCTGGTGCTCCTGAACATCGATCCGCACCTGAATGACCTGGCCGGGAGCCGTGTGTTGCACGGCGTTGTTCAGCAGGTTGATCAACGCTCGGCGCAGGTGGGCGATTTCGATCTGCACCTGGGCATCGCCGCTGACCTGAACCTTGACCTGAGCGTCTTCGAGGATGAAATCCAGGTAGTCCAAGGTGGTGGCGACTTCGTCCGCAAGCGAGGTGGTGGTCAGTTTGGTGGCCTTGCTGCCTTGGTCGGCGCTGGCCAGAAACAGCATGTCGTTGATGATCGAGCGCAGCCGTTCGAGCTCTTCAAGGTTCGATTGCAGCACTTCGAAGTAGTGTTCCGCCGAGCGTCCACGTGTCAGCGCGACCTGGGTTTGACCAATCAGGTTAGTCAACGGCGAGCGCAGTTCGTGGGCGACGTCGGCGTTGAACGATTCGAGACGGGTATAGGCTTGTTCGACCCGCTCCAGCGTCGAGTTGAACGAGCTGACGAACTGATTGAGTTCCGGCGGCAGTGGCGACAGTTGCAGCCGTGCGGACAGCAACGGCGGTGCCAGGCGTTGGGCTTCCTGAGACACCTTGATCAAGGGCTTGAGGCCGATCCGCGCCACCCAGTAACCGAGCACCGAGGCCAGCAATACGCCGATGATTGCCAGGCTGATCAAGGCAGTCAGCAAGTGATGCTGGGTTTCATAGAAGGTTTGTGTGTCGATGCCGATCATGAAGCGCAGCGGCGGGCGCTGGTCCTTGGCCGGAAACTGGCTGACCAGCACTTTCATCGGATAGGGTTGCTCCGGCAGCTGTATGTCGCGCTTGCCGGTTGGCCCTTGCGCCAAGGCGCGGATCTGCGGGGTGATGTTGCCGTATTCGTAGTTGGCATCGCCGCTGATGATCCAGAAGCTGATGCGCTTGTCCTCTTCGCCCAGCAGCTTGAGTTTGTTGTTGATCTTCACCCAGTGCTCTGGCGTACCAAAGCGCCCGACCGTGGATTCGAGCACGCTGTAACGTGCATCCAGTTCGGCTGCCGGCAACAGCGCCAGGCCCTTTTCGACCTGTTGATACAAGGCCCAGCCGATCAACAGAAACACCAGCGCCGCCACCAGCGTGAACATGCCGCTCAGGCGCAGGGCGATGGAGTTACGAGGCACTGCGGCTCTCCAGCACATAGCCCATGCCGCGAATGGTGTGCAGCAATTTCTCTTCGAACGGCCCGTCGATCTTCGCCCGCAGACGCTTGATCGCGACTTCGACGACGTTGGCGTCGCTGTCGAAATTGATGTCCCAGACCATTTCGGCAATCGCGGTTTTCGAGAGGATTTCACCCTGACGCCGGGCCAGCACACTGAGCAGCGAGAACTCCTTGGCGGTCAGGTCCAGTCGCGTGCCGGCACGGGTGGCCTTGCGGCTGATCAAATCAATCCACAGGTCGGCGATGGTCACTTGCACTGGCTCATGACCGCCGCTGCGGCGGGTCAGCGCTTGCAGCCGCGCCACCAGTTCGAGAAACGAAAACGGTTTGCCGAGGTAATCGTCGGCGCCATCACGCAGGCCCTTGATCCGGTCTTCCACACGCTCGCGAGCGGTGAGCATGATCACCGGGGTCTGTTTACGGGCACGCAGGGCGCGCAGCACGCCGTAGCCGTCGAGACCCGGCAGCATCACATCGAGGATGATCACCGCGTAATCGCTTTCCAGTGCCAGGTGCAAACCTTCGACCCCGTCCGGAGCCCGGTCCACGGTGTAACCCTGTTCGGTCAGACCGCGGTACAGGTAGTCTGCGGTTTTCTCTTCGTCTTCGATAATCAGAACGCGCATGACCCGCCTCAGTGTGTGGTCGCCAGCGCAGGCGCTGGTGTCGACCGATGGAACACCCGCTCAAGCCATAAGTATATGACTGGCGTGGTAAACAGCGTCAGCGCCTGGCTGACCAGCAAACCGCCGACCACTGCGATCCCCAGTGGCTGACGCAGTTCGGCGCCGGTGCCATAACCGAGCATTAGCGGCAGCGCGCCGAGCAGGGCGGCGAGGGTGGTCATCATGATCGGGCGGAACCGCGTGAGGCACGCCTCGAAGATCGCTTCTTCCGGGGGAAGACCACGATTGCGCTGGGCATCGAGGGCGAAGTCGATCATCAGGATGCCGTTTTTCTTGACGATACCGATCAGCAGCACCAGGCCGATCAGTGCCATGATCGAGAAGTCCTGGCCGAGGATCCACAGCAAAATCAAGGCGCCGAGACCGGCGGAAGGCAAGGTCGAGATGATCGTCAGCGGGTGCACGAAGCTCTCATAGAGCACGCCAAGAATGATGTACACCGCCACCAGCGCCGCCAGAATCAGCCATGGCTGGCTGGCCAGAGAACTCTGGAACGCCTGGGCCGCGCCCTGGAAATTGCCGTTGACCGAGGCCGGCATGCCGATTTCATTTTTTGCCTGGTTGAGCAAAATCACCGCATCGCCCAAGGCCACGCCAGGAGCGAGGTTGAACGACAGGTTGGCGGCCGGGAACATGCCGTCGTGGGCGATGGACAACGGGCCGATGGTCGGTGCATCGAATCGGGCCAACGCTGACAACGGCACCATCTCGCCACTCAGCGGTGAGCGCAGGTAGAAGTAGGCCAGGCTTTCGGCCTTGCCGCGTTGGCGGGTGTCGAGTTCGAGGATCACGTTGTACTGGTTGATTTCGGTCTGGAACTCGTTGACCTGCCGTTGGCCGAAGGCGTCGTAGAGCGCTTCGTCGACATCGCTGGCAGTCAGGCCGAAACGCGCCGCGGCGGCACGGTCGATGTTGATGTGGGTGATGCTGCCGCCCAATTGCAGGTCGTTGGAAATGTCGCGGAACGCCGCAATGCCGCGCAGTTTTTCGGTCAGGCGTTGGGTCCAGAGGTTCAGTGTCGGGCCGTCGTTACTCTTGAGCACGTATTGATACTGGGCGCGGCTGGGGCCGGAGCTGAGGTTGATGTCTTGCCCGGCGCGCAGGTACAGCACGATGCCCGGAATCTTCATCAGTTGCGGACGAATCCGGTCGATGAACGCACTGGCGGACACATCGCGGTCACCGCGTTTTTTCAAGGAAATCCAGAAGCGTCCGTTGGCGATGGTCTGGTTGCTGCCTGATACACCGACCGAATGGGAGAAGGTCTGCACCGCAGGGTCGGCAGCGACGATCTCGGCCAGCGCCTGGTGTTTTTTGACCATTTCCGGGTAGGAGACATCAGCCGCTGCTTCCGTGGTGCCAAGGATAAAACCGGTGTCCTGGATCGGGAAGAAGCCTTTGGGGATGAACACATACCCGGCAATCGCCATGCCTAACGTCAGGCTGAAGATTCCCAGCATCAGCTTTTGATGGGCGAGGGCGCGGCGCAGTGCGCGCTCATAGAGCGCCAGCAGGCGTTCGCCGAAACCCGGTTTGGCGTGGGCGTCGTGCACCGGGGCGCGCATGAACAGGGCGGCCATCGTCGGTGCCAGCGTCAACGAAACTACCACCGAAATCATGATGGTCGAGGTGGCGGTGAGGGCGAATTCCTTGAACAACCGGCCGACCACCCCGCCCATGAACAACAGCGGAATGAACGCCGCCACCAGCGAGAAACTGATCGAGACCACGGTAAACCCGATCTCGCCAGCGCCCTTGATCGCCGCTTCACGCATGCCGTCGCCAGCCTCCAGATGGCGGTGGATGTTCTCCACCACCACAATCGCATCGTCGACCACAAACCCCACGGAAATGACGATCGCCACCAGGGTCAGGTTGTTCAGGCTGAAACCCATGATGTACATCAGCGCGATACTGGCGATCAGCGAAACCCCGAGCACGCTTGCGACGATCAGCGTCGCCGACCACTGGCGCAGGAACAGCGCCATCACCGCGACCACCAGCAGGATGGCGATCAGCAAGGTGACTTCCACTTCGTGCAGCGAGGCGCGGATGGTCTGGGTCCGGTCGATCAGCACGTCGACCTGTATCGACGCCGGGAGCATCGCTTGAAGGCCCGGCAACGCAGCTTGAATCCGGTCCACGGTGTCGACGATGTTGGCCCCCGGTTGTCGCAAGATCACCAGGTTGACCCCCGGACGATCGCCGGACCAGGCCTGGACATAGGCGTCTTCCGAGCCACTGACCACCGTGGCCACGTCCCGGAGCTGGACCGGCGCGCCGTTCTTGTAAGAGACGATGAGCTGCCCGTACTCGTCGGGATGGAACAGCTGATCGTTGGTCGACAGCGTGGAAATGTTCGACTCACCGTACAGCGCGCCCTTGGCCAGGTTGAGACTGGTTTTCTGAATGGCCAGGCGCACATCGGCCAGGGTCAGGCCGATGGCAGCGAGTTTGTCGGCCGAGGCCTGGACCCGAATCGCCGGGCGTTGCTGGCCGGTGATGTAGATCTGGCCGACGCCGTCGATCTGGCTCAGTTGTCGCGCCAGCAGGGTTTCGGCGTAGTCGCTGAGTTCGGTGCCGGGCATTTGCGTCGAACTGACGCTGAGGATCAGCACCGGGCTGTCTGCCGGGTTGACCTTGCGCCAGGTCGGCAGCGTCGGCATGTCCTTGGGCAGTTTGCCGGCGGCGGTATTGATCGCGGCCTGAACTTCTTGTGCGGCGGTGTCGATGCTTTTGTTGAGGGTGAATTGCAGGGTCAGGTTGGTCGAACCCAAGGCACTGCTGGAGGTCAACTGGGTCATGCCGGGGATGGCGCTGAATTGCACCTCCAACGGCGTTGCCACTGACGAAGCCATGGTGTCGGGGCTGGCGCCGGGCAATTGGGCGGCGACCTGAATGGTCGGGAATTCGGCCTCTGGCAGCGGTGCGACGGGCAGGCGCGGGAAGGCGATCAAGCCCAGCAGCACCAGCGCGAAGGTCAGCAGTGCCGTGGCGACCGGATGGTCGATGCACCAGGCCGAAATGCCGCCATGGACCTTCATGGTTGTTGCTCCGCCGTAGTGCTTTGCGTGAGCGCTGGCGGCTCGCCGAGAATCTGCACGCGGGCACCGGGCTTGAGCCGTGACTGACCATCGCTGACCAGCACATCACCGGCTTGCACACCCTTGATGATGTTCAGGCTGCTGTCCTGATAAACCATCTGCACGGGGACGGATTCGACCTTGTCAGCGTTGACCCGATAAACGAAATACTGATCCAGCCCGCGCTGGACCACGCTCGGTGGCACTACCAGGGCATTTTTGTCGAGCGCGGTCTGGATCTTGATGGTCACCAGTTGCCCCGGCCAGAGCTTTTGCCCGGCGTTGTTGAATTCGGCCTTGGCGCGAATGGTCCCGGTGTTGGTGTTGATCTGGTTGTCGATCAACGTCAGGTGGCCTTCGCCGAGCAAGTCGCCGGTCTGGCCGCTGGTGTCGGCGCCGAGGTAGGCATTCACGTCGGCGGGTGGATTCGCGCTGATCAGCCGTTGCAGCGTCGGCAGCATTTGCTGCGGCAGGGAAAACTCGACGGCAATCGGGTCGATCTGGGTCACCGAGAACAGTCCTTGGGTATCGCTCATGCGCAGGAAGTTGCCTTCATCCACAGTCCGAATACCAACGCGACCAGTCACCGGCGAGCGAATCTGTGTGTAGGAGAGCTGCACCTGCGCCGCATCAATCGCCGCCTGATTGCCCTGCGCGGTGGCTTTCAACTGATTGACCAGGGCCTGTTGCTGGTCGTAGGTCTGTTTGGACACACCGTCATCGACGCTGAGCAACTTGTAGCGCTTGAGATTGACCTCGGCCACCTGCAATTGCGCCTGGTTTTCACCCAGTTGCGCACGGGCCTGATCGAGGCTGGCGCGGATCGAGCGATCATCGATGCTCGCCAGCAGGTCACCGGCCTTCACCAACTGACCTTCCTTGACCAGCAGCCGGGTGAGGATGCCATCGATCTGCGGGCGGATAACCACACTGTGCAATGACAGCACCGAGCCAATCCCGCTGACATAACGCGGTACATCGCGCTCGGCGACGCTGACCACCCGCACCGGGATCGCCGTCGGTGCCGAGAGTTTGCTGGTCGCGGGTTTGATCGCAACCCCGATGGCCACGGCAGCGACCGTCGCCAGCAGAGCGACGATCAGCAGTTTTTTTCCTGGAATGGGCATGAGCATCAAGCGCCGGGGCATAAGGGCAGTTACAAGTTATAAGCTTCAAGCGGCAAGTTAAAACCATGCCCCTTGGCTTGTCGTTGGTAGCTGTTCTTTTATAATCCTTGGAAAGGGTCAGCACCATGACCACTAACTGACAGGGAGGACAGCTTCAAGCCGCAAGCGGCAAGCTAAAGCAGACGCGCTTGAGGCTTACAGCTTGAAGCTTGAAGCTTGCAACTGCTCTTCCCGCTATACTGCCGGCCTTTCGTGGTCCACTCATCGGGCCCGACTCAATGTAACACCCGGAGCATTCATGACTTCCCCGATACAAGCGCCTGCGGCTGACGAACAGGCTGACCTGCCAGACAGCGTCGACTCCAGCGCCGACAGCGAAACCAAAGCCGCAATCCCGGCCTTCAAGTTCCCGTTCAAACCGGGTGAACTGGCAGCCGCCAAAAACGCCAATCAGCCGTGGTACAAGAACGGCGCCAAGAATGGCCACACCAAGACCCCGGGCGCAGCGCCTCCTGGCACCCGTCGCTCGATGGGTAAACGCTGAGTCGAAACCTCGGCTGATTTGGCCCTTGCAACCCGTTAAAAATCTCAGGCCGCGCGCAACGAGATAAACGCATAGTTCAGCGATTCTGCCGTGGCCACTTGTGCCCCGGCGGCCTGCACTTGCTCGGCGATGTCGTCGCCCGACACATGGAACTGCCATTCACTGGCTGAACCCGCCAAAGGTTGTGCCTGAGCCTGATCAATCGCCTGGGCAAACGCCGCCATGTCCGGCAGGTAGGCGGTAAACCCGTCGCCCTTGAGGGCCGTGGTGCGAATCCCCAGACATTGGCAAATCGCTTCCTTGGTCTGAACATCGTCGCGGTCTGCCTGACGCGAGCGTTGGATCAGGTCGGCCAGCGCCTGATCGACCAACTGACCGCCGACGATCAACTCAGGGCCTTGCTCCCATGACTCGGGCGGGCAATCCTTGGCGGCCGGTGTCAGCGGGATGTGCGGATTGATTTCCATCGGGTAGATGCGGCACACCAGCGGCCGTCGTTCGTAGATGCGGCAGAGGTTGTCTTCGTCAAGATTCCGGCAGGGACCGGCGTTGTATGCGGCGAAGGTGATGGCTACATGGGCCTGTGTCGCGCCGCTGGGCACCACCACCGAACGGCGTTCGGCGTGCTCGCGTTGCAAGGCTGGAAGGCCCAGGCCATTGCCGAGAAAACCTTCCACCAGCACGATCACGGCACCGCCGTCAGCCGCCCACATCCGGGCCTCGGCGAGGGTCAGAGGCACGTGGTGATCGTTGCAGCACTTGCCGCAACCTACGCAGGAAAACGTCGTATTCATTGGGCGACCGGTCACATTCCAGAGGCGTCAGCGATGACGGAAAACCACCGCTAGGGCGTGTCTCGAAGCAAGTTATGCGCCAGTCACTGGGCCTTGGGCGCGTGTTGACCAAGGGCTGAGTCTGCATGATGGTTTGATGTTGGTAGTGCGGACCTCATCGCGAGCAGGCTCGCTCCCACATTTGATCTGCGTCGTTCACAAATCCCCTGTGGGAGCGAGCTTGCTCGCGATAGCGGTCTCAGTCTGGAACGAGCTCCCGGCGAACCACGCGCATTCCAGCGCTTTCATACAGTCGCTGCGCCCGATGGTTATCTTCCAGAACCTTCAGATCAACAAACCCTTCGCGCCGCTGTTGAAACACACTGAATGCATTCAACAACAACGCCCGTCCCAATCCCTGGCCCTGAGCACGCGGATGCACCACCAGGTGCTTGATGTAGGCGCTGGTCCAGCACTGGACCACGCCGACAATGCCTTGGGCATCCGAGGCGATGAAGCACAGCGCCGGGTCATACTCTGCATCGCTTTCAAAGCGCTCGCGCCACACCTGGAGCGCCGGTACTCGACCGCCGCCTTGCTGATAACCCAGCTCCATCACCGCATGAACGGCGTTGGCCAATGGCGGGCGATAGAGGCTCAGCTGGATGCCATCCGGCCAGACGATTGGCGGCAGCACTCCAGCAAGGTCGCGCCGCAGCAGCAGGCAATATTCCTCAGCCAAGGCTCAATGACCTTGTTCTTGCTGCGCGACGGCTTTTGCGGCCGTGATCAGGCATTTGGTCAGCTCTGGCGAGGAGAACTTGGTCAGCACCGCGTTTGCCCCGGCCAGACGGGCTTTTTCGCTGTTCATCGCACTGTCCAGCGAGGTGTGCAGCAGGATGTAGAGGTGAGAAAAGTCCGGGGTTTCGCGCAGGGTTCGGGTAAAGGCATAACCGTCCATCTCAGACATTTCGATGTCCGAGACAATCAGGTTGATCTGCTGCGCGGTGCCTTGCAGGTCCAGCAGGCAGTCGATGGCTTCCCTGGCGCTGCGTGCGGTGTGGCATTGCAGGCCGAGGTTGCGCAGGGTGTGTACCGATTGTTGCAGTGCCACCTGGCTGTCATCGACCACCAGAATGCGTGCGTTGCCCAGCACTTCGGCATCTTCCATGCTCAGCTCGGTCGGGGCCGTTTCGATCTGTGCCGGGGCGATGCCGTGGATGACTTTCTCGATGTCGAGCACCTGCACCAGCGTGCCATCGACCGAGGTCACGCCGGTGATGTACGAGCGCACGCCGCCGGAGCCGTAGGGTGGCGGGCGGATGTCGGTGGTCAGGCAATGGACGATCTTGCTCACCGCCTGAACGTGCAGGCCCTGTTTGGAGCGGCTGACGTCGGTAACGATCAGGCAGCCGCCGTCCGGGTCCTCCAGCGGCCGTTCGCCGATCGCTCGGCTCAGGTCGATGACCGACAACGAGGTTCCGCGCAGGGTGGCGATGCCTTTGACGTGCGGGTGGGACTCCGGCAGCCTGGTCAGCGGCGGGCAGGGAATGATTTCACTGACTTTCAGCAGGTTGATCGCCATCAGCTTGCCGCTACGCAAGGTAAAGAGCAGAAGCGAAAGTGAATCTGCGCGGGCTTTGTTGGAAGACATAAAAACCTTCTGTGAAAAAAGGTGACGGGCGATTGTGGGACCGCCAGCAACTATTGATATCGGGTTATCGACGCGGACGGGGTAGGCTTTAGGACTGATCCCGGTTTCCTGATCGGCGTAACTCCCGTAGCAGCTGCCGAAGGCTGCGTTCGAGGACGGAGTCCTCGCCAAACCTGGCACCGCGTTGTATCTGTTGCACCGCGCACCCAGGTTTTACGACGGCTTCGCCGCCGAACGCAGCCTTCGGCAGCTGCTACAGGGGGTGTTATTTCATTTCATACCCAATCTTTTGGCCATTCGCCCAAGGTTCGCCCGATCCAAGCCTAGCTCACGGGCGGCGCTGGCCCAGTTGTTCTGGTGGCGCTCAAGACAAGCGGTGATCAGTTGGCGTTGATAGTTTTCGGTGGCCTGGCGCAGGTCACCGAACACTTCAACCGCAGGCGCCGGGGCAATCGCCACAGGCACTGGGGGTGTTTCGAGGGGCGTGTGGGGCAAGTCCAGATCTGCCGCGCTCAGGCTGAGAATCTTCGGCCGCTCCCGAGAGTTGCCCAGTGCTTTCAACGCGCTGCGACCAATCAAGTGCTCAAGTTCGCGGACATTGCCCGGCCAGCTGTAGGCCAGCAGTGACGCTTGTGCGTCGCTGCTCAAACGCAGGCTGTTGAGGCCCATTCGCGAGCGGTTCTGCTCAAGGAAATAACCGCTGAGCAGCAACACGTCCCGACCGCGATCACGCAACGCCGGCACCAGCAACGGATAAACGCTCAGGCGATGGTAGAAGTCGGCACGGTAGCGGCCGCTGCGGACTTCTTCCGCCAGATCACGGTTGGTCGCGGCGATCAGGCGCACGTCGACCTGATGTTCCTTGTCCGAACCCAGGCGTTGCAACTGACCGCTTTGCAGCACACGGAGCAATTTGGCCTGCACCGCCAGCGACAACTCGCCGACTTCATCGAGAAACAGCGTGCCGCCATTGGCCAGTTCGAATTTGCCGCGCCGGTCGTTCAGCGCCCCGGTGAAGGCGCCGCGCACATGGCCGAACAGCTCGCTTTCCACCAGGGTGTCGGGCAGCGCGGCGCAGTTGAGGCTGATGATCGGTTTGTCGGCGCGCGCTGACGCGGCGTGGATCGCCTGGGCCACCAGTTCTTTGCCGACCCCGGTTTCGCCGGTGATCAGTACCGTCAGGTCACTGCCGCCAACCAGGTTTATCTCTTCCACCAAACGCTTGTGCGCCTTGCTCTGGCCAATCATTTCACGGTTCTGCTGGCCGCTGGCCTGACGATAGACCTCGGCGCGCTGGTGCTCGTCTTCGGCGCGATTGGCCAGCCGTTCGATACGTTCGGCGGCGTTGACCGTGGCGGCGGCGAGGCTGGCAAAGGCTTGCAAGGCGTCCAGTTCGATCGGCTCGAAGCGCTCCGGGTCCAGCGCATCGAGGGTCAGCAAGCCCCACGGACGCTCATCGATAAACAGCGGGCAACCCATGCAGTCGTGGACTTCCAGGTGATCGCCGTGGCCGTCGACCAAACCGTCATAGGGATCGGGCAAGGTGCTGTCGCTGGGGAAACGCGTCGGCTCCGAGCTGCTGAGCAGCGCTGCAAAGCGCGGGTGTTCGCTGACCTTGAAGCGCCGGCCCAGGGTGTCGGTGCTCAGGCCATCCACCGCCAACGGCACCAGCCATTCACCGTCGAGCCGCAGCAGGGCGGCGGCATCGCAGGGGAGCAGGGCGCGCATCGCTTCGAGCAGGCGCCGGTAGCGCTCGCCTTCGGGCAGTTCGCGGGAAAGGTCGGAGACCAGCGGCAGCAGCGCGGTGAGCAAAGATTTTGCAGTCATATTGACTCCATGTAGTCGAGGTGACTATAAATCTGCTTGTGTCGTTATGACTACATGTTTATTAAGTTGTTGATTTATATCGTTTTAGTTCTTGGCATGGAAACTGATAGGCAATGGGTAGAAAGCTATAAACCCAGTCGTTCAGGAGTACCCCCTTAATGCTTAGCGCTCAAGACCGTGCCATCGTCAAATCCACCGTACCGTTGCTGGAAAGCGGCGGCGAAGCCCTGATCACTCACTTCTACCGCATGATGCTCTCTGAGTACCCAGAGGTTCGTCCGCTGTTCAACCAGGCGCACCAGGCCAGCGGCGATCAGCCTCGGGCCTTGGCGCGCGGAGTGCTGATGTATGCGCGACACATCGATCAACTCGACCAGTTGGGCGACCTGGTGGCGAAGATCATCAACAAGCACGTTGCTCTGCAAATCCTGCCGGAGCATTACCCGATTGTCGGCGCTTGCCTGCTGCGGGCCATCTCTGAAGTGCTCGGTGACGAGATCGCCACGCCAGAAGTGATGAGCGCCTGGGGCGCTGCCTACAATCAACTGGCCGATATCCTGATCGGCGCCGAAACCGCGATCTACGACCAGAAAGCCGCAGCGGTCGGCGGCTGGCGCGGGGCGCGGGAATTCACACTGGCCAAGCGTGTGGAAGAGAGCGCGGAAATCACCTCGTTCTACTTTGAACCGGCGGACAAAGGGCCGATTCTCGCGGCGGAACCGGGTCAGTACATCGGCATGAAACTGATCCTCGACGGCGAAGAAATTCGTCGCAACTACTCGCTGTCGTCCCTGGGCGACAACGGTCAGTACCGCATCAGCGTCAAACGCGAAGAGGGCGGTCGCGCCTCGAATTACCTGCACGACCAGTTCCCTGTCGGCGCCAGCATCCTGCTGTTCCCGCCAGCAGGCGAGTTCACCCTGACCGCCAGCGACAAACCGCTGGTGCTGATCAGCGGCGGCGTCGGTATCACGCCAACCCTGCCGATGCTTGAAGCGGCGCTGGCCACCGAGCGTCCAGTGCACTTTATCCACTGTGCGCGTAACGGTGGCGTGCATGCCTTCCGCGACTGGATCGACGGCCTGGCCGAGCGTCACCCGCAGCTCAAGCGCTTCTATTGCTACGCCGAAGATGACGGCGTCAGCCCGGCGGCGGATAAGGTCGGGCTGTTGAGTCAGGAGCAGTTGGCGGACTGGTTGCCGCAAGAGCGTGACCTGGATGCTTACTTCCTCGGCCCGAAAGGTTTCATGGCCGCGATCAAGCGCCACCTCAAGGCCTTGGGTGTGCCGGAGAAACAGAGCCGCTACGAGTTCTTCGGCCCGGCTGCTGCGCTGGAGTAAGCGTACTAAGGCGACTCGGGGGACCGAGTCGCCTTCATCGCGAGCAGGCTCGCTCCCACATTGGAACTGCGACGTATGCAAGATATGTGTTCGCATCGGCCCAGTGTGGGAGCGAGCTTGCTCGCGATGGCCGCGCTGCGGTCACGATTCTTGCAAAAGGCTTGAAAGTTAATCCCTTCTTAACCGGTTTATCGTCTATTCCCCGATATCCACCGGCACGCGCCAGGCTCTCAAAGGTCAGAACCTGCGTGTAGACTTGCCTGTAATCGATATCTAGAAGGGAAACGCGATGAATGAGGAAATGATGCGGTTGGGCCGTGAGCGGCGCTTCCTGGTGTTGCTGGGCATCATCTGCCTGGCGCTGATCGGTGGCGCGCTGTACATGCAAGTGGTGCTGGGCGAGGCGCCATGCCCGCTGTGCATCCTGCAACGGTATGCGCTGTTGCTGATCGCGATAAGCGCCTTCATCGGTGCCGCCATGCGCACCCGTCGCAGCATTACCGCGTTTGAAACACTGGTGGTGATCTTCGCCCTCGCTGGCGCTGCGGCTGCCGGGCACCACGTCTATACGCAGTTTTACCCGGCGGTCAGTTGCGGCATCGATGTGCTGCAACCGATTGTCGACGGCTTGCCGCTGGCGAAGATCTTCCCGCTGGGTTTCCAGGTCGACGGCTTCTGCGAGACGCCGTACCCGCCGATCCTTGGCTTGTCGCTGGCACAGTGGGCGTTGGTGGCCTTCGTGTTGACCGTAGTGCTGGTGCCACTGCTCATTTCGCGTAACCGCAAACACCTGAACTGAGGCTTCTCGCCGCAGCCCCAGGCCTTGAAAAGAATGCCCCGGTCCTCGAAAGAGGCCGGGGCGTTTTGCGTTTCAGCGGCTTTGTAAAAGGAGTGTGATGCGCGGCAAAGAAGGGTGCGGCACGCGTGCGACATGTTGTCACAGCTTATGTGTCGCAACTCATTTCAAAGACGATTGTCGTCGCTGAAACTGACAAGGAATTTACCTTGCTGACGGGCCTCTCCGGAAGCCAGCAAATGCGTTGTAGCAGGCAGTTTTAACAGGCTCGGACGAATGGCCAAAGGCCTTGTGACAAGGGGGCTTGCGCAAGGTCGGCGATGCTTCGAAAGGGGTCGAAGCTGTCTGAACTGTGGACAGTAGACTTACAATTTCAGGGGTTCTTGTTGCGAATTAATCGCGATACCATGGCTAATCTTTGCAGATTTCGTTAATGATTGTTGCCGTATCCGATAAAAATTATTTCGGGATGAGACATGGTTTATACAACGTTACATATCTACAATCGCCCGCACTGAAATTCCGGCGCGGCGCGCTCCTTGGCACAAGGGGTGGTCGTGGGGCTTTAGAGGCTTCATGCGACGCCAGGTGTCGGCGCCTCCAAATTATCCGCACCAAATGGAATTGGTCTGTAACAAGGCCTTTGACCACGAATTCGAATAAGAACTCACCGCTAGCCCAGGATGTGTCGATCAGCGTTTAACGCGCGACGGGCAAGCCCTTATTCAATCCAAGAAAAATGCCAACCCTTGGCAGGGTGAAGTGTTGGCGATCAAAACCCAACTGCATTGCGCAAGCTGCTTTAGAGGTCGTGAGATGAGTAAAAACAGGTACCCCAGACTACTAGGCTTATTGCCGCTGCTCGGCACGCTGTTGCTGGGAGGCTGCAACATGACCTTGCTCGATCCCAAGGGCCAGGTCGGCCTGGACGAGCGAAACCTGATCATCACCGCAACGCTGCTGATGCTGTTGGTCGTGGTTCCGGTCATCGTCATGACCTTCCTGTTCGCCTGGAAATACCGCGCTTCCAACAAGGACGCCGTCTACACCCCGAAATGGTCGCACTCCACCAAGATTGAAATCGCGGTGTGGGCTGTTCCCGTGCTGATCATCATTGCCCTGGGTTATGTCACCTACAAGTCGACCCACGCCCTGGACCCATACCGTCCGCTGGAATCCGACGTCAAGCCGATCACCATTCAAGTGGTCGCGATGGACTGGAAGTGGCTGTTCATCTACCCGGAACAAGGCATCGCCACCGTCAACAAGATGGTGTTCCCGGCCAACACGCCGGTTAACTTCAAAATCACCTCCGACACCGTGATGAACTCGTTCTTCATTCCGGGCCTGGGCGGTCAGATCTACGCGATGGCGGGCATGGAAACCAAGTTGCACCTGATCGCCAATCAGAATGCCGAGTTTGACGGTATCTCCGCCAACTACAGCGGTGCTGGCTTCACTGGCATGAAATTCAAAGCAATCGCCACCTCTCAGGCAGATTTCGATGCCTGGGTCAGTGATGTCAAGAAGGCACCTAAACAGCTTGAAAAAGCTGAATACGAAGCCCTTTCCAAACCAAGCCAGAACAACCCGGTTGAACTCTACTCCTCGTACGCACCGAACCTGTTCCAGACCATCATCGACAAGTATGAAGGCATGAAACCGGGCAAGCCGATGCACCACGAGAAAGAAGGGAAGGAAGTGGCCGGTATGGAAGGGATGGACATGAGTTCGCATTCAGCTGCCGGGGCAGAGGAGTAAACGATGTTTGGTAAATTAAGTTGGGAAGCGATCCCGTTCCACGAGCCGATCGTGATGGTGACCATCGCCATGATCGCGCTCGGTGGTCTGGCGGTATTTGCTGCAATCACCTACTTCAAGAAGTGGACCTATTTGTGGACCGAGTGGTTGACCTCGGTCGACCACAAGAAAATCGGCGTGATGTACATCATCGTTGCCATGATCATGCTGCTGCGTGGTTTTGCCGACGCCGTGATGATGCGCTCCCAGCTGGCCCTGGCCACCGAGGGTTCGCCTGGCTACCTGCCGCCTGAACACTATGACCAGATCTTCACCGCTCACGGTGTGATCATGATCATCTTCATGGCGATGCCATTCTTCACCGGCCTGATGAACCTTGCAGTGCCGCTGCAGATCGGCGCGCGTGACGTTGCCTACCCGTTCCTGAACTCCCTGAGCTTCTGGCTGCTGGTCTCCGGCGTCGTGCTGGTGAACGTGTCCCTGGGTGTCGGCGAATTCGCCCGTACCGGTTGGGTTGCGTATCCACCGCTGTCGGAACTGGGCTACAGCCCGGGCGTGGGTGTGGACTACTACATCTGGGCACTCCAGCTATCGGGCCTCGGGACGACGCTAACGGGGGTCAACTTCCTGGCCACCGTGCTGAAAATGCGTACCCCGGGCATGAAAATGATGGACATGCCGATCTTTACCTGGACCTGCACCTGGGCCAACGTACTGATCGTCGCTTCCTTCCCGATCCTGACCGCTACCCTGGCTTTGCTGACGCTTGACCGTTACATGGATTTCCACATTTTCACCAATGAACTTGGTGGCAATCCGATGATGTACGTCAACCTGTTCTGGGCCTGGGGTCACCCCGAGGTTTACATCCTGATTCTGCCGGCGTTTGGGATCTTCTCCGAAGTCATCTCGACCTTCTCCGGCAAGAAACTGTTCGGCCACCACTCGATGATCTACGCCAGCGGCGCGATCTCGATCCTCGGCTTCATGGTTTGGCTGCACCACTTCTTCACCATGGGTTCGGGTGCCAACGTCAACGCCTTCTTCGGTCTGGCGACGATGCTGATTTCGATCCCGACAGGGGTGAAGCTATTCAACTGGCTGTTCACCATTTACCAGGGCCGTCTGCGTTTCACCAGCCAGGTGCTGTGGACCCTGGGCTTCATGGTGACCTTCGCCATCGGCGGCATGACCGGCGTACTGCTGGCCATCCCGGGTGCTGACTTCGTACTGCACAACAGCCTGTTCGTGATCGCGCACTTCCACAACGTGATCATCGGCGGCGCGGTGTTCGGCTACATCGCCGGTTTCGGCTTCTACTTCCCTAAAGCGTTCGGCTTCAAGCTGCACGAAGGTTGGGGCAAGGCAGCGTTCTGGTTCTGGATCTCGGGCTTCTTCGTCGCGTTCATGCCGCTCTATGTTCTGGGCTTCATGGGCATGACCCGTCGTCTGAACAGCACCACCAACCCTGAGTGGACGCCGTACCTGCACGTGGCAATGGTCGGTGCGGTACTGATCGCCTTCGGTATTGCCTGCCAGTTGATCCAGTTGTACGTGAGTATCCGTGATCGCAAGCTGCCGCAGAACATGTGCGAAGCCGGCGACCCGTGGAATGCCCACACGCTGGAATGGTCGACTTCGTCGCCACCACCGTTCTACAACTTCGCTGTACTGCCGAAAGCCGACGGTATCGACCCGTTCACCGAAGCCAAGGAAAACGGTACCGCGTACAAGGCTCCGGCCAGGTACGAGCCGATCCACATGCCAAACAACACCGCGACCGGTCTGGTCATGGGTGCTCTGTTGACCGTGTTCGGTTTCGCGATGATCTGGCACATCTGGTGGATGGCCATCTTCGGCCTCGCTGGCACCGTGATCTATTTCGTGATCCACGCTGCCCGTGATGATCAGGGCTACATGGTGCCGGTCGACGTGATCGAGCGCATTGAAGCCGAGCAGCACAAGCGTCTGGTTGCGGCCAAAGCGATTCCGGCCACCGCCACCCGTGTTGAAACCTCGTTGGAACAGGCTTAAACCATGTCGAACTTAGTGACCAATGTTGGACACGCCCATGGTCATGACCATGGGCACGATGACCATCACCACGACTCGGGCGAGATGACCGTATTCGGTTTCTGGCTCTACCTGATGACCGACTGCATTCTGTTTGCGTCGATCTTCGCGGTGTACGCGGTACTGGTAAACAACGTAGCCGGTGGCCCGTCGGGCCACGACATCTTCGAACTGCCGTACGTGCTGGGTGAAACTGCCTGCCTGTTGCTCAGCTCGATCACCTACGGCTTCGCCATGCTGGCGTTGTTCAAAGGCAAGAAGACTCAGGTACTGGGCTGGTTGGCGATTACCTTCCTGTTCGGTCTGGGCTTCATCGGCATGGAGATCAACGAGTTCCATACGCTGATCTCCGAAGGCTTCGGTCCGAACCGCAGCGGCTTCCTGTCCGGGTTCTTCACCCTGGTCGGGACCCACGGTCTACACGTGACCAGCGGTCTGATCTGGATGGCGATCATGATGTATCAGGTCAACAAGCATGGCCTGACGTCGACCAACAAGACCCGCTTGAGCTGCCTGAGCCTGTTCTGGCACTTCCTGGACGTTGTGTGGATCTGCGTATTCACCGTTGTTTACCTGATGGGGACTCTGTAATGGCTAACGCAGCTCACTCACACAATGGCCACGATAGCCACGACGACAGCCACGGCAGCGTCAAGTCCTACGCCATCGGCTTCATCCTGTCGGTGATCCTGACCGTCATTCCGTTCGGCCTGGTGATGTACCCATCCCTGCCGAAAGCCATGACCCTGTGGATCGTGCTGGCCTTCGCAGTGATCCAGGTGCTGGTGCACCTGGTCTACTTCCTCCACCTGGACCGCTCCGCCGCCCAGCGTAACAACGTGATTGCGTTTGTTTTCGCGGCGCTGGTTATCGTCCTGTTGGTCGGTCTGTCGCTGTGGATCATGTACAGCATCCATTCCGTCATGATGGCGCACTGAGGAAAGTCCGGATGTCCTTAAAGCACTTTATCCAAATCACCAAACCGGGGATCATTTTCGGTAACGTGCTTTCTGTGGCAGGCGGGTTTTTCCTGGCCTCGAAAGGGCATGTCGATCTGGCCATTTTCCTGGCTGCGATGATCGGCACGTCCCTGGTGGTGGCATCAGGTTGCGTGTTCAACAACTGCATTGACCGTGACATCGACCTGAAGATGGAGCGCACCAAGAACCGCGTGCTGGTGCAGGGCCTGATCTCCCTGAAACTGGCGCTGGTTTACGCGACTGTCCTGGGTGTCGTCGGCGTTGCACTGTTGTACCGCGTGGCCAATCCGTTGGCGGCGCTGTTCGCGGTGATCGGTTTTGTCATCTACGTCGGCTTCTACAGCCTGTACCTCAAGCGCAAGTCGGTTCACGGCACGCTGGTGGGCAGTCTGTCGGGGGCGATGCCGCCGGTGATTGGTTATGTCGCGGTCAGCAACAGCTTCGACATGGCGGCGCTGACGCTGCTGGTGATGTTCAGTTTGTGGCAGATGCCGCATTCTTATGCGATCGCGATCTTTCGCTTCAACGATTACCTGGCGGCATCGATTCCGGTGTTGCCGGTGAAGCGTGGGATTCAGGTGGCGAAGAAGCACATCCTGATCTACATCCTGGCGTTCCTGGTGGCGACCTTGATGCTGACGTTCAGCGGTTACGCTGGGATGAGCTATCTCGCTGTTGCGGCGGCTATGGGCATGTATTGGTTGTACATGGCCTGGACTGGCTACAAGGCGGTGGATGACACGGTTTGGGCACGTAAGCTGTTTGTGTTCTCGATTTTCACCATCACGGCCTTGAGCGTGATGATGTCGCTGGACTTCAAGGTGCCGAGCGAGTTGTTGCTGACTTACGCGCCTTAAGGTTTGCGGTTGTACGGAAAGCCCCGCCTTCGAGAGAAGTGCGGGGCTTTTTATTGGGCGTGATTTACCTGTGGGAGCGGGCTTGCTCGCGAAGGCGGCCTGACAGCCGACCAATCTCTCGCAGATGTACACAAGTCAAAACTGTGGGAGCTGGCTTGCCTGCGATGGCGGCCTGACAGCCGACCAATCCCTTGCGGATGTACATAGATCTACTGTGGGAGCGAGCCTGCTCGCGATGGCGGCCGGATAGCCGGCCAATCTCCCGCAGGTGTACATATCCATTCCTGCGGTAACGGCCACTTAGGGTTTCGCCTGACGGCGACTCACTTTTTTTACAAGCGCCTAAAAAAAGTAAGCAAAAAAACGCTCGCCCCAAGCGTCCGGCCCCTCGCCTAGGCTCGGCGTTCCCTCGCTCCGGCGTCCATCAGGGGGCATCGCCTACGGTCTGCTTCGCGACGACCTCCTCTCGATGTGTCCGGCTGCGCCGTACGGCGCTGCGCGCCCACCCCCTGATGAACACCTCCACTCGGCCTCCCGAGGGGGCGGGTGGGTCAAGGTCAAAAGCGGCAGGCGAGCTAACGCTCGGCCTGTTGAGTGGTTAGGAAGGTGTGAATAGTTATAGCTAGAAAAGGCTATAACTAGAAATAAGTAGCTAGATGTTTTTCTTAAGCTTCAGCTGCTGCATTGAAAAGCCCCGCCTTCGAGAGACGCGCGGGGCTTTTTCTATTCAATTGCGATTGTTACCCGGCGCACCCAGCACCTTCACCACGTCATCAATCACCGCTTTACTCATCTCCTGCAAATAATGAGACGCCCAGGCATAACGGTCTTTGCCGCGCTCCATCGCCGCGTCTTCGGCCAGCAGTTTGGAGAGGTGGAGCAAGTCGGAAACGTGGGACAGGGCTTCGAGGATCGGGACGCCGCTGTTGACGCGGAATAGCGCTTGGTCGGAATGAATGGAGAAGGGCGTGAAGCCAGCGGTTTTCAGATCTTGGGGGGCGGGCGATGGAAGCTGACCAGCAGAAGTTTGGGATGGATCGATGGCGCGCATAGGGAGAACTCCGATAAGTGCCTACATCTTGTTCGAGTTCTCAGGCCCGGTCGCTGAATGGGCAGCGACGGTTTCAGGCTAGAGGACACGGATAGGAGGCGCAATCGTAGCGACGTGCTGGCTTATGTAAGATTTTGTGTGATTCGCTGATCGTTCCCACGCTCTGCGTGGGAATGCCGCCAGGGACGCTCCGCGTTCCGCTTCGTGAGCTGACGCAGAGCGTCAGAGGATGCATTCCCACGCAGAGCGTGGGAACGAGCGTCGTGAGCAGTTACTGCACAGCGATGCTGTAACCGTCGAAAGCGGTTTGCTGTTGCAGCGCAGTGACGATGGCCTTGCGCGTAGCCGGTTGCTCGGCGCCAGCGTTGTCGATGAACGTCTCGCTTTCCAGCTCAGCCTCGTCACCTTCACCAACAAAAGTGAAACCGAGGAATTCGAAGGCTTCGCGGTCGGCGTTCGGCTTAACCCGTGGGTTGCGCAGTGGCAGGCTGACGCTGACGCCGTCCTTGCTGATGCTGAACACTTCAATGTCTTTCTTGGCGCGGGCAGCTTTGCTTTTACCGCTGCTTGGGTTGCTGATCGCTTGATGGGTCTGGTTCAGCACTTTCAGCGCCAGGCCATAGACCAGCTCCTGAAAGCTTGGGTCATCCTTGAAGCTCGACAGAATCCGGCTGATCGGGAACTTGCTGCTCAGGTCTTCCAGGGCGGCGATATCGGCGGCCTCGGCGTCCTTGAGCTGCTTGAGTTCGCCCATCAGTTCGTAGGCTTTGTCGTCGTCGAAGCGGTCGTGAGCCTGACGGATGGCTGCGCGCAGTTCGCGAATCTGGTCGCTTTCTTTCGAGGTGTGGAAGGCGTCCAGGACCATCTCGCTGATGGTTTTGGCCTGCGGCACGTGTTGTGAAAGATTGATGGAGTTTTCGTATTCCGCTTTGGACGACAAGGTGATTACGGATTCAGCGGTGTTGGAATCTGGCATTGAAATTTCACTACTTCTTTAAACAGAATTTGAGACGAGAACGGCGTCGGCGTTTTCGGGTCGCTTAATCTATTGGACCGCTGCGATGTTGTCACGGGATTAGGACAGCGCGGCGACCAATGTGACAGCAACATCAGCGATTCATTGCGCAAAAAAAGCCCCGCGTTCGATCCGAAGGCAGGGCTAAAGGCAGTCCGGCGGGCAAGCGCCGTATTCAATTCATCTCGGCGACCAGCACTTCAACCATCTCACGGGCGCTCATTTCCCGTGCCAGCGCGGCGCCTTGTCCGGCCCACTGCACCGCGAACTCGTTGCAACCCTTGGCGCTCGCGGCTGCGTGCAGGGCTTTGGCGGCGTCGTAGGTCAGGGGGTACGCCGGGCATTGCGGTGCGCCGGCGGCGTCGAGGTCGGTGATCAGGCGGTTGACCATGCCCCGCGCCGGTCGTCCGGAAATCGCGCTGGTGATGCGTGTGTGGGCGGCCTTTGGGCTTTTCAGGTCGGCGCGGTAGCGCGGGTTGGCAGCGGATTCGGGGCACAGGATAAACGCGGTGCCCAACTGCGCACCTTGTGCGCCGAGTTTGAGCATGGCGCTGATCGACTGGCCGTCCATGATCCCGCCTGCGGCGATGATCGGGATCGAGCGCTGCTGGCTGAGGGTTCTGACCAGCGCCAGGGTTCCGGTCAGGGCGTCCTGCTGCGGGTTGAACACGCCGCGATGGCCGCCGGCTTCGACGCCTTGGGCGATGATCGCGTCGAGGCCGGCGCGTTCGATCAGCTCGGCTTCGTGTGGATCGGTCGCGGTGGCCAGCAGCACAATGCCGGCCCTCTTCAGGGCATCGATCCACGACGCTGGCGGCAGACCGAAATGAAAGCTGACCACCGCCGGACGCTCCACCAGCAGCAGTTCGAGCATGTCCGGGTCATCGAGGAAGCTGGTGTAGATCTCATTCAGCGTGATGGGCGCGGGCGCGTCGAACTCGGCAAACAGCGGTTGCAGGTGATTCAGCCACTCGGTCTGCAGGCTCAGGTCCGGCTCGGGCGTGCGATGGCAGAACAGGTTGACGTTGAAGGGTTTGCGGGTCAGTACACGGGTGTCGGCAATCATCGCCTTGGCCTGATTGACGTTGCTCGCGCCCAGCCCGATCGAGCCCAAGGCGCCGGCATTCGACACCGCCGCTGCGAGTGCCGGGGTGGACACGCCAACCATGGGCGCCTGGATGATTGGATACTGGATGCTGAGCAGTTCCGTCAGCGTCAGGTGTGTAGTGTTGCGGTGCTCATTCATACGCCAAGGTCCTTTCCCGGTTGTGGGTGGCCGATGAGTCAATGACGTAGACGGCCGGTTTTTTCACGATTTGTGGCGCGTTGATCTGCCGGAACAACTCGCCCACGCTGCGTCCGGCGTCCACCAGTGCGGTGGAGTTCACGAACGGTCGCGCAACGATGTAGGTGTAGAACTTGGCGCCTTCGCAGATCGTCCCCAACGCCCAGGCATTGCTCAGCGGTTTGCCGCTCAGCGGGACGATGTGCAGGCCTTCATCGACATCGATGCCGCTGACCTCCATGCCCTGATTGGTGAATGGGCGAACCAGGCCTTTCTCCAGCAGGCGATAGAGCAGCGGTGATTTGTCCTGGTTGGGCGACGACTTCGGCACCCGAGCGCGAATCAGCACATCGGCGCGGAACTCGCGGTCGGGCAGGCTGGTACTTTTGATCGCGAACGAATACGAGGCGCTGTCCATGTACGCACGGGCCCCAGGGCCGAAGCTGACCATCAGGTAACCTGCGCGCATCAGTGCGAGCATTTCTTCGGTGCGTTGCAGTGGCGGGCCAACGGCCAGGCGGTTCATCACCGGGATGAACTCGTTCATGAAGCGCTTGTGCGACGCGGCCGACAGCGCGCCGAAATCGACCACTCGACGCAGGTTGTCGCGAATGTCGCGCAGCACATCGCAGGCGGCCTTGATCGGGCTTTCGCAATTGCCTTCACGCGCTTCGGCGAGGTCTTGCTCCAGGTAGTCGGTCAGCCACTGATGGAAGTGTTCCTTGCTGGCCAGGGCGTTGCGACTGATGGGGTTGGCCAGCGCGTCCCAGGAGAACCGCGGAATCTGTGGGCAGCATTGGCGCAGCACGTTTTCAGCTGCGGGCGTGTCGAGATGGACCAGGGTGGTGTCGAGCAACTCGGCGAAGGAGCTGCCATGCAACCGGGTGGCATGGGACAAGTAATAAGCGTGGGCCATGTCGCGCAGAATCAGCGGGAAGATATGGCCATGGAAATCGAGCTCACCGGGTTTGTGGGTCTGCTTCCATTGATTGATCCGCTCGAGGGTCAGGAACCGTGCCTGGTATTGGCCCGAGACACCCTTCTGGTTCACCGCGCGCGCGGCGAACGGAATCCCGCTGCGCGAGAACAGCGCCAGCGACGGCTCTGCGCCAGACGGTTGATAGTTCAGCACGCCAGTCGCTTCGTCACGCTCGAAGCGACCGCCACGACCCACGGTCAGCGCAGTGATCGCGTCGATGGCCGTCAGGCCCATGCCTTCGATAGCCACCGAGGCGTCAGGGGCAATCTCGTCGAGTTGCTTGTGGATCGGCAGTGGCCCGGTGACCACGTAGCGCAGGTTGGCGTTGTTGAAACGGTGGGTCGCGACAAAGGCTCGACGGTCGATGTCCAGCGCGTCCGGATGGTTTTCCGAGTGGCCCGTGGTCAGGAACAGGTAGTCGGCGTTGATCGTTTTGCCGTGCGCCGTCTGGATGACAAACGACTGCGTCGCGGTTTGCTCGATATCGGTGGCCGTGCACGTATGCAGGTGCACGTCGCAGTGCTGTTCCAGTCGGTCGATCAGGAACTTGAAAACCCAGTTCAGGTATTCGCCAAAAGCACTGCGTGGCAGGTAGGTGTCGGGCCCCAGCGGTAACGGGTGCTTCCAGTTGCCGACAGCCCATTCGTACAGGCTTGGCCCTTCAATCAACGGCCCGGCGTCGACCACGGTCGGGTCCATGAACAGAGTGATCTGCGACGCTACCGTGTTGAGTTGCAGGTAGTCAGGTTGCGAGGAATGGTGAATGCCTTCGCCCGGTACACCGGGGTCGATGAGATGCACTGCTATTTTCTTGTCGGTTTTCTGATCGCAAGCGTAGGCGGTGATTCGCTCGAGCACATTCAGGCCTCGTGGCCCCATGCCGATAATCGCGATCGCTGGCGTAGCGTGTTGCATCTGCCCAACTCCCTTGTTCTTAGAGAGGCGTTTCCTCGACGTTGTGCAGGACATCTCCCCGTTTCAGGTCGTGTTCTGCTCAACATCACCTCATATGCGTTTAAATCCGGGGCAGGATACGCAGCGCAAAATTAGCTTTGCCAACGATTATCCGAGATACTGCGCATCACTTTTCGAGATGTTCGCGTCCAGGGACGGCAGATTCATGCAGCTCAAATCACTGCGTATTTTTTTGGCTGTGGCTGAGACGGGCAGCTTTGTAGCCGCCGCTGAGCGCCTGCACACCGTGCAGTCCAACGTCACCGCGCATATCAAGAAGCTCGAAACCGAGTTGGGCGCTCAACTGATCGACCGCAATGGTCGGGCGCGTCTCACCTCCGCCGGTCACGCACTTAGCGAATATGCTGACAGGATTCAGAGAAATCACGACGAGGCTGTAGCCTTTTTCCGAGGCAACCAGTCCCTAAGTGGCGAGTTGCGCATCGGCGCGATGGAAACCACTACGGCGTTTCGCTTGCCGGGGATCCTGGCGAGCTTTCATGGCAAGAACCCGGAAGTCGATATCAAGCTCACCACCGGGCCGACGGCAGATCTGGTCAGGGGATTGGCGGAAGGGCGCTTCGATTGCGTGTTTGTGGCCGGCAAAGTCGATCATCGACGGTTCCACATGTACAAAGCCTTCACCGAGGAACTGGTGCTGGTTTCCTCCCGGCCGCTGGAAAAAATGCCGCCCAAGGAAACCTTGCTGACGGCAACCTTCCTGGCCTTCCGCCAAGGCTGCAGTTATCGCCACAGTATTGAATTGTTGCTGGCCTCTTGCGGGGTTTCGGCGGTGCGCATCATCGATTTCGGCACGCTGGACGCCATGCTTGGCTGCGTCGCGGCGGGTATGGGGTATGCCGTGCTGCCAAAGTCCACGGTCGAGGCTCAGAGGTCTCGCTTCAACATCTATAGCCTCGACCTGCCGGAGCGCTATGCGATCGTCGACACCTATTTTGCGGCGGCGCAGCAGAACACCTGGACGCCGGCCATGGCGTCGTTTTCTGAAACAGTGTGCGATGCGCTGGTGATCACCAACGCTCTGGCCAAGGAGCACCTGCCGGTCGCCATCGCACACAGTGATAGCGCTCAGCTCAGGAATTTGTAATGTCCAAGGACATGCTCTCCGTCGACTCTTCTGTGGCGTTGAAGTGGCGGACACGCGGCACTGCGCTGGCGGTGATTGCCACGACTTTGGTGATGTGGTTGATCGCCAAGGCGCTGGTCATTCCTCAAGGGGCGGTGGCGGATGCACTGACCTTCGGCCTGATTGTCGCCGGGCTGGCGCTGACCTTCAGCAGTTGGCTCGGCAAAACATCTGCGCGACTGGGGCTGGGGTTGTTGGTGATCGTCGCCGCGCTCGCGGTCCTCACCACCATTCCTTTCAATCCGCTGCGCGGCGCCGGTTCGTTTGAAGGGGTGATTTTGCTGTTGCTGGGGATTGGGCAATTGCGCGCTTACCTGGATCGGCAAGACATCAAAGGGCGGATCGAGCGGGCACTCAGTCACCCGGCCGTTCGGCGCAGTGCGCGGCCGATCTTTCTTCTCTACAGCGCGATGGCGTTTTTCCTGAGCCTGGCAACCGTGCCCATCGTTGGCTCGCTGACCCGCAGCACCCGCCTGAATCATATGTACCACCTGCGTTTGGCCATGCGTGCGGTGGGCGCAACGATGTTCATTGCACCGACTACAGCGGGGGCGGCGGCGGTCAGTGCGATGTTCCCCGGGCTGAGTTGGTCGCAAGCACTGCTCACGGGGTTACCGCTGGCGCTGTTGTGCCTGCTGCTCACCCGTAGCGAGAAAGAATCGGCGATCGAGCTGACACCTGTGGAAAAAGATGGCGCTTCCCATGGGTTGAGGCTGCCGATGGCCATCTTTATCAGTGTGATTGTGCTCGGCAAACTGCTGCTCGGTTACGCCACGGTGACGACGGTTGCGCTGGCGGTTTCGATTACCGGCGCGGTGTCGCTTTGGGCCAAATATGGCATCGCGCAATTGGCCGCGACCATAGCTGATGGTTTTCAGCGTTCAAGTGCCGAAATCCTGCTGTTTATCGCCTGCGGAACGCTGCAAGTGGCACTCGGCGCGCCGGAAACCGCACAGTTGTTCAGCCCGTTGAGCGGTGACTTCAAACTGTTGTTGAGCTCGGCGCCTGTGCAACTGTTGTTGATCCTTGGGCTGATGCCACTGCTGACGATCATCGGCATCCACCCGATGATTCTGTTTGCCGGCGCATTCCCGATCTTTCATCCCATCACCCAGCTGCCGGCCACGGTCGAGTATCAGGCGTGGATCGCGATGTTCGTGATTTCGCAGTTGATTTCGCCGGTGTCCATCAGCGCGGTGACGGCTGCGGCGTCGGTGAATGAGTCGCCGTGGAAGGTCAGTTTTGAAAGCCACGCACAGTTTGCGCTGGCGTTTGCGTTGGCTGGGTTTGTGTATATGGTCGCGGTAGCCGGCTAGGTTCGGTCACCGTTGAAAGAGAGCCCGCCTTCGCGATGAAGTGCGGGCTTTTCTTTATGCGGTGGAAGTGTTTTTTTATCGCTGGGGCGAGTTCAAATTCATCGAACGAACTGCCAATGCGCTCGCCGTTTCTTCATCCACTGGCAGCGAAAAGCGGAAGGTCGCGCCTCGTCCTGGCACGTCCATCAGGCGAATTTCGCGGCCATGCAGTTGCAGAATCCGCTGCACGATGCGCAAGCCTAAACCACCGTCGCGGCGCGCACCGCCAATGTTGAACGGGCGCAAAAACAAGCCTTCGCGCAGCTCGGCGGCGATGCCCGGGCCGCTGTCGCTGACGGTGATCTCGACGAACTTGCCTTGGGGGACGAGGCTGATATCAATCTCGCCGCCACCGGGTGTGTGGCGCAAGGCGTTGTCGAACAGGTTGGTCAGCACACGCTCGATCAACCCAAGGTCGGCGCAGATCGCTGACACATTCGGTGCGAAGCTCGCCTTGAGTTGAACTTGCCGGGCTTCGGCGGTCAGCTCGAATTTCTGGAAGATGTCCTGCACCAGATCGGTCAGTGAAAAGCGCTCAAGCACCGGTTGGACGAAGCCGTGCTCCAGGCGCACCAGCTCCAGCAACGACTGCGCCAGACCGCCGACCTTGCGGCTCTGGTCGAGGGCGATGCCCAGGTAGCGGCGGCGCTCGGCCGGGGTCAGGCTGGCGTCTTTCAGTGATAGGGTTTCGAGGTAGCCATGCAGCGATGCCAGCGGTGTGCGCAAGTCGTGGGAGATATTGGCGACCAGCTCGCGGCGCTCCTGATCCTGGCGGGTCAGGGAACGCCATTGTTCGCCCAGACGGTTTTGCATCTGCCGGAACGCGGCATCGAGCACGGCGATTTCGTCGTGGCTGGTGAGGGTGTCCGGTGTGCCTGATGGTGCCGGCGACGGCGGGGCGACCGGTGCGCCATCGATGTCGAAATGCGCGACCGTGTCGGTCAAACGGCGCAGCGGTCGGGTGATCAGGGTAAACGCCGTGAGACCGGCGATCAGGCACAGCAACGCGACCATCCCGATCGACCACAGCGCGGTGTTCAGTGCCACGCTGGTGGCCCCGCGTTCGGCGAAGCGGTCATGTTCTTCGCTGAGCAACACCACGTAGAGATAGCCGGCTTGCTGACCGTTGACCTTGAGTGGCGCGGCGCTGAATACCTTGCGCCCGTCGATGCTGCGCGGGTCGTCGCCGAGAATCGGCAGCGCCTCACCATTGAGCAAGCGCCGCACCGGCGCCAGATCGACCTGCTCGCGCCGCAGGTGACCTTCGGGTGCGGCATTGCCGACCACCCGGCCGCCGGTGTCGAGCAGATAGACCTCGACACTCGGGTTCACCAACATCAACTGGCTGAACAACTCACGCAGTGCGTCGGGTTTCAGGCCATTGGCGTCCATCAACTGGGTGTCGTGGGCGATGTGCTGCGCCAGATCCCGGGACAAGCCTTGCACCACTTCCAGCTCATGCATGTGGTTGGAGCGCACCTGCATCCACACCGAGGTGCCGCTGCACACCAACAGCAACAGGGCGAACACCGCCGACAGGCGCTGGGTGAGTGTCAGTCTCATGGCTGCTCCTGCGCCGGGGCGAATTTATAGCCACGGCCCCACACGGTGAGAATGCGCACCGGTTGTGTCGGGTCGGTTTCGATCTTGGCCCGCAAGCGATTGATGTGAGTGTTGACGGTGTGCTCGTAGCCTTCGTGGCTGTAACCCCAGACCGCGTTCAGCAGGTCCATGCGCGAGAAGACCTTGCCCGGCTGCCGGGCGAAGAAATACAGCAGGTCGAACTCGCGCGGTGTCAGGTCCAGGCGCTTGCCGTTGAGGGACACATCGCGGGTGATCGGGTCGATGAACAGTCCGTCGCTGGTCAGGCTGCCAGTATCCATTTTCAGATTGCGGGCCATGGCATCGACCCGCCGCAGCAGGGCTTTGACCCGTGCCACCAGCTCAAGCATCGAAAACGGTTTGGCCAGATAGTCGTCGGCCCCCAGTTCCAGACCGAGGATGCGATGCACTTCGCTCGACCGGGCGCTGGTGATGATGATCGGCGTGTAGCGGGCCATGGCGCGGGCGCGGCGGCAGATTTCCAGACCGTCGACGCCTGGCAGCATCAGGTCGAGAATCAATGCATCCCAACTGCCTTGTTCGAGCAGGCGCAAGCCTTCGTTGCCATCGGCGCTGTGCACGACCTCGAACTGCTCGTCGCGCAGGTGCAGGCAGATCAGGTCGGCGATGTGCACATCGTCCTCGACCACCAGAACTCGTTTGGGTTGATCCATTTGGGCTAAATCCTGTTGCGCAGTGAATGCATTGTGCGGGGTTTTCCCTCGGCGAGTTATCACGAATTGTTTAACTCCACGTGAGGATTTGGCGATCACCTCAAGACTAGGCTGTGTTCCATGTAAACCACGGCGAATTTAGGGAGAGGGCCATGTTTTCACGGCGACAGATTCTTCTAACGGGCGGCGGGCTGGGCCTTGCGGCGCTGGTTGCCGGTGTATTGCCAAAAATGACCGTGCGCTCGGCGCTGATCAGCGAGGCGAGCGCCGCCGAGACCTTCGAGGTCACCCATAGCGATGCCGAGTGGCACGCGAAGCTCAGCGCCGAGCAGTACGAAATACTGCGTAAAGAGGGCACCGAACGGGCCTACAGCAGCGCACTGAACAACGAACATCGCGACGGTATTTTTGCCTGTGCGGGCTGCGATCTGGCGCTGTTTTCATCGAGCACCAAATTCGACAGCCATACCGGTTGGCCGAGTTTCTGGGCGCCGCTGACCAATTCGGTGGCCACCCGTGAAGACCGTTCCTTTGGCGTGCTGCGTGAAGAGGTTCATTGTCGACGCTGCGGCGGGCATTTGGGCCATGTGTTCAACGACGGGCCAAAACCGACCGGTCTGCGCTACTGCATGAACGGTCTGGCGATGACCTTCGAGCCGCAGTCGGCCTGACACCATGGGCAGGTTTTCTCCTTCACTTCATACAGGTCCTTGTTATGTGGCTTCTGGTCCTCGCTTATCTCGGTGGTGTGCTGACGATTGTCAGCCCGTGCATTCTGCCGGTACTGCCCTTTGTCTTCGCTCGCACCGGGCAGCCGTTTATCAAGAGTGGCTTGCCGCTGCTGGCGGGGATGGCGCTGACCTTCGCGCTCGTCGCCTCGTTGGCGGCGGTGGGCGGCGGTTGGGTGGTGCAACTCAATCAATACGGTCGCTGGCTCGCGTTGCTGTTCGTAGCACTGTTCGGGCTGACGCTGCTGCTGCCACAACTCGCCGAACGGCTGACGCGGCCACTGGTGGCGGCCGGCAGTCGGCTGTCGGAAGTGGCAGGCGCCGATGCCCGGCCGCGTCCCGGTGCGTCATTCCTGATCGGCGTCGCCACGGGCCTGCTCTGGGCGCCATGCGCCGGGCCGATCCTCGGGTTGGTGCTGACCGGCGCGGCACTGCAAGGGGCAAGCATCGGCACCACCCTGCTGTTGCTGGCCTACGCGCTGGGCGCCGCCACTTCCCTCGCGGTCGCCTTGCTGCTGGGCGGTAAAGTCTTCGCGGCGATGAAACGTTCGATCGGTGCCGGTGAATGGCTGCGCCGTGGCCTCGGTGCGGCGATGCTGGCGGGTGTGGCGGCTATTGCCTTGGGGCTGGATACCGGGATTCTGGCGCGGGTATCGACCGCGTCCACCGGTGGGCTTGAACAAGCGCTGGTCGGTCGACTGGCGGGTAAATCATCCGCCAACAGCGGGGCGATGATGGCGCAGATTCCGTCGTCCACCGACGATCAACCGGGCGCCAGCATGATGGCCGCCGGTGGTGCGATGAAAATGGCCGCCAAAGACACGGCGACGCTGCCTGTCGAAGGCAACCTGCCGTCGCTGGACGGCGCGGTGCAGTGGCTCAACTCGCCGCCGTTGAACGCTCAGGCGCTCAAAGGAAAAGTAGTGCTGGTGGATTTCTGGACCTACTCCTGCATCAACTGCCTGCGCACCTTGCCGTATGTCAAAGCCTGGGCCGAGAAGTATCGCGATCAGGGCCTGGTGGTGATCGGCGTGCATGCGCCGGAGTTCGCCTTCGAACGGGATGTGGGCAACGTCACCAAGGCCATGAAGGACCTGGGCATCAATTACCCGGTGGCCATTGATAACGACTACAAGATCTGGCGTGCTTTCAACAACGAATACTGGCCGGCTCACTACTTTGCCGACGCTCAAGGACGCATTCGTTACCACCATTTTGGTGAGGGTAACTACGCTGAATCAGAACGGGTGATCCAGCAACTGCTGCGCGAAGCCGGCGCAGCGAAAGTTGCCGATGGCCTGATCGACGCCAGCGCTCAAGGCGTGCAACGGGCGCCGGACATGAACGAAGTACGCTCGCCGGAAACCTACGTCGGCTACCAGCGCTCGGAACATTTCGTACCTGAGGCGAGCCTCGCACCCGACAAGGTTGCCGCGTATAGCGCACCCGCGACGTTGGCGCTGAATGACTGGACGCTGGACGGTCAATGGAACGTCGGTTCGGAGCGCGCCACATCGGCGGCTCGGGCCAGTCGCATCGTCTACCGCTTCCATGCCCGCGACCTGCACCTGGTGCTAGGCCCCGGTGCCGACGGCAAACCGGTGCGCTTCAAAGTCATGATCGACGGCAAAGTCCCCGGCGATGCCCACGGCACCGACGTTGCACCAGATGGCAGCGGCAGTGTGACCGAACAACGCCTCTACCAATTGGTGCGCCAACCTGGCGACGTGGCAGATCGAACCTTCAGCATCGAGTTCCTTGACCCGGGCGTGTCGGCGTATGCGTTTACCTTTGGTTGATGAACCTTCAGTCCGTAGGAGCTGCCGCAGGCTGCGATCTTTTCCGGTACACCGTGAATCTACTTATGCAGGAGTCGTGATCATGAAAACCCTATTTACCTGGCGCCAGACCCTGCTCGGGTTGGCCATCGCCACCGTTGCCGGTCAATGCCTGGCCTTTTCATTCGGGGTTGCCGAGGACGCAGTCGCCATTGCGCCACCAGCCCTCGACGAAACCCCCAAGGCCAACAGCGAAACGGCGGTGTTCGCCGGTGGTTGCTTCTGGGGCGTTCAAGGCGTGTTTCAGCATGTCAAAGGCGTCAAGAATGCGGTCTCCGGTTACGCCGGAGGTGCAGCGAACACCGCGCAATACGAGCGCGTCAGTGATGGCGATACAGGCCATGCGGAATCCGTTCAGGTCACTTTCGACCCTGCTCAAGTGAGCTACGGCACCTTGCTGCAAATCTACTTCTCGGTGGCCCACAACCCCACCGAACTCAATCGCCAGGGCCCCGACACCGGCACCCAATATCGCTCGGCGATCTTCGTGGAAAGTGCCGAACAACAAAAAGTCGCCCAGGCCTACATCGCACAACTGGATGCAGCACATGCCTTCAACAAACCGATCGTGACCAAACTCGAAACCTACAACGGTTTCTACCCGGCAGAGGCCTACCATCAGAACTTCCTGACGGAGCATCCGACGTATCCCTACATCGTGATCAACGATCTGCCGAAAGTGGCGCAGCTCAAACAGCTGTACCCGGAGCGGTATCAGGAAAAACCAGTGTTGGTGAAGGCGGGTATGTAGTTCTGGATCATCCGGAAATCATGTTCTTGCCGATGATTTTCGAGCGATACAACGCTTGATCCGCCCTGGCCAGCAGGCCGGTTTGTTGCTCGTCCTCAAAGCGCTGCGCCACGCCAAAGCTCATCGTGACCTGGAAGTCGCCCACTGGTGGCAGGCTCGACAGCTCAAGGCGGATTTTTTCGGCGAGGGCGCGTGCGGTGGCGGCGGTGCTGCCGGGCAGGATCACGATGAACTCATCGCCGCCCCAACGGGCCAGCAAGTCGCCTTCGCGCACGCAACGTTTGACACTTTCGACCACGTGCACCAGCGCCGCGTCGCCCAAGGCATGGCCGTAATGGTCGTTGATGCATTTGAAGTCGTCGATGTCCATGGCGATCAACGACAGCGGCTGACGAAAACGTTGGGAGCGTTCGCATTCCAGCGGCAGGGCTTTTTCCAAGAGATAGCGGTTGGCGATTCCGGTCAGGGTGTCGCTTTCTGCCAGTTTGCGGTTCTCGTCCAGCTGAGCCTGTAACTGCTGATTGAGCAGAGACAACTCGCGGGTCCGTTCCTCGACTATCGCTTCCAGGGAATGATTGCGCCGTTCGAGTTGCTCGAGCAGACGCTTCTTGTCTTCAATGCTGCGGTTCGCTCCGATCATCCGCGCCACTGAGCCATCAGCGTTACGTGCGATCACGTGACCGCGATCTTCGATCCAGATGTAGCTGCCATCCTGCTTGCGGCAACGGTATTCGGCCTGGTAATGGGGCGAGCGCTGATGCAGGTGATCATCGAAATACATCATCACCCGCGGGTAATCGTCGGGATGAATCGCGCGCTCCCAGGCCAGCACGTTGTTCTCAAGTGCATGAGGCTCGTAGCCGCGCATTTCGTACCAACCGCGATTGCGGTAGACAAACCCGGTGTTGGCGTTCCAGTCCCAGATCCCGTCGCTGACCAGCTCCAGAATCGCGTGCAGCATGTCTTCATTCAGATCAATCAGGCTGACTTTCAACGGCTCGATACTGGACAACTCAACCATCACCGCTCTCCCTGCTGCCCTGAACTTGAAGTGGCCGGCCAGTCGTAGAGACTAACTCATGGCACGTTGACACTGTAGCGCCGGGAATCAAGGGATAGAAGCCTCTTTCGTAGTAATAATGGCGTGCGCGATCAGTTCTGTTTGCCCCACGTTTGCAACGCAAACTCGACAAAGCTGCGCAATTTCGGCAAGCGGTATCGGTCCTGCGCGTAGATCAGATTCATCGGACGGCGGGGCAGTTGATAGTCTTGCATCAGTGCCACCAATTTCCCTTCCCGAAGATCTTGATCCACCAGTGCATCGGGCAGCATCACCACACCCATCCCGGTGCGCGCTGCCTGGTGCAGACCCGATGAACTATTGATCAGCATCGGACCGCTCACCGCAACGACGATCTCCCCGTCAGGGCCGCTCAGGCGCCACTGCTTTTCCACCGAGCGCCATTCATCGCCCGCCGGGTAGGCGAAGGCCAGGCAGTCGTGTTCGGCCAGTTCCTCCGGCTTTTGCGGTGTGCCACGGCGCGCCAGATAGGCCGGCGAGGCACACATCGTCAGGGTGTAATCCTCCAGCGGCCGGGCGATCAGGTTGGACGGTTCGCTGTTACCCAGGCGAATCGCCGCATCAAAACCGTTGTCCAGCAGATCAAGGCGTTGATTGGTCAACACCACGTCCAGCTTGACCTGCGGACAGCGCAGCACGAATTCGCTCAAGGCCGGCGCCAGGCGTTCTGTGCCAAAGGTCAGCGGGGCGGTAATCCGTAGCGTACCGCTGGGTTCGCCCTGGGTTTGTTCGGCCAGCCGCTCGGAGTCGGCCACCAGCCCCAACACCTCAAGACAGCGTTGATAGTAGGTCGAGCCAAATTCGGTCAAGCGCTGACGCCGCGTCGTACGGTGAAGCAAGCTGACGCCCAGGCGTTGCTCCAGCGCTCGCAGGTGATTGCCGACCATGGTGGTCGACATTTCGCACTCCAGGGCGGCGGCGGTCATGCTGCCAGCCTCGACCACTTTCACGTAAACCGACATCGCCAGCAGTAAGTCCATTATCAAGCTCAGCTTTAAAATGATTGAAGTATTAAGGCGTTTATCCAGCTCAGGTGGTTAACGATACTGCAAAAACACCGACTGATGATGGAGCTTGATGTCATGACCGCCGCCTGCCTGATGACCACTTATCAACCCCTGGCCTTGAGCTTTACCAAAGGGCTGGGCACACGCCTGTGGGATCAGGCCGGTCGCGAGTACCTGGATGCGGTGGCGGGTGTGGCGGTAACCAACGTCGGCCACTCGCACCCGCGAGTGGTCAGCGCTATCAGCGAACAGGCCGGCCTGTTGCTGCATACATCGAACCTGTACAGCATCGACTGGCAGCAACGGCTGGCGGAAAAACTGACACAGCTGTCCGGTCTTGATCGGGTGTTTTTCAACAATTCTGGTGCCGAAGCCAATGAGACCGCGTTGAAGCTGGCGCGGCTGTACGGTTGGCACAAAGGCGTCGAGCAGCCGTTGGTGGTGGTCATGGAAAACGCCTTTCATGGCCGGACCCTGGGCACCTTGTCGGCCAGCGATGGTCCTGCGGTGCGTTTGGGGTTTCAGGGGTTACCGGGGGACTTCATCAAAGTCCCGTTCGGCGATCTCGCCGCGCTTGATAAGGCCCATCGGACCTACGGCCAGCGCATCGTGGCCGTTTTGCTGGAGCCGATTCAGGGCGAAAGCGGCGTGCAACTCGCACCTCCCGGTTACCTGAAAGCCCTGCGCGAACTGTGCAATCGGCGCAACTGGCTGCTGATGCTCGACGAGATCCAGACCGGTATCGGCCGCACCGGGCAATGGTTTGCCTTCCAACACGAAGGTATCGTCCCGGACGTCATGACCCTCGCCAAAGGCCTGGGCAACGGTGTCCCGATCGGCGCCTGCCTGGCCCGAGGCAAAGCCGCCGAACTGTTCACCCCCGGCAGCCATGGCAGCACCTTTGGCGGAAACCCGTTGGCGTGTCGGGTCGGCTGCACCGTGCTGGAGATCATCGAAGAGCAAGGCTTGCTGGAAAACGCCAAACGTCAGGGCGAACGCTTGCTCGCACGCCTGCACGCCGAACTGGATGGCGAACCGCAGGTGCTGGCGATCCGTGGCCAGGGCTTGATGATCGGTATCGAACTGGCCCAGCCCATTCGCGACCTGACCCTGATCGCTGCGCGGGATCACGGGTTGCTGATCAACGTGACACGGGGCAAGACCATCCGCTTGCTGCCACCACTGACCATTGATGAGCGCGAGGTGGAGATGATTGTGCGCGGGGTAGGGCGGGTGGTGAGGGGGGATTAACCGACTCCATCTTTGTTTACGGCAGGGCTGATTTCAGAATGACTCTGAAATACCGCCTGCCGACACTCGTCTTTTGCGGCCTTCACTGCACGCAAGTTGCAGATTGAAGCTATGAGACGTTCAGCGTTGGCTCGCGAAGCAAGAAGATAGGTTGTTTCGTCGGCGGTAGTTGGGGTGGTCATGATGGGTAGAAACGCTCGAAGTTTAGAAACCAGCCTCGATTAAGCGCTCGGTATAACCCTGCCGTCTTCAAGACTTTTCCTTGAAAAGTGTAGGTTCGATCCGAGTCAAAACAGCCTGATTTACTGCTGGAACTTACGCTTGTTCCTCAGGTGCAGGATCACCGCCACCACTGCAACGACCACCACAACACCCAGGGCAATCGGCAGCCGGTAAGGCTTGAGGTTGCCGAACAATTGCTGAAGTGCTTCGCCAGCCCAATAACCACCGGTGACGAACAGCGTGGCCCAGACCATTGCGCCGAACATGTTCAGCAGTGAAAAACGCAACGGTGACAGACCACTGGCACCGATCACCATCGGGCCCACCAACCGCATGCCATACAGAAAACGTACCGAAAAAACCGATGTCGACGGGTAACGATCGATCAGTCCGGAGACTCGCTTGATCTGCGTTTGCTGGCGTTTGAGACGAGGCAAGAGTCGCGGGCCGAAATAACGACCGGTCCAGAACAGCAACTGATCCCCCAACATTCCGCCGGCGCTGGCCCAGGCAATCACCGGCCAGAGCTTCAGCAAATGCTGATGCGCCGCCATGCCGCCCAATATCAGGATGGTTTCGCCTTCCATGACACAGCCAAGGAAAACCGCCCAGTAGCCGTAGGCCGCGAGGAAGTGGTTGAGGTCTATGTGCGCGAACATGGGCTATCGACGACCTTTTGAACGTTGGGGTGCTTGGCGGATGTGGACCGTTACCGTGTGGCTTCGTTGCGTCCGGTGTTGTGGATCATGGGGTGGGGGCATTAGAGAGCGGACGCTCCCCCAGATACTCAACCAACCGTAGCAGATAGCCGTCCGGGTCCTGCACCAATAGCTCAAGTTGGCCAACTTCTACCGTGCCGGATCGATACCAGGCATCGGCAAACGGGCGAAACAACGGCCACTCGACAGCAGCCAGCCGCTGGAGAATCGGCTCGACACTGTCGACCGTCATCTGAAAGTTGATGCCGCGCCCAAACGGCGCTTCCAGTGGGCCGGTCACCCATTGCCCTTCGAGCGGGTCGTACTGCTCCAGCATGACTTGCACGCCGTCGAAGTCGAGGTAGGCAAATCCCTCTTCCGGGCGTTCGTAGGCCACCTGGAATCCAATTAATGTGGTCCAGAAATCCAGACTTTTCCTGAGGTCGCCGACCATCAGTTCGGGGACCATCCTGTTCCTTGAAAACATACCTCTCCTTGGTGAGCGTCCAGCCCGATCAATGTGAGCTCAGGATACCGTCTTGATCGTTCTCGCGCTCCGCATGAGAACGATCAATCGGCAAAACTTCCGAAGCGTCCCCACCCTGCACCAAAGTCTGCGCCTCACCATTTTCAATCACCCAGCGCAGCAGGTCGGTCACCGGCACGCGGTGGCTGCGTTCGACCCATTGCAGGCCGTCGGGGCTGTAGTGTTCGGTGTAGCGGGTGAGGATCATCTCGCGCTGGTCGCTCGATAACCGCAGGCTGACTTCGCGGCAGTGCAGGTTGGCGTTGGCGTGTTTCACCACGCGTTGTTGCAGGATCAGGGACTGGTTTTCAGAGGTCATCGGTCGGGGTTTCCTGGCAGCGGTGGAACGCGTGAACGAGGGCATGGGCAAACAGTCTTCGGGAATAGGTGCTGGATGCTGACATTCGGGTCTTGCGCAAAGATGTCTGCTTTTTTACCGCGATGTCGCTTTGTTACCCGATTGAAATATATGACGGGCCACGCCGAATGGTTTTAGATGTGGGTTCTTTCAGGCCATAAGTGATGCCCGCTGGTGAGCAGTCTTTTGATCGTGGACGACGACCTTGAGGTCCTCGCGCTGCTGAAGAAGTTTTTCGTGCAACAAGGCTATGCGGTGGAGGTTGCCACCGATGGCGTCTCGATGTGGGCGGCGATTGAGCGCCAGGCGCCGGACCTGATCATTCTCGACCTGATGATGCCGGGTGAGAACGGGTTGACGCTGTGCCAGCGCCTGCGCCAGCAATACCCGACGCCGGTGATCATGTTGACCGCCATGGGTGAGTTGAGTGATCGGGTGGTCGGGCTGGAGATGGGCGCCGATGATTACCTGAGCAAACCGTTCGACGCCCGGGAGCTGCTGGCCCGGGTGCGCGCAGTGTTGCGCCGGGCGGGGGAAAGCCTCCCGCTGACCGGGGAAGCGCCACGCCCGCTGATCAAATTCGCCGACTGGCAACTGGACCTCACCCGTCGGGAACTGCGCTCACCGGATCAGGTGATGATCCCGCTGTCGGCCGGGGAGTTCGACTTGCTGCTGGTGTTTGTCGAACATCCGCAGCGCATTCTCACTCGGGAGCAGTTGCTGGACCTGGCGCGGGGCCGCACGCATGAGGCGTTCGATCGCAGCATCGACGTTCAGGTCAGCCGATTGCGGCGCAAACTGGAGTACGACACCAAGCGGCCCGAGATGATTCGTACCGTGCGCAACGGCGGGTATCTGTTCACCCCCAGCGTGACCCGCCAGTGAAAAAACTCATGACCGGTTTGCGCCTGCGCCCGCGTGACACGGTGGCCCGCTGGATCGCCCTGACCACCCTCATCGCGATGCTCATTTCGCTGGCCTTTAACGCGTTGTTTATCCAGCTGGCCGGTGTCTGGGCGTATCCACCGCTGGTCGAAACCGGCCTCCTGGAAAAAACCGCGTCCATCACCCGGATGATCGAAGCCGTGCAAGTGTCGCAGCGCGAACGCCTGGCCGAGGCCGGCAGCGACAGTGCCTTGAGCGTGAGCTGGCATGCCAGCCGTGAGGGCCTGGACTTGCCGGACACTCCCGAAGCGGCTCACCGCGCCGCCTCACCGGAGGCTCAGCGTCTGTTCAACACGCCGACCCGTCGGGTCGAAGCTTATCAACCCGGCGACTGGCCACAAAAAAACGGTCACTACGCTTTGCTGGTGCAACTGGCGGATGAGTCCTGGCTGATGTTCAGCGTGCCGTCACGCAGCTGGGGGCTGGCGGAAGGGCCACGAACCCTGATCGTGATTCTGCTGGTGTTGCTGTCGACCAGCGTCGTCGCGCTGATCGCCACCCGCCGACTGGCCAAACCCTTGCAGCAATTCGCCCTAGGCGCCCGACGCTTCGGCGTCGACTTTCGCGCCCCGCCCATCGATCCGCTCGGCCCGCATGAAATCCGCCAGGCGATCCTCGCGTTCAATGCCATGCAGGCCCAGTTGCAGCACTTCATCAAGGACCGCACGCAGATGCTCGCCGCCATCTCTCACGACCTGCGCACCCCTCTGACCCGAATGCGCCTGCGCGGCGAATTCATCGAAGACCCCGAGCAGCAACAACGGCTTTTTCGCGACGTCGACGAAATGCAGGCCATGATCAACTCCGCCCTGGAATTCTTCCGCGACGACGCCCGGCTGGAACAGGCAACCCAGTTCGACCTGGCCGAACTGCTGCAAACCCTGATCGACGACTACCGCGACCAGTCCATCGACATCACCTTCAGCGGTCCACCCCGACTGGTCTACTTCGGCCGCCCGCTGGGGCTGAAACGGGTGATTACCAATTTGCTGGATAACGCGATCAAGTACGCCAGTGAACCGGCGATTGAACTGCGGCAGGAAGATGAACAGGTGATCATTCACGTACTTGATCGCGGGCCGGGGATACCTGCGGACAGTTATGAACAGGTGTTTGCGCCGTTCTTTCGGTTGGAAGGGTCGCGGAATAAGAGCACGGGGGGAGTGGGGTTGGGGTTGTCGGCGGCACGGGCGATTGTGTTGGAGCATGGGGGGATGTTGACGGTGCGGAATCGGACGGGGGGCGGGTTGGAGGCGCGGGTGGTGTTGCCGGTGTTGGAGGGGTAGAGAAAATTGATGGGGACTGATTTGATTTCCATAACTGGCGTCCAGTTGTCATGAAAATAAATCAGTCCTCTTTTCTCTTTAAAAGATCGCAGCCTGCGGCAGCTCCTACAGATTTGCGTAGGTTTCGACTGCTCGGCGTAGGAGCTGCCGCAGGCTGCGATCTTGGCGATCTTGCACGCGCCGAAAGTCTCTGGTTTACGTCGTAGTGTTGTGCATTGCTCTTAACTGACTGGCATTAGGCAGGGGCGTGGGTTCTCCGCGCCCTCGAATGCTCGACTTTAAAAACCTCTGGAACGCCCCTTGGCCTGTCTTCACAGGCCAAGCGGCAATCCCCAAGGGATCGTTTGAACCTAAGCCTCCCAGCCCGCCCCACTGACCGCCGCCTGCGCCAGTGGGTGCAAGTCTGCCCCTTGATGCGCCGTTTGCCAGGCCAGCAATTCCTTGCGCATGCCGGGCGTCCAGTACATTTTCAGGTGATTACGCACGTCGAGCACGGCCTGTTGCTGGTCCGGCTCGCTGGCGAAGTACTGGGCGATCTGGTTAGCCATTTTGATCAGGTTGGCGGTGCTCATCGGCGCACCTCGGCTTTTGTTCCTGCGGTGCGTGCCTGGCGGCGTTCGTCGAGCAGGCGTTGTTGATCGTCGCTGAATTCCTGGTAGCGTTTTTGCCACTCGGAAGGGTGGTAGACGCGGCTGACTTCCACGGCGGTGACCTTGTACTCCGGACAGTTGGTGGCCCAGTCGGAGTTGTCGGTGGTGATGACGTTGGCCCCCGATTCAGGGAAGTGGAAGGTGGTGTACACCACGCCCGGGGCTACCCGTTCGGTGATCCGCGCACGCAGGACGGTCTGTCCGGCGCGGCTGCCAATGCCGACCCAGTCACCTTCGTTGATGCCACGGCTCTCGGCGTCGGTCGGGTGGATTTCCAGGCGGTCTTCGTCGTGCCAGGCGACGTTTTCGGTGCGCCGGGTCTGGGCGCCGACGTTGTACTGGCTGAGGATGCGCCCGGTGGTCAGCAGCAGCGGATAGCGGCTGTTGACCTTTTCCTCGGTGGGCACGTAGCCGGTGAGCATGAAGCGCCCCTTGCCGCGCACGAATTCCTCGATGTGCATGGTCGGTGTGCCGTCCGGTGCTGCGGCGTTGCATGGCCATTGCAGGCTGCCGTGGCGCTCCAGTTCGGCGTAGCTGACGTTGGTGAAGGTCGGCGTCAGGCTGGCGATTTCATCCATGATTTGCGACGGGTGCTGGTAGTTCATCGGGTATCCGAGGGCGTTGGCCAGGGCCACGGTGCCTTCCCAGTCGGCCTTGCCGCCCAGCGGTTCCATGACTTTGCGCACCCGGGAGATGCGCCGCTCGGCGTTGGTGAAGGTGCCGTCTTTTTCCAGGAACGAGCTGCCCGGCAGGAACACGTGGGCGAACTTGGCGGTTTCGTTGAGGAAGATGTCCTGCACCACGATGCATTCCATGGCCGACAGGGCCGCGGTGACGTGCTGGGTATTGGGGTCGCTCTGGGCGATGTCTTCGCCCTGGCAATACAAGCCCTTGAAGCTGCCGCCCAGGGCGGCCTCGAACATGTTCGGGATGCGCAGGCCCGGATCGGGTTGCAGCGTAACGTTCCAGGCCTGTTCGAACTGCGCTCGTACCACCTCGTTGGAGATGTGCCGGTAGCCGGGCAGTTCGTGCGGGAAGGAGCCCATGTCGCAGGAGCCTTGAACGTTGTTCTGCCCACGCAGCGGGTTCACGCCCACGCCTTCGCGGCCGATGTTGCCAGTGACCATGGCCAGGTTGGCGATGCCCATGACCGCGGTGCTGCCCTGGCTGTGTTCGGTGACGCCCAGGCCATAGTAGATCGCCGCATTGCCACCGGTGGCATACAGGCGGGCGGCGGCGCGGATGTCGGCAGCGGCGACACCGCAGATGTCGCCAAGGACTTCCGGCGAGTTCTCCGCACGGCTGACGAACGCCTTCCACTGGGCGAAATCGCTGCCCTCGCAACGGGCGTCGATAAAGGCCTGGTTGAGCAGGCCTTCGGTGACGATGACGTGGGCCAGGGCGTTGAGCATGGCGACGTTGGTGCCCGGACGTAGCGCCAGGTGCAGTTCGGCGCGGGCATGCACCGTGTCCACCAGATCAATGCGGCGTGGGTCGATGACGATCAGCCGCGCGCCTTCACGCAGGCGGCGTTTGAGTTGGGAAGCGAACACCGGGTGGGCGTCGCTGGGGTTGGCGCCCATCACCAGGATCACGTCGGCCTGCATCACCGAGTCGAAACTCTGGGTGCCGGCGGACTCGCCCAGGGTTTGTTTCAGGCCATAGCCGGTCGGCGAGTGGCAGACCCGCGCACAGGTGTCGACGTTGTTGTTGCCGAACGCGGCGCGCACCAGTTTTTGCACCAGATAGGTTTCTTCGTTGGTGCAGCGGCTGGAGGTGATGCCACCAATGGAGTCGCGACCGTATTGTTGCTGCAGGCGGCGGAATTCGCTGGCGGCGTAGGTCACCGCTTCATCCCAGCTGACTTCCTGCCAAGGGTCGTTGATGTGCTTGCGGATCATCGGCTTGGTGATGCGATCCGGGTGGGTGGCGTAGCCCCAGGCAAAGCGTCCTTTGACGCACGAGTGGCCGTGGTTGGCCTGGCCGTTCTTGTCGGGGACCATGCGCACGACCTGGTCGCCTTTCATCTCGGCGCGGAACGAGCAGCCCACGCCGCAATAGGCGCAGGTGGTGATCACGCTGTGTTCGGGCTGACCCAGTTCGACCACGCTTTTTTCCATCAGCGTCGCGGTCGGGCAGGCTTGTACACAGGCGCCGCAGGACACGCATTCCGAGTCGAGGAAGTTCTCGCCACCGGCGGCCGCGACCCGGGATTCGAAACCGCGCCCGGTAATGGTCAGGGCAAAGGTGCCCTGGGTTTCTTCGCAGGCGCGCACGCAGCGGTTGCAGACGATGCACTTGCTCGGGTCGTAGTCGAAGTAGGGGTTGGAGGTGTCCTTCTGGTCGTCCAGATGGTTCTCGCCTTCATAGCCGTAACGCACCTCCCGCAGGCCGACCTGGCCGGCGACGGTTTGCAGCTCGCAGTTGCCGTTGGCCGAACAGGTCAGGCAGTCCAGCGGGTGATCGGAGATGTACAGCTCCATGACGTTGCGCCGCAGCGTGGCGAGCTTCGGCGTTTGGGTGTGCACGCTCATGCCTTCGCTGACCGGCGTGGTGCAGGAAGCCGGGTAGCCGCGCATGCCGTCGATCTCGACCAGGCACATGCGGCAGGAGCCGAAGGCTTCCAGGCTGTCGGTGGCACACAGTTTGGGAATGGTGGTGCCCAGCAGCGCGGCGGCGCGCATCACCGAGGTGCCTTCGGGCACGCTGATGCTTTGGCCGTCGATGTTCAGGGTGACCTGCACTTCGCTGTTGCGGGCCGGGGTGCCCAGATCGATATCGGTGTTCGGGTCGAAGAGAGTGATCATTGGTCGACCTCCGAAGATTGCAGACCGAAGTCGGCGGGGAAGTACTTGAGGGCGCTGGCGACCGGAAAGGAGACCATGCCGCCCAATGCGCACAACGAACCGTACTGCAGGGTGTCGCACAGGTCCTTGAGGATGATCACCTGCTCATCGCGACTGCTCTGGTCAGGCGCGGCCAGCAGGCGGTCGATCACCTCCACGCCGCGGGTCGAGCCGATGCGGCATGGGGTACATTTGCCACAGGATTCCTCGGCGCAGAACTGCATGGCGAAACGCGCCATGTGGGCCATGTCGAGGCTGTCGTCAGCCACCACCACACCCCCGTGACCGAGCATGGCGCCGATGGCGGCGAAGGCTTCGTAATCCAGCGGCGTGTCGAATTGCCCTGGCGGCACCCAGGCGCCGAGGGGGCCGCCAACCTGTGCGGCCTTCAGCGGTCGGCCACTGGCGGTACCACCGCCGTAATCTTCCACCAGTTCCCTAAGGGTCAGGCCGAAGGCCCGTTCCACCAGGCCGCCGTGACGAACATTGCCCGCCAGTTGGAAGGGCATGGTGCCTAGGGAGCGGCCCATGCCGTAATCGCGATAGAACTGCGCGCCCTTCGCCAGAATCAGCGGCACCGAGGCCAGCGTCAGCACGTTGTGCACCAGGGTCGGCAGGCCGAACAGGCCCTGCAAGGCCGGGATCGGTGGCTTGGCGCGGACGATCCCGCGCTTGCCTTCGAGCGAGTCGAGCAGCGCGGTTTCCTCACCGCAGATGTAAGCGCCGGCACCGACCCGCACTTCCATATCAAAAGCCTGGCCGCTGCCGCCGACATTGGCGCCGAGGTAACCGGCGGACCGGGCGATGTCCAGCGCCTCGCGCAGGGTGGCCACGGCCTGTGGATATTCCGAGCGCACATAAATGTAGCCGTAGCTGGCGCCGACGGTGATGCCGGCAATGGCCATGCCTTCGATCAGCAGGAAGGGGTCGCCTTCCATCAACATACGGTCGGCGAAGGTGCCGGAGTCGCCTTCGTCGGCGTTGCACACAATGTATTTCTGCGCAGCCTGGGTGGCGCGCACCGTGCGCCATTTGATCCCGGCCGGGAACGCCGCGCCGCCACGGCCACGCAGACCCGAATCGAACACGGCGGTCGCGGTTTGCTCGCCGCCAATATCGACGGCTCTTTTTAAACCCTCGAAACCGCCGTGAGCCCGGTAATCCTCCAGGGACAGCGGCCGGGTAATGCCGGCTCGGGCGAACAACAGGCGTTGTTGCGTCTTCAGATAAGGCAACTGCTCCACCGGGCCCAAGGCCAGTGGATGGGCGGACGGCTCGCCTTGCAGCGCCTCAAGCACCGACGGCACATCGGCAGCGGTCAGCGGGCCGAAGCCTATACGGCCTTGCGGGCTGTCCACTTCCAGCAACGGTTCCAGCCAGTACAGGCCGCGAGAACTGGTGCGTTGCAGGTCCAGCGGTAGATTGCGTTCGCGGGCCTGAGCGGCCAGGGCCACGGCCACCTCATCGGCACCCACGGCACGGGCAAGCGAATCACAGGGCAGATAAAGACTCGGCATCATGCGTCCTCCAGGCAAGCGTCGAGCAGAGCATCCAGGCGCTCGGCGCTAAGCCGCGCATGCACCCGACCATCCAGCTCCAGAGCGGGCGAGCAGGCGCAGGCGCCGAGGCAATACACCGGGCGCAGGCTGATGTTGCCGTCGGCACTGCTGCCGTGGTCGTCCAGTTGCAGGCGTTCACGCAATTGCGCCGCGAGCTGCTCGGCGCCACGGCTCTGGCAGGACTCGGCCCGGCACAGACGCAGGATATGCCGGGCCGGAGGCGCGGTGCGGAAGTCATGGTAGAAACTGATCACCCCGCGAACCTCGGCCTGACTCAGGTTCAGGGCGTGGGCAATCTCGGGGACGGCGGCATCGGGGATGTAACCGATGCCCTCCTGAATATCATGAAGGATCGGCAACAGCGCGCCGGGCGAACCCTTGTGGCGCTCCAGCAGGCTGTTGACCATCGGCAGGTGCAACATCTCATCAGGCATACAGCATTCCTCACGGTCACGGGCAAACCAGGCGGTTGTCGGTTGTCCGAAAGTGTCGGCTGCGGCACTCACACCACGTCACGGTCTCGTGGCATTTTCAGGCCGTTGGCCAGGCACCCTGAGCGGGCATCTTGTTGGGCCCGGCGCGGTCTTTGCCGCACCTGTTCAGGGCATAAAAGGCAGCTTGCCACGCTGGCATTGATTCAACTGCACAAAAGCGACGTGTTTGGTTCTTTCTACGACCAATCGTTGAGTGTAGACGAGGTGTAGGTCGAGGCGTGGTGCCAGCTTTTCTCACCCACCGTCGTCTTGCCCCGCGCGCAGGAATGAGGAATGCAGTAAGGCGGCACAGAATGCCGCGATCAATCCCGCCAAAGCAGCGCCGAGTTGGAGCAGAGAATATTTCGTCGGCGAGTGATGCCCTCTGCTGATCAACTTCCAGGTGCCGTATCCGACATTCGTTTTTGACGTGTTTCTACTGCGAGTGGGCCGCAAGATATCAAAATCGAAGGACAGTCTCCTTTTCATACATTTCGCTCAATTGCACTCCGTTCACCTTCGATCGCTTCACGAGATGAAGGCGCTATGCCATCACTTTTTCCTCTGCTAAGGTTCTGACGCATAAATGGATCTAAATCTCATGGAGTAGAAGATGTTCAAATCCCTTACGGATAAAGCACGAGCCCTGTCAGGCGGGATCGCCGACAAAGCCATGGCAGCCAAAGACAGTGTGTCTGGCAATTTTTCTGTAGGCACATCGAAGGCTTCGGAGTTTTTCGACAACAACTGGGGCAAGGTTGAGAACGTGCTGGTCAATGGCCTGCTGACCGTCACGGAAGAAAAGCTCAAGGATGATGAGGTGTTCATCATGCTGGTCGAAAAAGCTTACGAAGTGCTGCCGACGCCTGTTCGTTTGATCCTCTCCCGTACGACATTCATCAATCACACCCTGACTCATCGCGAGAGTCTGGTTGCGAAGTTGCAGGAGAAAAAAGCACTGCGCTTGCTTAGCGCCGGTGCATTGACTGATCAGGCGTTGCTTATCGAGGACGACAGTGTGATTGAGACTGTTGAGGCCCCTGCGGCGGCTGTTGCCAAGATTTGATTGAGCGCGAGTTGAATCTGTCAGCGAATTTGTGGATGTCGCCAGAGGATGGGCTTGCGAAAGAACGTAACGATCCCATTCCCGCTTTTTTCTGGCCGACCGGTGGCCAGGCATACGAGATTATTGAATCAGGACGATGAACGAAAACTCTCTTAAATTCGCCAAGTATTGGCGCAACTCACTCGTCGATGCCGAGAATGGTAACGGCGGTCTCAAGGTCGATGGTCTGACCGCTCATGTGCACCTTCCACTCGAAGCCTTGCATACCGGTTACTTAGGAAGTGAGACCGTCGAAGCGTTGTTCAAGGACGAACCGCTGCAACGCCAAACGCTTGAAGTCACCATTCGACCCTGGGTATTCAAGGCGCGTCTGGAGCACGGAAAACCCCGTAACGGAATACATGCGCTGATTACACCACTGCTTGGGCATGTGCAGGTAAACCGTCACGGGCAGCTTTTCCCGACTAAAAACACGGTCATTCCGCGAGACATTCTGGAGCCGCTGGAATCAGGTAGTTTCGCGTTGGGAGATGTCGCGGATGTCGATCGATTTTTGGCGGTTAATACGCTGCCGGTGGTGGAACCGCCGGAAGATGGCCAGGCAGCCGGGACCGACGAATATGCCGAACAGTGGGCTAATTATCTGAAGTTCTGTCAGCGTTTTGTCGATGAAGTCAGCTCGGGATGGCTGCAGGGCGATAACGGTTACGAACGATCGGATGAATGGTGCCTGTTCAAAGAAGAAAAGATAACCGGCGCGAGCCAGCATATTGTGCGTTTGTATGATCACCTGCGTGATACAGCCCCTCAAAGCGCACTCTTCGAACGTTACGCCAGTCAGACAACGCTCGGTCCTGAACCCCGCTTGCAACCAAATGCCGGTTTTGCCGCGCGGTTGGGCCATGCCAGCGACGAATATGCCTTGGCCAGTGAGCAGCGTGATGCCTTGGCGCATTTCCTGGCGTCCAACGACGGTGACATCCTGGGGGTGAACGGGCCGCCCGGTACGGGCAAGACAACATTCCTGTTATCTGTCGTGGCCTCATTGTGGGCGAAGGCGGCATTGGTCGGTGCAGAGCCGCCGGTGATTGTTGCCAGCTCGACCAATAACCAGGCGGTCACCAATATTCTTGATGCCTTTGGCTCGGATTTCGCCCCAGGCAATGGACCGCTTGCCGGTCGCTGGCTGCCGGACATTAACAGTTTCGGGGCTTATTTTCCGAGCAAGTCCACTGACCCGGAAACGGTGCGCAAGTATCAGAGCCAAAGTTTCTTTACCCAGACCGAGTCCGACAGCTATCTGGATCAGGCAAAAAGCGAGTGGTTGAACAAAGCGTCAGCAGCCTTTACCAGCATGCCTTCGCTGACTGTGGAAGGGGCTGTTGGGCGGTTGCATCAGGCGTTGGAAGCTCGGGCCAATGAACTGCGCAACATCGAGCATTCATGGCACGCCCTGACGGTCGCTCGCCAGGATCTTGTGGCCTTGTGGGGCGATGATCCGGATGCCGGTATCGTAGCTGCGCAGAAGGATTTGCAGAAACTCAAGACCCAAAGCCTTCAACAAAAAGCCCTGGATACTTCATTCCGCGAGTACCTGGCCAACGAATCTCTGTGGTATGTGATCTTCGCCTGGATTCCATCGGTCCAACAAAAGCGTTTGCTTCGCGCCAGACTGCACCTTGAACGGCGCCAAAGCGCCTCGCAGGCATCGGGATCGCAACTGAGCGAGGATCAGCTGACGCAGTTGCTGGCGTTGAGTAACGTGTCGGCGATCAGCGAAACATTAGCCGGCTGGCGTGCCGCAACCGTCGCCGAGATCAACACACTCGAGAAAAAGATCAGCGCTGCGCAAGGCTTGCTGCAAGCGCGACAGCAGTGCCTGACAAATTGGCGAGCTGCCTTGGCTCCGTTGGAGCTGGCGCCGGATGTTGTCACCGATGACATGACCTTGAACGATTGCGATGCGCTGGCCGACACGCGGATCCGCTTCCAGATTTTCTTGTTGAGCACACATTACTGGGAAGGGCGTTGGCTGCTTGAAGTCGAGCAGACATTGCCGCAAATCCTCAAGGAGCAAAGCAAGAATGGGCGCAAGACCCTGGAAAAAAAATGGTATCGCTGGATGAAGCTGACACCCTGCATCGTGTCGACTTTTTTCATGCTGCCTGTCCATATGAAGGGTAGCAAGCATAACGGCAACGGTTACATCGATGACTACATGTACAACCTCATCGATCTATTAATCGTCGACGAAGCCGGCCAGGTGCTGCCCGAAGTCGCTGGTGCCTCCTTCGCCCTGGGCAAAAAAGCCCTGGTGATCGGCGATACGCTGCAAATCGAACCGATCTGGTCGATTCCTGATTCCGTGGATATCGGCAACCTGCTCGGTGCTGATCTGCTGCCACGTGTAGGTGTCGATGAGGCCTATGAAAAAGTGTGCGCCACCGGTGTCAGCGCGGCATCTGGCAGCGTGATGAAAATTGCCCAGAATGCCAGTCGCTATTGGTACGACCCCGACTTGGACCGCGGTATGTACTTGTACGAACATCGTCGTTGTTATGACTCGATCGTCGATTACTGCAATACCCTGTGTTACCGGGGTAAGTTGGTGCCAAAGCGCGGGGATAAACCTCAAGGCGGGTTACTGCCCAGCCTGGGTTATCTTCATGTTGATGGCATTTGCCGACAGCAGAACGGTCGCAGCCGTATGAATCGCCTAGAAGCCGAAACCATCGCAGAGTGGATCGCTGCCCACCGCGAGAAACTGGAAGAGCGCTATGGTCAGGAGCTGTGGAAGATCGTGGGCGTGATCACTCCCTTTGGCGCGCAGTCCCAAGCCATTGCCGACGCGTGCACCGCACGCGGTATCAAGACCGGAAAAGGCGAAGGCGAACTCACCATCGGTACAGTGCATTCCTTTCAGGGCGCGGCACGGCACGTGGTGATTTTTTCTGCGGTGTATTCCAAGCATGCCGATGGTGGTTTCATTGACCGTAAATCGAGCATGCTCAATGTCGCGGTATCCCGAGCCAAGGACAGCTTCCTGGTATTCGGCGACATGGACCTGTTCGGCATGGTGCCCTCCGGAAAACCACGTGGCTTGCTGGCTGAGTACCTGCTGCGCGATCCAGCCAGTGAGTTAGTATTCGAATACTTGCCCCGCAAAGACCTGGAGTCCCCTCAATCAACCCTTAGCCATTTGATCAATGCCAAGGCCCATGATCATTTCCTGATGAAAACCCTCGCCACCGCCGTGCAAGAAGTGCACATCGTTTCGCCATGGATCAGTCTGCAGCGAATCATTGATATTGGTGCGTTAGAGGCAATGAGCGCTGCGGTAGAACGAGGTGTCAGGGTACGGGTTTATACCGATCGGGATTTCAACCTGTCGACTTCAAATAGAGAGACGCTCAACCACGCACTAGAATCGCTGCGTCGCCAGAACATCGACTCTCATGTTGTACGCAAAGTACACAGCAAAATCGTTATGGCCGATGATGAGCTGTTGTGTATGGGATCGTTTAACTGGTTCAGTGCAAATCGTGGCCAGTGGGCTAATTATGAAACCTCGATGGTTTATTCGGGGCCTGAAGTGACAGGTGAAATAGGGATCCATCGCGGTAACCTGGCGGCTAGGATTGAGCCTCTATATTGATGCCTTGTTTGGAAAAAACGGGGACAGCCCACGATTATGAATGTGATAAAGCGTTATCTGTCCCGTGTTTTTCCCCGTCCTAGGACATTTCCCGCAAACCGTAGCGCCTTCCATGAACTGGCGGCCGCTCTTCTTCAGGGATAGCCTTCAGGTGTCGCTGCGCATCAGCGATCGGCTTTGACAGGCTGCACAAACACAGGCTTTCACTCCTCTTGATAAAACGGCATGCTTTCCCGCGTGCAGTTTCTTTCTGGCGGCTGTGCGTGGGGCATCTTCGGGTGCACCGGGTGCTTGTGTCCTGGTCTGTCAACCCGCGTACAGTTGCCACCCAATCCTGTTTGACAGCAGGGGGTTGGCAGCTTCTATAACCAACACAGGAGCTCCACCATGAAAAAGGTCACCCCCAATCCGCCTGAAGTCCCGACCCCGTCTACCTCTGATCCCGCAGATCCCATCCCGCTAAGCGAAGCCGCCCAACGCGCCGCCAGTGCCCGTTTGCGTAACCCCAGTCACCCAGATCCCGTCAGCCATGTATTCACCATTGTCCCCGACGTAGACACGCCAACCTTGCTGGTCCACGCCAGCGAAACCCTTGCCTCTATCAACGCCATGACCACCGACCTGGCGTTCGAACTCGAAGGCTCGCGGCGCAATGTGGCACTGGCGATGCAACAGCTGACCGTGTTGGCGGAGTTGCTGGTCAACCGAGCGCTGGACCACCTCGACCAGCCCGATGGCGCAGGTGAGAGTCAGCCCGCCGTCCACCACTGAGTGGCCGCGCTCGTTTACCCAATGGAGGTTTGTCATGGATCGATACATGCCAGTCACCGGCATTGACTGCACCATCCCGTCATTGCTGATAGATACCCACGCACCGCTCGACGTGTTGCACGAAACCGCGGCCTACCGCATCCGCACTGCGACCCAACTGCTGGAGAACATTGCCGTTGGCGAGGGGGTTCACAGTGAACTGGCGCGGGTGCTGGTGACTTCACTGCGCGATGGTTGTGATTTGCTGGACGTGGTTGGGCGACGATTGCAGGTGGAGGTGCTGTCGCTGTAAAAAATGGGCGACCTTATTCAGGTCGCCCATTTCATTTTGAGTGGAAAAAACGATTAGTTGGAAAAAAGCAGGGATAGACCATGTTTTCTCAAATCCATAATCGTGGTCTGTCCCTGTATCTCTCGGCCATCTCGGTAGTGTCACTGCTAAACTATGTTTTCTGCAGTCCTCTGGGCTGCCCATCAGCCCGGTCGTAAGATGGATATCAAAGAGTTTTGCCTAGCTCATGAATTCGATATGAGCAAATGTGCGATAGATTCAGGTGGTGGCAGCTTCACGATGACGGAGCTCAAAACTTCGCCTATCGAGTTCTTGAGCTTGGCAGAAGACGATTTTGAACGGGGTGGTCTGTCTGCGCTTATTAACGCAACGACCAATGCAAAGCGGGCGATTGTCTGTCAGCTTGATCAGTTGCTGATTTCATTCGGTTATCCGTCGCTCAAATGGAATGTGCCGAAGAAAATAGAACGATTGCGGGCGCTCGGCCTATTGGCACCAAGCCTTCTGCGCAAAGTAGTCAACATGCGGAATATTCTTGAGCACGAATACAAAGCTCCTGATCTTCAATCAGTAGAAGAGTCACTGGATGTCGCGAGTCTTTTTGTAATGTCTGCTTCTGCTATGTTCATTCCGTTTGATGATGTATTAGAGTTTTCACTGCCTGAGTCCGGTGTTAGAGATAACTCGGTTACGCATATTATTGTCGGATTAGACCGAGAGCCTCGTGGTGTTTTCTACACCGTCTATGCGTATGAGCCCGGCGATTTTTCCGGTCGATGCGTTGGCCAATGTGAGGTTCCATCAGGACACATACTTTTCGAGGCGATGGTGAAGCTTTCCGCATCTTTGATGCTTCGATACAAGGTCGACCAAGCTTTTGAGAATTTCGATAAGGCCTACGCACAGCTATGAGAGGAGAAACGGGGACAGACCACGTTTTCTCACACCCATAATCGTGGTCTGTCCCTATATCTCTTGCATATTCGACCTGACAGCGCCACGTCCAAAGTGAGTTCGCCTGAGCTCCATTTTTTAGAGTTTTTGAGAGAAATCAATCTGTCTCCTTCTTTCGCACAACCCCTGTGGGAGATTCTATGGTTGAGGGGAAGCCCTCAACTGGCATCGGAACCACAATTTGCCAGCCGCTACCCTTCAGACTTAGCCCCCGCCCGTTTAGCTGCTGGTGCAGAAGTCCGATCCCGCGTAAGCACCGTCACCGCATCATCAACCACCGCCTTACTCATCGCCGTCAAATAATGCGTGGCCCAGGCATGGCGGTCGGTGTCGCTGGCGTAGGCAGCATCTTCGGTAAACGCATTGGCAAGGAACAGAAAATTAGAAGCCATTGATAATGCGTCGCCGAGAGGGACGCCACGAGTGACGTGGAATAGCGGTTGATCTGAGCAGTAAATGGCGGGTGTTAAGCCGATGGTTTTGAGTTCTGATTGTTCAGTCATTTGCCACCTCCGAAGACGGAGAGGCGGTGGGAGAGGGTGGACGGTGGGGCGTTATGCGATTGGGAATTTTGTTGAGGGAAAAGCCAAGTTTTGTACGGATCTATGCTGCGCATTATCAGACTCCTTGATATGAGGAGCTGCCACGTTCGTTACCATACGAATGGGTGAGGGTGGTAAACCGGGAATCAAGGAAACCAGCACGTCCGAAGACGTCCCACGCACAGCCGCCCCATCACGATTGCAGGCATAAAAAAACGCCTGCAATCGTGATGGGGGCGCTGTAGCGCCTTGAATACGTCGGGTTACCACACCCGGTCGCTGAATTGGCAGCGACGGGGACGGGTATCGTGCAGCCTACTTTTTTGCAACCTTAGAAGGTTCCGCCAAATCTTTCAGTAAACGTATTTATTGCTCTGTTGGTGACGGGGATACAAATATATCCCCGCTTTATATCAAGATAAGATAGAAGTTCGACTTAATGCATAAGCAAGTTCGTTGTGAGTAACTCTAGGGCCTATTGTTGGAGAAGGCTCCAACGATTTTCCGATTTTCTTTATGTACGTAATTTCTCGATCGTCTTGGCCTTCAAGTCGCCAAATTAAAGAACTATGTCGGAAAAGAATAATTTGGCTTGCTATGTCGTTCTTTGAGTCAAATATATGCCAAAGAGCGTTGTGGCACTTGTTAAATAGCGCGCCGAGCCTCTGGTTGTATAGATAATGGTAGGAACGTATTAGGTTTTGTTCTTCTGAGCTGGATAGCGCTATTTTGGCTTTGTTCTTAACGGCACATAAATTAACGACCGCTCGGATTGCGTTATATTCGTCACCTTTAGTTCGGGCGTTCTCTAAGGCGCTATTCAATAGTTTGATTTTTATTAGCGGGTCTTCAGTTTGTGCGGCGAGCGATAGCATTATAGTGTTTGCTGTGCTCCATTCACTCTTCTTAAGAGCGGTAGCTTTGAGCTGCTCTAGTTTTACTGATTTATTTTGTTCGGTAGAGCATTCTGTGATGATTACTTCTGCTTGAAGAGCAGTGCTAGTCTTGGGGAGGATCTTTTTCACTTCTTCCGCTGTTGCTATGGCGTCAGAGTTCTTTGTTAGTTTTTGTTGGCATAGTGCGAGATTTATTAGTATTTTTGACTTGGTGGCTTTGTCGAATGTGTGGTTGCTGAGTTCTTGTAAAGTTTCTTCAGCTGCTTCCGTTCTTCCTAACATTCTTTTGCTTACTGCGAGATAGTATTTCAGAATCATTTTGAAGTCGGTGTGATCATCATGGAAGTGTGGGATTGCACTTTCGCAGAATGAATGTATATCCCTGTAATGGCTTCCTTGGTTTAATTTTTTTAGATAGTGGCCACAGGTTTTGATAACTTTAAGTTGGTGGCTTTTTGTTTTGTTGAGTAGTGCGTCGGTGAGCGCTATTTGAAGGGCCTTGCTAGAGTTTCGAATGTCGCTGCTTAAAATTTGAGAGGTTTCAAACTTGTAGTTAGTGTTTGATTTGATTTTGTTTTGAGTCCAGCCGCTACCAAAGTATAGAGATATGGCCTTTTCGCAAAGATTGATATGCTCGTCAGGGCCAACAAGCGCGAGAATGTAATCTCTAACCGTGCGTCGTATAACTAAGTTTTTTATATTTTGTCCGCCGTATTCACTCGCGCTTATGATGGTTTTTGAGTCGGCTAGGGCGAGATCCACTAAAAGTCTAGCTTGCGGTAAAAAGAATGGCTTTTTTTGATCAAAATTTTTGATTCGTTCTAGCCGTTCTCCGTTCGGAAAAATGCATAACGCCTTAAGTAATTCGAAGGCGCGCTGGGTGGCTTCGTTCTTTGATGATGACAGATTACTAATGGCGCGAGCTAGTGAGGCGGGCACATTTGAATTTGGAATGGCAGCGCTGTTAATGTTTGAGCTAGAACTGATTAGTTCAGATATTGACATTATTTCTAGGTCGTGAAGTGCCACATCAATGAGTTCTGGCGAACCATCGGTTAACTTATATAACTCTGTTATGGCACTGGAGTTCTCGCCGCTGATTTTCCATTTTTGATGGTTTTGAATATAGTTTAAGCACTCAATTTCATCTAGTGTTTCAATTTTTATCGTTTTAAAGTTCGAGTCTGTCGGGGGTTTTCTTGAGCGCAGAATGATCTTGAGATTATGGCAGAATTGCAGTGTTGCTACAATTAGCTCTTCAATGTTGTGGCCCGTTTGAATAATATCCAAAGGCACGTCATCAAGGATTAAGTAACTGTCTTTTTCATTGGATAAATAAGTGCAGAGTTGCGCAAAGCTGCAGTTGAGTTTCAACCTGATTGATTCTAAAAAGTCTTCCGTTGAGTCGTGGTTTCCCATGTCAAGAAGATAGGTTTTTTGGTCCGGATGCTCCAGTCGTTGTTTTAGTGACCAAAGAAACCCGTCCGATCCCATACCCCACTCAGAAACTAACCAAAAGCACCTATTGGTTTTTAAATAGGTAATCGCGTTGTCTTGGTCTGGCTTTCTTATCGAAAGGTGCGCTTCGGACTTTTTTAACTGGTGTGAAATTAGCGCTAGGGTAAGTTGTGATTTTTGGTTGTCTTGAAGGAAACCTTCTAGGTTTGCATTTTTGTTTGTGGTGTTAGTTGGTATGTTTTCTTGGCTTATTGTTTTGTATGTTTTTATGTAACAGTTGTCTTCGTTGAGCGTTAGTTCGTGGTCAGGGACGATTTTCCTTCCTCCTGAACGCTGGGTTAACGCGATTCTTGGCCAAATGGATATAGCTCTGTGAGATTGTAGTACTTCAATTTTTCCCGCAGAATATCCATGAATCCTTTTGATATTACTTCCTGTATATTCTAGCCCAAATAAAGAGGCTGCCTGAATTGCAATCTTAAACTCGGCCCCCCCTTGAGCTATATAGCTTGTTGTTGGTTCATGCATGTGGCCAAAAATATGAGCGTCAAATCTTCCAGGTGGATTGATTTCATTTTCGAAAAGCGTTAAGTTGTTGGGGTGAAGCCAGTCTTTGGGATGGTGTGAAATAAATAAGTTGATATCGTTCTCGCGGCACCACTCAACTGGTTTGTTGTTGGTTACTGATAATAATTGTTTTGGATCTATAGCCAGTTTTTCTTTGTAGTCAGAGTTTGATAGTTGTAGCCATGCTGAGTTTAATGCAATAATTCCTACTTTGGCGGTGGGGGTTTGGATTGTTGTGGCTGTATCGCCAGGTAATGTTCCATTGGTCATATTTCCAAGTGGTATGCCTAGTTTGTTTAACTCTTTCACCCAATTGGTATATTGTATAAAAGAGGAATCTATCAGTTTTTTGTACCTGCTTTTTGGGTTGTTCCAAAAGTCTTTTTGGATTTCTCCATGGCTCCACCAGTCTCTTAATATTATCCCCTCAGGTGATACTTCATCTGGCCTCGTGAGATCATGGTTTCCAGGTGTCACAATAAGTGTTGGATTGAATCCCAATTCTTTGAATATGTGCCATAGGTCACTAATAACTTCAGTTAGTTCATCGAATTCTTCCTTAAGACCTTTTTGTGTTAGGTCGCCCGAAAAAATAATAGCATCCCAATTGCCTGATTTTTTATGCAGTTTTCGTATGTCGTCGTAAAATTCCGACTTAAAGCTAGGCCAGAGATTCGAAAACAGAGACATTCCAAGGTGTAGATCGCTTAGATGTAGCCAGTTAAATTGTTTACTGTCCATAGGCTAATTATTCTCAAGTTCATTGGCGGTGAATATGGCTAGGCTCTCGGTTCAACTGAACTCTAGTGTTGTGCTTAACTATTGCATAATGACTATGCCGCATATGCACTGGGTAGACACAAGTGTTGAAAGCTCTGTTGTTGCGCCGCATCCCCTATGAGCTCTAGCGTCGTCAGAGCCAATATGCCAAGAATGTAGGCGGATTGCCACTATTGTATGTGAGGAGCGTCTGTGACTCTTTGGCGTGTAAAAGCTGTGTTTTGTGCTTGGCGGATGCATGGTGAAATTGGTTGAAGCGTTTGGAAGAAAGAGGAGCCACCCACGTTTCCATTCATTTGGCAATCAGGACGACTCTACTTTCTTTAGCGGTCGGACGAGCTCATATTTTCACCCAAAGGAGTATGACAGTCGGGACGCTGAGCGGCACTGTGCCCTTCGCGGCGTCGTTGACGATTCCGCGATTGGGAGAGGTGACCCGATGAATACAATTCGTAACAGCACTTCTATCACGATTGCGGGTGATTACGGGTACAGGTTCCCGTGATGGTGATATAGGCGGGGGAGCAAAAGCGGAGCGATGTAGAACGGGTACTTAGGCGAGAACTGTCGTTTCAAAAAAAGAGAGTCTCCGCAAGCGCGAAAATGAGTGTCCGATAATGCGGGAATAGATTTGTGACGTCAGGAAAACTGTGTCTGGTGCACAGTCATCCCTAGCAGATTAGCTGTGATGAAAAGGCAATTGCAGTTCTTCCGCATTTTCGCGGGAAGGATCATTTACTGTATGTCTTTTAAGTAAGTCTTGAGCGCGATGAGCGGTGTGTGAAACTGCTCGATTGATTGCGCAGCGCTGAAATCTCCCGACAATCGATCCAGCTCCCGACCCAGCGGCGTACCCGCCCCACCTATCGCCTCAAGCGCCAGCCCCACGCATTCAGCCACTTTGACCTTGATAGTCGCGACATCACCTCTGCGTACCAGCAAGCCGAATACGTCCCTTTGGTAGTCGCCCATCATCAGATCGTCGCGCAGGATCGGGCTTTGGCCTTCCGATTCGTAAGCGAGTTTGAGGGAGAAGAGGGCGACTGTTTCCAGGGGTAATTCCATGGGAGGGAATCCTTTTGAAATGGTCCGCCGGTGTGGGAGGTGTGGAAGAACGGCAGGATCAAAAGATCGCAGCCTTCGGCAGCTCCTACGGGAGGCTTTTTGGCAGGCGAAAAAAAAGGCCTTGCTAAGCAAGACCTTTCTTAATTTTGGTGCCCCGAGGGAGACTCGAACTCCCACTCCTTTCGAAAACGGATTTTGAATCCGCCGCGTCTACCAATTCCGCCATCAGGGCTCAATGGCGGCGAAGTATAGAGATGAGATAACCGTCGGTCAATCAGGTACATGGAGAATTTTCACTATTTCCGCTAGACTTCCCGGCCCTGCTAGACGAACCCCATCATGCGCGTTGCTGACTTTACTTTCGAACTCCCTGATTCGCTGATCGCTCGCCACCCTTTGGCTGAGCGGCGCGGCAGTCGCCTGTTGACCCTGGATGGGCTCAGCGGCGCTCTGGCACACCGTCAATTCACTGATTTGCTTGAGCATTTGCGTCCGGGCGATTTGATGGTGTTCAACAATACCCGGGTGATTCCGGCGCGGCTGTTTGGCCAGAAAGCTTCCGGCGGCAAGCTGGAAATTCTGGTGGAGCGGGTGCTCGACAGTCATCGCGTGCTGGCCCATGTGCGCTCCAGCAAGTCGCCGAAGCCGGGTTCGAAGATCCTCATCGACGGCGGTGGCGAAGCTGAAATGCTCGCGCGCCATGATGCGTTGTTCGAACTGGGGTTCGCCGAAGAAGTGTTGCCGTTGCTCGACCGCGTCGGGCACATGCCGTTGCCTCCTTATATAGACCGCCCGGACGAAGGTTCGGACCGCGAGCGTTATCAGACGGTCTACGCCGAGCGTCTGGGCGCGGTGGCGGCGCCGACGGCGGGGCTGCATTTTGATCAGCCGTTGCTCGAGGCGATTGCCGCCAAGGGCGTCGAGACGGCGTTCGTGACTTTGCACGTCGGCGCTGGCACTTTTCAGCCGGTGCGCGTCGAGCGGATTGAAGATCACCACATGCACAACGAATGGCTGGAAGTCGGCCAGGACGTGGTGGATGCGGTCGCTGCGTGCCGTGCGCGGGGCGGGCGCGTGGTGGCGGTGGGGACTACCAGCGTGCGTTCACTGGAAAGCGCTGCCCGCGATGGCGTGCTCAAGCCGTTCAGCGGCGACACCGATATCTTTATCTACCCAGGCCGGCCGTTTCATGTGGTTGATGCCTTGGTCACCAACTTTCATTTGCCCGAATCCACGCTGTTGATGCTGGTTTCGGCGTTCGCCGGTTATCCCGAGACCATGGCCGCCTACAAGGCCGCCGTCGAGCATGGATACCGCTTTTTCAGCTACGGTGATGCGATGTTCATCACCCGTAATCCCGCGCCACGCGGCCCAGAGGATCAAGCATGAGTCGCACCAGTCGTATGTCTTTCGAATTGCTGGCCACCGACGGCAAGGCTCGTCGCGGTCGCCTGACCTTTCCGCGTGGCACTGTCGAGACCCCGGCGTTCATGCCGGTCGGCACTTACGGTACGGTCAAGGGCATGTTGCCGCGAGATATCGTCGCCACCGGCGCCGAGATCATTCTGGGCAACACTTTTCACCTGTGGCTGCGTCCTGGCACGGAAGTGATCAAGAAGCACGGCGACCTGCACGATTTCATGCAGTGGAAAGGCCCGATTCTGACCGACTCCGGCGGTTTCCAGGTGTTCAGCCTGGGTGCCATGCGCAAGATCAAGGAGGAGGGCGTGACCTTCGCCTCTCCGGTGGATGGCGCCAAAGTGTTCATGGGCCCGGAAGAGTCGATGCAGGTTCAGCGCGACCTGGGCTCCGACATCGTGATGATTTTCGACGAATGCACGCCGTACCCGGCCGACGAAGATGTCGCGCGGGTGTCCATGGAGCTGTCGTTGCGCTGGGCTCAGCGCTCGAAAAACGCTCATGGCGACAACACTGCTGCGCTGTTCGGCATCGTTCAGGGCGGCATGCACCAGGACCTGCGCATGCGCTCGCTGGAAGGCCTCGACAAGATTGGTTTTGACGGCCTGGCGATCGGCGGTCTGTCGGTCGGCGAGCCCAAGCACGAGATGATCAAGGTGCTGGATTACCTGCCGGGCATGATGCCGGCTGACAAACCTCGTTACCTTATGGGCGTTGGCAAACCGGAAGACTTGGTTGAGGGTGTGCGCCGCGGTGTGGACATGTTCGATTGCGTGATGCCAACCCGTAATGCCCGCAATGGGCACCTGTTCATTGATACCGGCGTGCTGAAGATCCGTAACGCGTTCCATCGCCATGATGATTCGCCGCTCGATCCGACCTGCGATTGCTATACCTGCCAGAACTTCTCGCGCGCTTATCTGCATCACCTGGACAAGTGCGGCGAAATGCTCGGGAGCATGTTGAATACAATCCACAATTTGCGCCATTACCAAGTGCTTATGGCTGGTTTGCGCGAGGCTATTCAACAGGGTACATTGGCCGCCTTTGTCGATGCCTTCTATGCCAAACGCGGGTTGCCTGTTCCGCCTTTGGACTGAGTTTTAAAACGTTTAAGACCCTAATTTTGCAACTGGAGTGCTAAATGAGCTTTTTTATCTCTAATGCGATGGCTGACGCCGCTGCACCTGCTGCCGGCCCTATGGGCGGCGGTTTCGAGTGGATTTTCCTGGTCGGCTTCCTGGTCATTTTCTACTTGATGATCTGGCGTCCACAGGCCAAGCGCGCCAAAGAGCAGAAGAACCTGCTTGGCAACTTGCAAAAAGGTGACGAAGTTGTGACCTCTGGCGGTATCGCCGGCAAGATCACCAAAGTAGCTGATGATTTCGTTGTTCTCGAAGTTTCTGACTCGGTAGAGCTGAAGTTCCAGAAAGGCGCTATCGCTGCCACGCTGCCAAAAGGCACGCTGAAAGCGATCTAAGTTTCATCTTTTACCAATCGACGGGGCGCGCAAGGCGCCCCGCGTCATAAGCGGGCGGCGTGATGCTGAACAAATACCCTCTGTGGAAATACGTACTGATCCTGGCGGTGCTGGCGATCGGTTTGATTTATTCCGCTCCCAATCTTTATCCTGACGATCCGGCCATTCAGGTCAGTGGTGCAAGTACTGCGCTGCAGGTTAATCAGGCGGATCTGGATCGTGTGAGCAAAGCGCTCAATGACGCCGGGATCAACGTCAAGGCTGCCACTCTTTCGGCCAATGGCAAGGGCGGTTTGTTGCGTCTGACCAAGGCTGAAGACCAACTGCCAGCCAAAGACGTCGTGCGCAAGGCGCTGGGTGATGACTACGTCGTCGCACTGAACCTGGCACAAACAACCCCGCAATGGCTGCGCAGCCTCGCCGCGCATCCGATGAAGCTGGGTCTGGACTTGTCCGGTGGTGTGCACTTCCTGCTTGAAGTGGACATGGACAAAGCCCTCGACGCCCGCCTGAAAGTCTACGAAGGCGACGTCAAGAGCCTGTTGCGTAAAGAGAAGCTGCGCTATCGCAGCCTGCCGCAACTCAATGGCGCCATTCAGCTGGGTTTCAGTGATGAAGCTTCCCGCGAAGACGCTCGTGCGCTGATCCGCAAGAACTTCAACGATTTCGACATTGTTCCGGCCGACCTCAATGGTCAGGCGGTACTGCGTCTGGCGATGACCCCGGCCAAGCTGGCGGAAATCCGCGAATACTCCATCAAGCAGAACTTGACCACGGTGCGTAACCGCGTCAACGAGCTGGGTGTTGCCGAACCTATCGTTCAGCGTCAGGGCGCCAACCGCATCGTGGTTGAGCTGCCAGGCGTGCAAGACACTGCCGAAGCCAAGCGTATCCTCGGCAAGACGGCCAACCTCGAGTTCCGTCTGGCCGCTGAGCCAGGTGCTTCGAAAGCCACTTCCGAGACTTTCGAGTTCCGTGAAGGCAAGCGTCCTCCGGCGCAAATCGAGCGTGGCCTGATCATCACTGGCGACCAGGTCACTGACGCCAAGGCTGGTTTCGGTGAGCACGGTACGCCGGAAGTGAACATTCGTCTGGACGGTCACGGCGGTGAGCTGATGAACCGTGCGACGCGTTCCAACGTCGGTCGCAGCATGGCGGTGATCTTCATCGAGCAGCGCCCGGTGACGACTTACGTCAAGCAGATGGTCAACGGCGTCGAGAAAGACGTGCCGGTTCAGACCTTCAAGGAAGAGAAAAAGATCATCAGCCTGGCGACCATTCAGTCGCCGCTGGGTGCGCAGTTCCGCATCACTGGCCTGAACGGTCAGGGCGAGTCCTCGGAGCTGGCATTGCTGCTGCGCGCCGGTGGTCTGGCGGCACCGATGTACTTTGCTGAAGAACGCACCATCGGTCCAAGCCTGGGTGCTGACAACATCACCAAGGGTATCGATGCGTCGCTGTGGGGCATGCTGTTCGTTTCGCTGTTCATCATGGCCATCTACCGCTTCTTCGGCCTGATCGCCACGGTTGCGCTGGCGGTGAACATGGTGCTGCTGCTGGCCTTGATGTCGCTGCTGGGGGCAACGCTGACCCTGCCGGGTATCGCCGGTATCGTCTTGACCATGGGTATGGCGGTCGACGCCAACGTACTGATCTTCTCGCGGATACGTGAAGAGATCGCGGCCGGCATGACGGTGCAGCGGGCAATCAACGAAGGCTTCGGCCGGGCATTCACTGCGATTCTCGACGCCAACCTGACCACTCTGCTGGTCGGCGGCATCCTCTTTGCGATGGGCACCGGCCCGGTCAAAGGCTTCGCAGTGACCATGTCCCTCGGGATCTTTACCTCGATGTTCACGGCCATCATGGTGACCCGCGCGATGGTCAACCTGATCTTCGGCGGTCGTGACTTCAAGAAGTTGTGGATTTAAGGGGCTGCCATGTTACGTACTATCAACTTCATGGGCGTTCGCAACGTTGCGTTCGGCGTCACATTGTTCCTTACCGCTCTGGCGTTGTTCAGCTGCTTCCACAAGGGCATGAACTACGGTCTGGACTTCACCGGCGGTACGCTCATCGAGCTGACCTACGAGCGTCCGGCTGACGTCATGAAAGTTCGTTCCCAGCTGACTGAGGCGGGTTATCACGAAGCGATCGTTCAGAGCTTCGGCGCGACCACCGATTTGCTGGTGCGTATGCCTGGCGAAGACCCGCAACTGGGTCACCAGGTCGCTGAAGCGCTGCAGAAAGTCGGCGGCGACAACCCGGCCGTGGTCAAGCGTGTCGAGTTCGTGGGCCCGCAGGTCGGTGAAGAGCTGCGCGACCAGGGCGGCCTCGGCATGCTCATGGCGCTGGGCGGTATCCTGATCTACCTGGCGTTCCGCTTTCAGTGGAAGTTCGCGGTCGGTGCGATTGTCTCGCTGATCCACGACGTGATCGTGACCATCGGTATCCTGTCGTTCTTCCAGATCACCTTCGACCTGACGGTGCTGGCGGCGGTACTGGCGATCATCGGTTACTCGCTGAACGACACCATCGTGGTATTTGACCGGGTTCGTGAGAACTTCCGGGTGCTGCGCAAGGCTACGCTGATCGAGAACATCAACATCTCGACCACGCAAACCCTGCTGCGGACCATGGCGACGTCGATCTCCACCTTGCTGGCGATCTCGGCGCTGCTGTTTTTCGGCGGCGACAACCTGTTCGGCTTCTCCATTGCGCTGTTTATCGGTGTTCTGGCGGGTACTTACTCGTCGATCTACATCGCCAACGTGGTGCTGATCTGGCTGAACCTGAGCAGCGAGGACCTGATTCCTCCGGCCAATACCGAGAAGGAAGTGGACGACCGCCCTTGAGGCGTTATTTCCTCTCGTTATAACCAGAAGGCGCGAGTATTGAACTCGCGCCTTTTTTTATGCTCCAACGTTGGGAGAAGCGCGGGCATGTCCCGTATGTGATGGTCAGGAGGTTCATGTGAACAAGTCGTTACTGGTTGGTGCGGTATTGGGTGCTGTCGGTGTAACTGCCGGAGGCGCTGTTGCCACCTACAGCCTGGTAAAACACAACGGCCCTGAGTATGCGCAAGTGCTGGCGGTTGAGCCGGTCAAGACGCAGATCAAAACTCCACGTGAAGTATGCAGGGATGTGCCAGTTACCCGGCAGGCGCCGGTGAAGGATCAGCATCAGATCCTCGGTACGGTGATCGGCGCAGTCGGCGGTGGTCTGTTGGGCAATATGGTCGGTGGCGGTAATGGCAAAAAACTTGCCACCGTGGCCGGTGCGGTTGGCGGCGGTTACGCCGGCAACAGAGTGCAGGAAGGCATGCAGGAGCGTGATACCAGCACCTCGATGCAAAGGCGTTGCGAAACAGTCAACGACGTCAGCGACAAGCTCGTAGGCTATGACGTTCGGTATTCGTTGGGTGGCAAAGAAGGCAAGGTGCGGATGGATCGTGATCCGGGCAACCAGATTCCGGTCGACAAGGACGGTCATCTGATCCTGGGACAGAATCAGCCCGCTCAGAAATAAGCTGAATGCCAGACTCAAAAAAAAGCACCCGAACGGGTGCTTTTTTGTACCCGGGATTTATGCGCCACCCCTCATCCCCTGTGGGAGCGAGCTTGCTCGCGATGGCTATATATCAGTCGACATCAATGTTGAATGTTAGATGGTCATCGCGAGCAAGCTCGCTCCCACAATGGGGATGTGGTGTTTTCAAGGGCAAATCACAGGCACAAAAAAGCACCCCGAAGGGTGCTTTTTTGTGCCTGGCGCTTAGCGTTTCAGCGAGGCTGGCAGGTGCGGCTGGATGGCCGTCAGGACTGCTTTGAAGCACTTGGTGTTACCGGCAACGATGTGGCCTTTTTCAAGGAAATCGTGACCGCCGGTGAAGTCGCTCACCAGGCCGCCAGCTTCCTGGATCAGCAGGGCGCCTGCAGCCATGTCCCACTCGGACAGGCCCGACTCCCAGAAGGCGTCGAAACGGCCGGCAGCTACGTAGGCCAGGTCCAGGCTCGCTGCGCCAGCGCGGCGGATGCCGGCGGTCTGGCCAACCAGGGCGCGGAACATGCCCAGGTAGTTGTCGAGGTTGTCCATCTGGTCGTCACGGAACGGGAAGCCCGTACCCAGCAGCGCGCCTTCAAGGCTGGTGCGACCGCTTACGCGCAGACGACGACCGTTGAGTTGAGCGCCACGACCACGGCTGGCGGTGAATTCTTCCTGGCGAACCGGGTCCAGAACCACTGCGTGTTCCAGGCGGCCACGGTATTTGCAGGCGATGCTGACGGCGAAATGCGGAACGCCGCGCAGGAAGTTGGTGGTGCCGTCCAGTGGGTCGATGATCCACAGGTATTCTTCACCTTCGATCCCGGTACCGGCGTGCATGCCGGTCTCTTCACCCATGATCGAATGATTCGGGTAAGCCTTGCGCAGCGCGTCGATGATTTTCTGTTCGGCAGCGCGATCCACTTCGGACACATAGTCCTTGGCGTCTTTTTCGTCGACCTTGATGGTATCCAGGCGCTCGATGGAGCGGAAGATCAATTCACTGGCGCTGCGGGCGGCGCGCAGCGCGATATTCAGCATGGGCTGCATGGATGTGTCACCTAAGGTTGTTAAAGAAAGCCGAGCATTCTATCAGAAGTTTTCTACAGGTGAAGGTCGGCGTTCGCTTTCATAGCTTAACGGTAGGATCAACTGTAAGATTTGCTCCCCATATTTAGTGTCAGAGAGCGCCTCCCTTGCTGCAGAACATTCGTGTCGTCCTGGTCAATACCAGCCATCCGGGGAATATCGGTGGAGCTGCGCGTGCCATGAAGAACATGGGCCTGTCGCGACTGGTGCTGGTCGAGCCGCGCTTGTTCCCGCACCACGAAGCCGATGCGCGGGCCTCCGGTGCCGGTGACATTCTGGAAAACGCCCAAGTCGTCGCCACGCTGGAAGATGCGCTGGTCGGCTGTAATCTGGTGCTCGGCACCAGCGCTCGTGACCGTCGTATCCCTTGGCCGCTGCTCGATCCCCGTGAATGTGGGGTGAAGGTGGTCGAGGAAGCGGCGCAAGGCGCCGAGATCGCGTTGGTGTTTGGTCGTGAAGACTCCGGCCTGACCAATGAAGAGCTGCAGCGATGTCATTATCACGTGCACATCCCATCGGACCCTGAGTTCAGTTCGCTGAATCTCGGGGCAGCGGTGCAGGTGTTGAGCTATGAAGTGCGCATGTCCTGGTTGGCGGCTGAAGGTCAGCCAAGCAAGATCGAGAAGGATGAAGTGGCGTCCACCAAGAGTGGTGAGCCGGCGACCATGGATGAGCTTGAGCGATTCTATGAGCACCTGGAACAGACTCTGGTGGCCATCGAATTCCTCGATCCGGAAAAGCCACGGCACTTGATGGCGCGCCTGCGTCGGTTGTACGGACGAAGCTCGGTCAGCCGGGCGGAAATGAATATTTTGCGTGGCATCCTCACGGAAACCCAAAAAGCGGCCCGTGGCGAGCTCCTTAAACGGAAGGATTAATGATGTTCGAGCGTTTGCGTGAAGATATCCAGAGCGTTTTCCACCGTGACCCGGCGGCACGTAATGCTTTCGAGGTGCTGACCTGCTACCCGGGCATGCACGCTATCTGGATTCATCGCCTGTCGTCGGCGTTATGGGGCATGGGCTGGAAATGGCTGGCCCGGCTGGTATCGAACTTCGGTCGCTGGTTGACCGGGATCGAAATTCATCCAGGCGCCAAGGTTGGCCGTCGCTTCTTTATTGACCATGGCATGGGTATTGTCATCGGTGAAACCGCCGAAATCGGCAATGACGTGACGCTGTATCAGGGCGTGACCCTTGGCGGTACCAGCTGGAACAAAGGCAAGCGCCACCCGACGCTGGAAGACGGCGTAGTGGTGGGGGCGGGCGCCAAGGTGTTGGGTCCGTTTACCGTGGGTGCCGGTGCCAAGGTGGGTTCCAATGCGGTGGTGACCAAGGCTGTGCCGGCAGGGGCAACGGTGGTCGGTATTCCGGGGCGGATTATCGTCAAGTCCGATGATGAGCTGGAAGCCAAGCGCAAGGCCATGGCCGAGAAGATTGGTTTTGATGCCTACGGCGTCAGTGAAGACATGCCGGACCCGGTGGCGCGCGCCATCGGTCAGTTGCTGGATCACCTGCAAGCGGTCGACGGTCGACTGGAAGACATGTGCGGCGCGCTCAAGGACCTGGGCAGCCCGTACTGCGCCAAAGACTTGCCCGAGCTGCGCGAAGAAGACTTCGCCTGCGTAAAAGGCAAGGATGAAAGCAAGGCCAGCTAAACCGTGGCGACCTCATCGCGAGCAGGCTCGCTCCCACACTGGATCTATGCAGCACCAGAAATCCCCTGTGGGAGCGAGCCTGCTCGCGATGAACGATAACGCGGTACTGCTGGTCGATCACCGCCAGCTTTTGCTATAGTGCGCGCGCTCTTTTGCGGGTAAACCTGACTAAAGTACTAGGTCTTATAGTTGACTTAAATACTCGGGAATTGCATACTCGCCCCCATCCCGAAACTCCGTGGTAATTGTCCATGCGACTGACTACAAAAGGCCGATACGCTGTCACCGCCATGCTTGACCTGGCGTTGCACGCGCAACATGGGCCGGTGTCCCTGGCCGATATCTCTGAGCGCCAAGGCATTTCCCTGTCCTACCTCGAACAGCTTTTCGCCAAATTGCGCCGCAGCAATCTGGTCTCGAGTGTTCGTGGTCCAGGTGGTGGCTACCAGCTATCGCGTGACATGCAGGGCATCCAGGTCGCTCAGGTGATCGATGCGGTAAACGAATCGGTCGATGCAACCAAATGCCAGGGCCTGGGTGATTGCCATGGTGGCGACACCTGCCTGACTCACCACTTGTGGTGTGATCTGAGCCTGCAAATCCACGAATTTCTGAGCGGTATCAGCTTGGCTGACCTTGTGACTCGCCGTGAGGTGCAAGAAGTAGCCCAGCGTCAGGACCAGCGTCGTTGCAACAGCAAGACACCGCGTCTGGACAAGATTGAAGCGTCCGCCGTCGAATGACAGCCAAAGAGCTAGCGGCACGCCAGCCAGCCTGATTTAGGAGAGAGTCCATGAAATTGCCGATTTACCTTGATTACTCTGCGACCACCCCGGTTGATCCGCGTGTCGCGCAAAAGATGAGTGAATGCCTGCTGGTCGACGGAAACTTCGGTAACCCGGCGTCCCGCTCCCACGTGTTCGGCTGGAAAGCCGAAGAATCGGTCGAAAACGCTCGCCGCCAGGTCGCCGACCTGGTCAACGCCGACCCGCGTGAAATCGTCTGGACCTCCGGTGCCACCGAGTCCGACAACCTGGCAATCAAGGGTGTCGCGCATTTCTATGGCACCAAAGGCAAGCACCTGATCACCACCAAGATCGAACACAAGGCGGTCCTCGACACCATGCGCCAACTGGAGCGCGAAGGTTTCGAAGTCACCTACCTCGATCCTCGTGAAGACGGTCTGGTGACGCCTGAGATGATCGAAGCCGCGCTGCGTGATGACACCATCCTGGTCTCGGTCATGCACGTGAACAACGAAATCGGCACCATCAACGACATCGCAGCCATCGGCGAACTGACCCGCTCCAAGGGCATCCTGTTCCATGTCGACGCTGCACAGTCCACTGGCAAGGTCGAGATCGACCTGCAGAAGCTGAAAGTCGATCTGATGTCCTTCTCGGCTCACAAAACCTATGGCCCTAAAGGCATCGGCGCGCTGTATGTAAGCCGCAAACCGCGTGTTCGCCTTGAAGCGGCCATGCACGGCGGCGGTCACGAGCGCGGCATGCGTTCCGGCACCCTGGCGACTCACCAGATCGTTGGCATGGGCGAAGCGTTCCGTGTGGCCAAGGAAGACATGGCTGCCGAAAACGTCCGGATCAAAGCCCTGAGCGACCGTTTCTTCAAGCAGGTCGAAGGCCTCGAAGAGCTGTACGTCAACGGCAGCCTGACTGCTCGCGTTCCGCACAACCTGAACCTGAGCTTCAACTACGTTGAAGGCGAATCGCTGATCATGGCGCTCAAGGATCTGGCAGTATCGTCCGGTTCGGCCTGCACCTCGGCGTCGCTTGAGCCTTCGTACGTACTGCGCGCCCTGGGCCGCAACGACGAACTGGCACACAGCTCGATTCGCTTCACCTTCGGCCGTTTCACCACCGAAGAAGAAATCGATTATGCCGCGCAGAAAGTCTGCGAGGCTGTCACCAAGCTGCGCGCTCTGTCGCCGCTGTGGGACATGTACAAAGACGGCGTCGACATTTCGAAAATCGAGTGGGCGGCACACTAACGAATTAAGTCGCCGCACACGGGCTCTGTAAAACCGGTTGAAAAGTTGGCTTGCAGGGCCCAAAGAGCGACTATCTGATGAGTGAGGATTGAATCATGGCTTACAGCGAAAAGGTCATCGACCACTACGAGAACCCGCGCAACGTCGGCAAGATGGACGCGGAAGATCCTGATGTCGGCACCGGCATGGTCGGCGCTCCGGCGTGCGGCGACGTTATGCGCCTGCAAATCAAGGTCAACGAGCAAGGCATCATCGAAGACGCCAAGTTCAAGACCTACGGCTGCGGCTCTGCCATTGCTTCCAGCTCCCTCGCTACCGAGTGGATGAAGGGCAAGACGCTGGATGAAGCAGAGACCATCAAGAACACTCAGCTGGCTGAAGAACTGGCCTTGCCGCCAGTGAAAATCCACTGCTCGGTACTCGCTGAAGACGCCATCAAGGCTGCCGTTCGCGATTACAAGCAGAAGAAAGGCTTGATCTGACTTTCAAGTATTGGCGACGAGTAAGGAGTCACCGATGGCTATCAGCATGACAGAAGCGGCTGCTCAACACGTGCGACGCTCCCTCGACGGGCGCGGCAAGGGTGATGGGATTCGTCTGGGTGTTCGCACCACGGGCTGTTCCGGCCTTGCCTACGTGCTGGAGTTTGTCGATGAGGTAGGGGCAGACGATCAGGTATTCGAAAGTCACGGCGAGAAAGTGATCATCGATCCGAAAAGCCTGGCGTACCTGGACGGCACCGAGCTCGATTTCGTCAAGGAAGGGTTGAACGAAGGCTTCAAGTTCAACAATCCCAACGTGCGCGGTGAATGTGGCTGCGGCGAAAGCTTCAACATCTGAGGCTGCTCGTGGGTACTCCTTGTCATTTCGCTTTATTTGAGCTGCAACCGAGCTTCACTCTGGATCTCGATCAGCTGGCTACGCGCTACCGTGAGTTGGCGCGCGGCGTTCATCCAGACCGCTTTGCTGACGCTTCCGAGCGCGAGCAACGGCTGGCGCTAGAGCAATCCGCAAGCCTCAACGAGGCCTACCAGACGCTCAAAAGTCCCCCCAAGCGCGCGCGTTACCTGCTCGCCATGGGTGGTCGTGAGCTGCCGCTGGAGGTCACGGTGCATGATCCGGAATTTCTTCTGCAGCAGATGCATTGGCGTGAAGAGCTCGAAGACCTGCAGGACAGCGCCGATCTGGCCGGTATTGCAGTGTTCAAGCGTCGCCTGAAGGTCGCTCAGGATGAACTGAACGAAAGCTTCGCAGCTTGCTGGAATGATGCAGCGCAACGTGAACAGGCCGAACGCCTGATGCGGCGCATGCAGTTCCTCGACAAGCTCACCTACGAAGTGCGCCAGTTAGAAGAGCGCCTCGACGATTAACCCAGTGCCGCCTCGGTCGCACGCCTGATATACAGATAAGTCCTGATAACGATGGCCCTACTGCAGATCGCCGAACCCGGCCAAAGTCCTCAACCGCACCAGCGTCGTCTGGCTGTGGGGATCGACTTGGGCACTACCAATTCGCTGGTCGCTGCGTTGCGCAGTGGTCTTTCCGAGCCACTGGCCGACGCAGACGGGCAGGTCATTCTGCCGTCTGCGGTGCGCTATCACGCTGACCGTGTCGAGGTCGGCGAGTCCGCCAAACTGGCAGCCGCTACCGATCCGCTGAACACGGTGTTGTCGGTCAAGCGCTTGATGGGTCGTGGTCTGTCCGACGTCAAGCAATTGGGCGAACAGCTGCCGTATCGCTTTGTCGATGGCGAGTCGCACATGCCGTTCATCGACACCGTACAAGGGCCGAAAAGCCCTGTCGAAGTTTCCGCCGATATCCTCAAGGTGCTGCGTCAGCGCGCCGAGTTGACGCTGGGCGGCGAACTGGTTGGCGCGGTGATCACCGTTCCGGCTTATTTCGATGACGCACAACGCCAGGCGACCAAGGATGCGGCCAAGCTGGCGGGTCTGAACGTGCTGCGTTTGCTCAACGAGCCGACCGCGGCGGCGGTGGCTTACGGTCTGGATCAACATGCTGAAGGCCTGGTTGCCATTTATGACCTGGGCGGCGGCACCTTCGATATTTCGATTCTGCGTCTGACCGGCGGCGTGTTTGAAGTACTGGCCACTGGTGGCGACAGCGCCTTGGGCGGCGATGATTTCGACCACGCGATTGCTGGCTGGATCATCGAGAGCGCGGGCTTGTCCGCTGACCTCGATCCAGGAGCGCAACGTCATCTGCTGCAAACCGCTTGCGCGGCCAAAGAAGCCCTGACGAATGCCGCGACGGTTGAAGTCGCCTATGACGGCTGGAAATCCCAGCTGACCCGCGAAGCCTTTGATGCGCTGATCGAGCCGATGGTTGCTCGCAGTCTGAAAGCCTGCCGTCGCGCCGTGCGTGATTCCGGTATCGAACTGGAAGAAGTGCACGCCGTGGTGATGGTCGGCGGTTCGACCCGTGTACCGCGTGTACGCGATGCCGTGGCGGAAGCCTTTGGTCGTCAGCCACTGACCGAGATCGATCCGGATCAAGTGGTAGCCATTGGTGCTGCGATCCAGGCCGATACCTTGGCTGGCAACAAGCGCGATGGCGGCGAACTGCTGCTGCTCGACGTGATTCCGTTGTCCCTGGGGCTGGAAACCATGGGCGGCCTGATGGAGAAGGTGATTCCGCGTAACACCACCATCCCTGTCGCCCGCGCTCAGGACTTCACGACGTATAAAGATGGCCAGTCGGCCATGATGATTCATGTGCTGCAGGGCGAGCGCGAGCTGATCAGCGATTGCCGCTCCCTGGCGCGCTTCGAATTGCGCGGCATTCCGGCCATGGTGGCGGGTGCGGCGAAGATTCGCGTGACCTTCCAGGTCGACGCCGATGGCTTGCTCAGCGTGGCCGCCCGCGAGTTGGGTTCGGGCGTTGAGGCGAGCATCCAGGTCAAGCCGTCCTACGGCCTGACCGACGGCGAAATCGCCCGCATGCTCAAGGATTCGTTCCAGCACGCCAACGATGACAAAGTCGCCCGCGTATTGCGTGAGCAGCAAGTCGATGCCCAGCGTTTGATCGAAGCGGTGCAGGGCGCCCTCGATGTTGACGGCGAGCGTCTGCTCGACGCCGAAGAGCGCATGGTCATCGAGTTGCAGATGCAGGAACTGACCGAATTGATGAAAGGCACCGATGGTTACGCCATCGAGCAGCAGACCAAGCGTCTGTCGCAAGTGACCGATGCCTTTGCTGCGCGCCGCCTGGACTCGACGGTGAAAGCCGCGCTGGCGGGGCGTAACCTGAATGAAATCGAGGAATAACTGATGCCGCAGATCATTTTTCTGCCACACGCCGAGCATTGCCCGGACGGTATGGTTGTAGAGGCTGAGACCGGCAAGTCCATTCTCGAAGTCGCCCATGACAACCATATCGAGATCGAGAGCGCCTGCGGCGGCGTCTGTGCCTGCACCACCTGTCACTGCATCATTCGCGAAGGCTTCGACTCGCTGAATGAGGCCGATGAGCTGGAAGAGGACTATCTTGATCGGGCCTGGGGTCTGGAAGCGCAGTCGCGCCTGACCTGCCAGGCAGTCGTCGGGACTGAAGACCTGACCGTCGAAATTCCTAAATACTCGCTCAACCATGCAGCCGAAGCGCCGCATTGATTCAAGGAACTGGCATGAGTCTTAAATGGGTTGATGTGCTGGAAATCGCGATCCAGCTGGCTGAAAGCAAGCCGGATGTGGATCCGCGTTACGTGAACTTCGTCGATCTGCACCAATGGGTGCTGGCGTTGCCGGAGTTCAATGATGACGCTGCTCGCGGTGGCGAGAAGGTGCTTGAAGCCATTCAAGCGGCCTGGATCGAAGAAGCCGACTGAACGCACCGTACGCCGTTAGGCAATACCAAAGAACCCGCGTATAATTCGCGGGTTTAATTTTTCGCAAATTACCGTTTCTGGAGTTACACCATGGCTGTTCAACGTACTTTCTCCATCATCAAGCCTGACGCAGTTGCAAAAAACGTTATCGGCGAGATCACCACTCGTTTCGAAAAAGCTGGCCTGCGCGTTGTAGCTTCGAAACTGAAGCAACTGTCCAAAGCTGAAGCTGAAGGCTTCTACGCTGAGCACAGCGCTCGTGGTTTCTTCAACGACCTGGTTGCTTTCATGATCTCCGGTCCGGTTGTCGTTCAGGTTCTGGAAGGCGAAAACGCTATCGCTCTGAACCGTGAGCTGATGGGCGCTACCAACCCTAAAGAAGCTGCTGCCGGTACCATCCGCGCTGACTTCGCTGACTCCATCGACGCCAACGCTGTGCACGGTTCGGACTCCGAAGCCGCTGCTGCTCGCGAAATCTCGTACTTCTTCGCAGCTACTGAAGTAACCACTCGCTAAGCATTGGCTTATGAGTGAAGGTGAATCCATGACTACATCGACTGCAAAAACTAACCTGCTGGGTCTGACTCAGCTGGAAATGGAAAAATTCTTCGACTCAATCGGGGAGAAGCGTTTCCGTGCCGGTCAGGTAATGAAGTGGATTCACCACCTTGGCGTCGATGATTTCGACGCCATGACGAACGTCAGCAAGGCCTTGCGCGACAAGCTCAAGGCTATTGCCGAAGTTCGCGGCCCCGAAGTGGTCAGCGAGGACATCTCCAGCGACGGCACCCGTAAGTGGGTGGTGCGCGTGGCGTCCGGCAGCTGCGTCGAGACCGTCTACATTCCCCAGGGCAAACGCGGCACTCTGTGCGTTTCGTCCCAGGCAGGCTGTGCCCTGGATTGCAGTTTCTGCTCCACCGGCAAGCAAGGTTTCAACAGCAACCTCACCGCCGCCGAAGTCATCGGCCAGGTGTGGATTGCCAATAAATCGTTCGGCAGCATCCCGGCAACCGCCGACCGTGCCATCACCAACGTGGTGATGATGGGCATGGGTGAGCCGCTGCTGAACTTCGACAACGTCGTTGTCGCCATGCACTTGATGATGGACGACCTGGGCTACGGCATTTCCAAGCGCCGTGTGACCCTGTCGACCTCAGGCGTGGTGCCGATGATCGATGAGCTGTCCAAGCACATCGACGTTTCCCTGGCGTTGTCCCTGCACGCACCCAACGATGCGCTGCGCAACCAGCTGGTGCCGATCAACAAGAAGTACCCGCTGAAAATGCTCCTCGAGTCTTGCCAGCGCTACATGTCCTCCCTGGGCGAGAAGCGCGTGCTGACCATCGAGTACACCTTGCTCAAGGACATCAATGACAAGGTCGAGCACGCGGTTGAAATGATCGAGTTGCTCAAAAATGTTCCGTGCAAGATCAACCTGATCCCGTTCAACCCGTTCCCCCATTCCGGTTACGAGCGGCCGAGCAACAACGCCATCCGTCGTTTCCAGGATCAACTTCATCACGCTGGCTTCAATGTCACCGTGCGCACCACCCGTGGCGAAGACATCGACGCTGCGTGTGGCCAATTGGTAGGACAGGTGCTGGATCGCACCCGTCGTAGCGAACGTTATATCGCCGTGCGTGAGTTGAGCGCCGACAACGATATGGCGCAAGACGCTGCGAATCGCACTTAAGAGAGGATCTCTATGTCACTGCGCCTAGCGCTGCTTCTGCTGTTCGCCAGCCTGTCGGCTGGTTGTGTTCTGTCGGGTGATTTCAATCCGATGAAAACCAGCAAGGGGCGCGACGAGGCGCGTGCTGCTTACGTGCAGCTGGGCGTGGGGTATCTGCAACAGGGCATGACCGAGCGGGCGAAAGTCCCGTTGAAGAAGGCCCTTGAACTGGATAGCTCCGACCCGGATGCCAACGCGGCGTTGGGCCTGGTATTTCAGGCCGAAATGGAGCCTGAGCTCGCCGATCAACATTTTCGCAAGGCACTGTCCGGTCGTCCGGGCGATGCACGCATCCTGAACAACTACGGCAGCTTTCTCTTTGAAGAGAAACGTTACAAAGAAGCGTACGAGCGCTTTGAGCAAGCGGCTGCCGATAGCCTTTATCCTGAGCGTTCACGGGTTTTCGAGAACCTTGGCATGACTGCTTCAATGCTCGGCCAGCGTGACCTGGCCCAGCAGCAACTGGAAAAAGCCCTGCGCCTGAACCGACAACAGCCACGTGCGTTGCTGGAAATGGCTGAGTTGTCGTACGAAGACAGGCATTATGTGCCCGCGCGTGACTATTACGATCGTTTTAGCCTGCTCGCCGAGCAAAATGCACGTAGTCTATTGCTCGGCGTTCGGCTGGCCAAAGTGTTCGAAGATCGCGACAAGGCCGCCAGTTTTGGCCTGCAATTAAAACGACTCTATCCCGGTACGCCGGAATATCAGCAATACCTGTCGGAGCAATGATGAAAGCGGCGCATCCAGAAGTTGTAGCAGCGACTCGCGTAAACCCCGGAGAGACCCTGCGTCAGGCCCGCGAAGGCAATGGTTGGTCGCTGGCGGAAGTAGCGCTCAAGCTCAATCTCACCGTGAATTCCTTGAAGAATCTGGAAGACGGCGCTTTCGACAAGCTGCCTGGGCATACCTTTGCTCGCGGCTATATCCGTGCTTACGCCAAACTGCTGGGCATGGACCAGGCCGTTCTGGTGCAGCAGTTCGACCAGCACACCGGCACCGATTCCAAGGGCAGCAACGTGCAAGGCCTTGGGCGTATCGAAGAGCCATCGCGGGTTTCCCACACCATTTTGCGCATCGTCAGCCTGTTGCTGCTGATTGCCGTGGTGGGAGGCGGTTTTGTCTGGTGGCAGGATCAAACGTCGTTGCGCACCAAGGACCTGATTGGTCTGAGCCCAGAGCACGTCGAAGTCGAAGGCGCCGATGGCACCACACAGATCCATCCGCTCGACGAGCCGGAAGATCAGGCTGTGGTAGAAGGTCAGACCGAAGCCGGGACGCCTCTTGCACTGCCTGAAGGCCCGGCGACTAGCGACGTTCAGGCAAATGTTGAAGCGCCAGCTCCGGCTGCTCCGGTAGCCCCTGTAGTCGTGCCGGCTGCTCCGGTTGTCGCGCCAGCGCGCACTGCGCCGGCCCCGGTTGTTGCGACACCCGTGGCACCGGTCGCGCCTGTTGCGCCAGCGCCAGTCGTGGCCGCCGCGCCAGCACTAGCCGCTCCGGCTGCTGCACCGGCCGCTCCGGTTGCCGGTGCGGGTCAGGTTCGGATTCAGTTCTCTGCCAACTGCTGGACGCAAGTCACTGACGGCAACGGCAAAGTACTGTTGAGCGGTCTGAAGCGTAAAGGCGAAACCGCCGACGTCAGCGGCAAACCACCGTTTGCAGTACGCCTGGGCTATGCCCGTGGCGCACAGGTCAGCTACAACGGGCAAGTGGTCGATGTAGCTCCGTTCACCAGTGGCGAGACTGCTCGCCTGAAGTTGGGTCAATAAGTCATGCACGGCGAATCTCCAATCAAGCGTCGCGAGTCCCGCAAAATCTGGGTTGGTTCGGTACCGGTGGGCGGTGATGCGCCTATCGCTGTACAGAGCATGACCAACAGCGACACCAATGACGTTGCCGCCACCGTGGCCCAGATCAATCGTCTGGAAGCGGCTGGCGTCGATATCGTGCGGATTTCCGTTCCAGACATGGACGCCGCCGAAGCCTTCGGTCGAATCAAGCAACTGGTCAAGGTGCCGTTGGTTGCCGACATTCACTTCGACTACAAGATCGCCTTGCGCGTAGCCGAACTGGGCGTCGATTGCCTGCGGATCAACCCGGGCAACATCGGTCGTGAAGACCGTGTGCGCGCGGTGGTCGATGCCGCCCGTGACCGCGGGATTCCGATCCGTATCGGCGTCAACGCCGGTTCTCTGGAAAAAGACCTGCAAAAGAAATACGGCGAGCCAACGCCTGCCGCGCTGGTCGAGTCGGCCCTGCGTCACGTCGAGCACCTTGAACGCCTGAACTTCCAGGACTTCAAGGTCAGCGTGAAGGCCTCCGACGTGTTCATGGCCGTCGAAGCCTATCGTCTGCTGGCCAAGGAAATCGTCCAGCCACTGCACTTGGGTATCACTGAAGCCGGCGGTTTGCGTTCAGGCACAGTGAAATCCGCCGTGGGCCTCGGTATGCTGCTCGCCGAAGGGATTGGCGATACTATTCGCATCTCGTTGGCGGCTGACCCGGTCGAGGAAGTGAAAGTCGGCTACGACATTCTCAAATCCCTGCACCTGCGTTCCCGTGGCATCAACTTCATCGCCTGCCCGAGCTGCTCGCGGCAGAACTTCGATGTGGTGAAAACCATGAACGAACTGGAAGGGCGCCTCGAAGATCTGCTGGTGCCGCTGGATGTTGCAGTCATCGGTTGCGTGGTCAACGGTCCCGGCGAAGCCAAAGAGGCCCACATTGGCCTGACTGGCGGTACGCCGAACCTGATTTACATCGACGGCAAGCCGTCGCAGAAATTGACGAATGACAATCTGGTGGATGAGCTGGAAAGGCTGATCCGTCAGAAAGCGGCCGAAAAGGTCGAAGCCGACGCGGCAGTTATCGCCCGCGGCTGATCGAACGAATTAAGGAATTTTTGTGAGCAAGTCTCTGCAAGCCATTCGTGGCATGAACGACATCCTGCCCGAACAGACCCCTTTGTGGCGTCATTTCGAGGGCACCGTTTCGCGTCTGCTGGATAACTACGGTTACAAGCAGATTCGCATGCCGATCGTCGAATTCACCGAGCTGTTCAAACGCTCCATCGGTGAAGTGACCGACATCGTCGAAAAAGAGATGTACACCTTCGACGACCGTAACGGCGACTCGCTGACGCTGCGCCCCGAGGGCACGGCGGCGTGCGTGCGTGCAGTGCTTGAGCACGGCATCACGGGCGGTGGTCAGGTGCAGAAACTCTGGTACATCGGCCCGATGTTCCGCCACGAGCGTCCGCAAAAAGGCCGTTATCGCCAGTTCCACCAGATCGGTTGCGAAGTTTTCAACCTTGATGGTCCGGACATCGACGCCGAACTGATCGTGCTGACCTGGCGCCTGTGGGGCGAGCTGGGGATCCGTGACGCGGTCAAGCTTGAACTCAACAGTCTGGGCACCAGCGAATCTCGCGGTCGTTATCGCGATGCACTGGTGGAGTACCTGACAGCACGTCTGGACCAGCTGGACGAAGACAGCCAGCGCCGTCTGAAAACCAACCCGCTGCGGGTGCTGGATACCAAGAACGCCGATACCCAGGCGGCACTGCTCGATGCGCCGAAGATGGCGGACTACCTCGACGAAGAGTCGCGTACTCACTTCGAGGGCCTCAAGGCGCGTCTGGATGCTGCCGGCATTCCTTATGTGATCAACCCGAAGCTGGTGCGCGGGCTGGATTACTACAGCAAAACCGTATTCGAATGGGTCACCGACAAGCTCGGCGCCCAGGGCACCGTCTGCGCGGGTGGCCGTTACGACGGTCTGGTCGAGCAGATGGGCGGCAAGCCGACCCCGGGCGTTGGTTTCGCCATGGGCATCGAGCGTCTGGTGCTGCTGCTCGAAACACTGGAGCAGATCCCGGAAGAAATCTCCCGTCAGGTTGACGTCTACCTGTGCGCCTTCGGCGAGGCGGCCGAACTGGCTGCGTTGACGCTGAGCGAGCGGGTGCGCGATCAACTGCCTAACCTGCGTCTGCAGATCAATGCTGGCGCCGGCAGCTTCAAAAGTCAGTTCAAGAAGGCCGACAAGAGTGGTGCGTTGTACGCATTGATCCTCGGTGACGACGAAATGGCCCAGCAAGTGGTAGGTTTCAAACCCCTGCGTGGCCAGGGCGAACAACAAAGCATTGCCTGGGATGCGCTTGCCGCTCACCTGGCCACCTGCGTCGTGCAGGGTTGAAGCTGTCAAACAGCCGATTTAGCGAATAAGGAGTATTGGGGTGTCGAGTACCGAAGACGAACATCTGGCGGAATTCAAAGACTGGTGGCAGCGTAACGGCAAACCTCTAGTGACTGGCGGCCTGTTGGCGCTGGTCATCGTGTTCGGCTGGCAGGCGTTTCACAAGTATCAGAGCAATCAGTCGCAAGGCGCCTCGATGCTCTATCAGCAATTGCTGGAAACCACGCTGACCCCGGACGGCAAGCCTGACATGGCCCGCGTAGCGGACCTCGCCAACAAGCTCAACAGCGAGTTCGGCGGCACGGCTTACGCACAATACGGCAGCCTGTTCGTGGCGAAAGTCGCGGTCGACAGCGGCAAGCTGGACGACGCTGCAAGCCAACTCAAGGCTGTGACTGACAAACCTGCCAACCCGACTCTGGGCGAAGTAGCGCGTCAACGTCTGGCTCAGGTTCTGGCCGCACAGAACAAGGCTGACGAAGCGCTGAAACTGCTCGAAGGCGATGCCGACAAGGCATTCCTGGCCACTCGCGAAGAACTCAAGGGTGACCTGCTGGTCCAGTTGGGTCGTACCGATGAAGCCCACGCTGCTTATCAAAAAGCCAAGGCTGCGCTGTCGGATGAAGCGGCGGTCGGTGGCTTACAAATCAAGCTGGACGACCTGGCCAAAGGGGATGCGTGACGTGATCCGTTGGAAACATGCAGCATTGCTGGCTCTGGCCATTCTGGCCGCGGGTTGCAGCAGCAACAGCAAAAAAGAACTGCCGCCGGCTGAGCTGGTCAACTTCAAAGAAGAAGTTGTCCTGCAAAAGCAGTGGAGCCGTTCGGTCGGTAATGGTCAGGGCGAAACCTACAACATGCTGGTGCCGGCCATCGATGGCAATACCATCTATGCCGCCGACGTCAAAGGCATTGTGATGGCGCTGGATCGCATGAACGGCGACGTCAAATGGAAGAAAGATCTTGAACTGCCGGTGTCCGGCGCCGTTGGCGTGGGTTACGGGCTGGTCATGGTCGGCACGCTCAAAGGCGAAGTCGTTGCCCTGGATGCGAGTTCGGGTGAAGAGAAATGGCGCGCTCGCGTGACCAGTGAAGTCCTCGCGCCGCCAGCCAACAACGGTGACGTTGTAGTGGTGCAGACTCAGGACGATCGTGTGATCGGTCTGGATGCTGCCACCGGTAATCAGCGCTGGTTGTATGACAGCACTCCAGCGGTACTGACTCTGCGTGGCACCAGTGCGCCGATCGTTACCAACCGCCTGGCGATTGCCGGTCTGTCGACCGGTAAAGTCGTGGCGCTGGATATCTCCAACGGCGTGCCGGTCTGGGAGCAGCGCATTGCTATTCCACAGGGTCGCTCGGAGCTGGAGCGTGTGGTCGATATCGACGGTGGCCTGCTGCTGTCCGGCGACAAGGTCTATGTGGCCAGCTATCAGGGGCGCGTTGCGGCCCTGGACCTGCAAAGCGGTCGTCAGCTCTGGCAGCGTGATGCTTCCAGCTATGCCGGTGTCGCTCAAGGTTTCGGCAGCGTCTACATCAGCCTCGCTTCGGGTACCGTTGAAGGCGTCGACGAGCGTTCGACCACGTCTTTGTGGGCCAACGACTCGCTGGCCCGCCGTCAACTGTCGGCGCCGGAAGTGTTCTCCAGCTACGTTGCAGTCGGTGACCTGGAAGGTTACCTGCACCTGCTGAGTCAGGTAGACGGTCGTTTCGTCGGCCGTGAACGCATCGACAGCGACGGCCTGCGTGCCCGTCCGCTGGTGATGGGTGACATGATTTACGTGTATGGCAACAGCGGCAAACTGGAAGCCCTGACCATCAAGTAATGGTTTGACTATGCTTGGGGTTAATTCTCCAAGCGGCCTTGCTCTGCAAGGCTCGCAGCGCTTACAGGCGCTGCCCCGAGCACCAGCCGCTGCCTCGCAGCGGCTTTTGTATTTTCTGAAATAACGAAGTGGAGAGCCGCATGGTTCCCGTAATCGCCCTGGTGGGCCGACCGAACGTCGGCAAGTCCACCTTGTTCAACCGCCTGACCAGGACGCGTGACGCCATCGTCGGCGACTTGTCCGGTCTGACCCGTGATCGCCAATACGGTGAGGCCAAGTGGCAAGGGCGTTCCTACATTTTGGTCGACACTGGCGGTATCTCCGGTGACGAACACGGTATGGACGAAAAAATGGCCGAGCAGTCGCTGCTGGCCATTGAAGAAGCGGATGTCGTTCTGTTCCTGGTAGATGCCAAAGCCGGTTTCACCGCGGCCGACCAGATGATCGCCGAGCACTTGCGCAAGCGTAACAAGCGTTCTTACGTGGTTGCCAACAAGGTCGACAACATCGACCCTGAAATGGCCCGCGCCGAGTTCGCCCCGTTGGGCATGGGCCACGCGATCCCGATCGCCGGTGCCCACGGTCGTGGCATCACCCAGATGCTGGAAATCGCCCTGAGCGACTTCCCTAAAGACGACGAAGAGCCGGAAGACGGCGAAGAAGAAATCGTTGCCGAAGGCGAGGAAGCCAAGCGCATTCCTGGCCCGAGCGAAAAAGACGGTATCAAGATCGCTATCATTGGTCGCCCGAACGTCGGCAAGTCGACCTTGGTCAACCGCATGCTCGGTGAAGACCGGGTGATCGTGTATGACCAGCCAGGCACCACCCGCGACAGTATCTACATCCCGTTCGAACGTAACGACGAGAAGTACACGCTGATCGATACCGCCGGTGTGCGCAAGCGCGGCAAGATCCACGAAGAAGTCGAAAAGTTCTCCGTGGTCAAAACCCTGCAAGCGATCAAAGACGCCAACGTGGTGATCTTCGTGATGGACGCCCGCGAAGGCGTGGTAGACCACGACCTCAACCTGCTGGGCTTTGCCCTGGAAGCGGGTCGTGCGTTGGTGATCGCGATCAACAAGTGGGACGGCATGACGCCGAGCGAGCGCGACTTCGTGAAGGTCGAGCTGCAACGTCGGCTGTTCTTCGTCGACTTCGCCGACATCCACTTCATCTCGGCCCTGCACGGTACTGGCGTGGGCAACCTCTACGCGTCGGTGCAGAACTCGTTCAAATCCGCGGTCACTCGCTGGCCGACCAACCGCCTGACCCAGATTCTCGAAGATGCGGTCGGTGAGCACGCGCCGCCGATGGTCAACAACCGCCGGATCAAGCTGCGTTATGCCCACTTGGGTGGCGCGAACCCGCCGATCATCGTGATCCACGGTAACCAGGTCGAGAAGGTTCCAAAGTCTTACGTCCGTTACCTGGAAAACACTTACCGTCGCGTCTTGAAGCTGGTCGGTACGCCGATCCGCATCGAGTTCAAAGGTGGTGAGAACCCGTACGAAGGCAACAAGAACACGCTTACCGACCGTCAGGTCAACAAGAAGCGCCGCTTGATGACGCACCACAAGAAAGCCGACAAGAAGCGCCGCGATAAGCGATAAAGCAGCGGCAAGTTTTAAGCTACAAGCGACAAGTAAAAGCCGAGTCGTTTTAAAAAAAGGGTCCTTTTCAGGACCCTTTTTGCGGGTGGAAGTTTGACGCTTGACCGCTTGCAGCTTGTCGCTTGAAACTTGTAGCTCACCTGCAGGGGCCCACCGATGATCACCAGCAAGCTGCCGAATGTCGGCATCACTATCTTCACCCAAATGTCTCAGCTCGCGGCACAGACCGGCGCGATCAACCTGTCTCAGGGGTTCCCCGATTTCGATGCTCCGCAAGCCTTGTGCGATGCGGTCGGTCGGCACATCGCCAATGGCCATAACCAGTATTCACCGATGACCGGCCTGCCGGCGCTACGCCAGCAGGTGGCGGCGAAGATCGCCCGCAGTTATGGCGTAAACGTCAATGCCGATACCGAGGTGACCATCACCCCCGGCGCGACCCAGGCGATTTTCTGTGCCATTCAAACGGTTATCCACAGCGGTGACGAAGTGATCGTCTTCGATCCGGCCTACGACAGTTATGAGCCCTCGGTGGCGCTGGCCGGCGGTCGTTGCGTGCATGTGCCATTGGGGGGGAAGGATTTCGCCATCGACTTCCAGAAACTCGGCGAAGCGCTGAGCCCGCGGACACGAATGATCATCCTCAACTCGCCGCATAACCCGAGTGGTGCGCTGATCTCGCGCGCCGAGCTGGACCAGTTGGCCGCATTGATCCGCGACCGCGATATCTATGTGATCAGTGACGAGGTGTATGAACACCTGGTGTTCGATGGCGTGCCGCATGTCAGCGTATTGGCCCATGAAGAGCTGTATCAGCGTGCTTTTGTGGTCAGCTCGTTTGGCAAGACTTACCACGTCACTGGCTGGAAGACCGGCTACGTGGTCGCGCCACCGGCGCTGACGGAAGAACTGCGCAAGGTGCATCAATACGTCAGTTTCTGCGGCGTGACCCCGTTGCAGTACGCGCTGGCCGACTTCATGGCCGAGCATCCGGAGCATGTCGAAGAGTTGCCGGGTTTCTATCAGGCCAAGCGTGATCTGTTCTGTGATTTGCTGGCGCCTTCGAGGTTCAGTTTTACCAAGGTCACCGGGACCTATTTCCAGTTGGTCGACTATTCGCAGATTCGTCCCGACCTGAACGATGTCGACATGGCCAAGTGGATGACTCGTGAACACGGCGTGGCGGCGATCCCGATTTCGGTGTTCTACCAGCACCCGCTGCAGGAGCAGCGTCTGGTACGCCTGTGTTTTGCCAAGCGTGAGGAGACGCTGCGTCAGGCAGCGGAAAAACTATGCGCGATCTGACAGCCTTGCCCAATCTGAACGTTGCGCTAATCCAGACCACGTTGGCCTGGCATGACCGTCAGGCCAACTTCGAGCATTTCGAGCAGTTGCTGGAGCAGGCGCGGGGCGCCGACCTGATCATCCTGCCGGAGATGTTCACCACCGGCTTCTCCATGGAGTCGCAGACCCTCGCCGAAGGGGAGAACGGCCCGACCAGCAAATGGCTGCGAGTGCAGGCCGCCAGGCTTGATGCGGTGATTACCGGCAGCGTGATTGTCCAGGCCGCCGACGGCAGCCATCGCAATCGGCTGTTGTGGGCGCGGCCGGACGGTGAGGTCTTGCATTACGACAAGCGTCATCTGTTTCGCATGGCCGGCGAGCACAACCATTTCACTCCGGGCGAGCATCAGGTGCAGTTCGAGCTCAAGGGCTGGCGGGTGCGTCCACTGATTTGCTACGACCTGCGCTTCCCGGTGTGGAGCCGCGATGCGCAAGACACCGATTTGCTGCTGTACACCGCCAACTGGCCGGGTGCCCGTCGTCAGCACTGGAACCGTTTGCTGCCGGCGCGGGCCATCGAGAACCTCTGCTATGTCGCAGCGGTGAACCGGATTGGTACCGACGGTAAGGGCTTTGCCTATACCGGTGATAGTCAGGTGCTGGATTTCCAGGGCGAGACGCTGCTCAGTGCCGGTGAGGCCGATGGAGTGTTTCAGGTCGTTCTGAGCGCTGCGGAGTTGGCGGCTTATCGCACGCGGTTCCCGGCGAATCTGGATGCCGATACCTTTGAGCTGACCTGAGATATCCGCTGGCTGACAGTCCGTCATCGCGAGCAAGCTCGCTCCCACATTGGATTTGTACAGGTCCAACAATCAGCACATAACCCTGTGGGAGCGAGCTTGCTCGCGATGAGGGCCTGACAGGCAACGAAAACCTGAAGATAAAAAAGGCCCCGAGGTTTTCACCTCGGGGCCTTTTGCGTTTCAGCTGGCGGGTTACGCCGCTTTCGCTTCCGGCTGGCTCAGGGAGCGGTTCAGCGCGCTGAACAGGGCCTTGAAGCTGGCCGTGGTGATGTTTTCATCGATGCCCACACCATGCACCGCACGCTCGCCGTTCACGCGCAGTTCAATGTAGGCCGCAGCCTTGGCATTGGTGCCTGCGCCGATCGCGTGTTCGTTGTAGTCCATGATTTCCACCGGGATCGGCAGACCCGCCACCAGTGCTTCCAGGGCGCCGTTGCCCTTGCCACGCCAGTGCAGGTTGGTTTCGCCTTGGCCTTTGCTGGAGACTTCCACTTCGACGGCACTGTGACCGTTCTCTTCCTGCAAGCGATGGCTGACCAGCGCGTACGGCGTGTTGGCCTGCAAGTACTCGCTGTGAAGCAGAGCATGGATTTGCTGGGCGGTCATCTCAAGACCCAGGCGATCGGTTTCGCGTTGTACGACCTGGCTGAACTCGATCTGCATGCGGCGTGGCAAGTTGATGCCGTATTCCTGTTCCAGGAGGTAGGCGATACCGCCCTTGCCCGACTGGCTGTTGACGCGAATCACCGCCTCGTAGCTGCGACCGATGTCGGCCGGGTCGATCGGCAAGTACGGCACTTCCCACAGCGCGTCCGGTTTCTGCTGGGCGAAGCCCTTGCGGATAGCGTCCTGGTGCGAGCCGGAGAACGCGGTGTGAACCAGGTCACCGACGTATGGGTGACGTGGGTGCACCGGAATCTGGTTGCACTCTTCAACGACTTTGCGCACGCCGTCGATGTCGGAGAAGTCCAGCTCAGGATCAACGCCCTGGGTGTAGAGGTTCAAGGCCACGGTGACGAGGTCGACGTTACCGGTACGCTCGCCGTTACCGAACAGGCAGCCTTCGACACGGTCGGCGCCGGCCATCAGGCCCAGTTCGGTGGCCGCAACGCCAGTGCCACGGTCGTTGTGGGTGTGCAGGCTGATGATCACGCTGTCACGACGATTGATGTGACGGCCGAACCACTCGATCTGGTCAGCGTAGATGTTCGGTGTGGCGCATTCGACGGTAGCCGGCAGGTTGAGGATGACCTTGTGCGCAGGCGTCGGGTTCCAGACCTCGATCACGGCGTCGCAGACTTCCTTGGCGAATTCCAGCTCAGTGGCGCTGAAGGTCTCTGGCGAGTATTCGAAGGTCCACTCGGTGTTTGGTTGCTGGGCGGCATATTTGACGAACAGCTTGGCGGCGTTCACGGCGATGGCCTTGATCCCGTCCTTGTCCTGATTGAAGACAATCCGGCGGAAGGAAGGGGAGGTCGCGTTGTAGAGGTGAACGATGGCTTTTTTCGCACCGCGCAGAGATTCGAAAGTCCGCTCGATCAGGTCTTCACGGCCCTGGGTCAGCACCTGAATGGTGGTGTCGTCCGGGATGTGGCCGCCTTCGATCAGGGTACGCACGAAGTCGAAGTCGGTTTGCGAAGCGGCCGGGAAGGAGGCTTCGATTTCTTTCACGCCGACGGCGACCAGGGTTTTCCAGAAGCGCAGCTTTTTCACTGCGTCCATTGGCTCGATCAGCGACTGGTTACCGTCGCGCAAGTCGGAGCTGCACCAGATCGGCGCGGCAGTGATGGTCTTCGACGGCCAGGTGCGATCCGGAATGTCGATAGTCGGGAAAGCGCGGTATTTCGAAGACGGGTCTTTGAGCATGCTCATCGGGAAATCCTTATTGTGTGGGCCGAAAAAAGGCGGCCTGCCGGTGGGTCAAAAAAGCGTTGGATAAAACGTAAGACGAGGCACCGCGATTCAGCCCGGCAGTCGTGCGCTGACAAGGCACAGACTGCGGTGCTGGCGGAGCTGAATGAGGGTGTGAGAGGTTTTCATGTCTTCAACCCTAACCGCGAGGGTGAAAGATGGCAAGCAGTCGAAAAACTTTGAGAGGAATACTCGAAAATGGTTTTTTGGCGAGATTTTATTGCTGTGTATGGCTGCGATTGTTGTGTTGTTTGCGCGAGGGTAGGGCTAAGCGCAATTGAATATTTCAGGCGGCGGAAAGTTCTTCGGTGCCTGTGAAATTGTCATCGCGAGCAGGCTCGCTCCCACGGGGTATCGGTGTGACCACAGATTTGGTGAGCACCCCAAATCCACTGTGGGAGATTTCAGGGGGCGGGGAGTTCTTCGGTGCCTGTGAAATTGTCATCGCGAGCAGGCTCGCTCCCACGGGGTATCGGTGTAACCACAGATTTGGTGAACACCCCAAATCCACTGTGGGAGCGAGCCTGCTCGCGATGAGGCCAGTGGCCTTATCCAGGATTCAGGGTTGAAAAGCGCCGATGAAAATCGCCGGGTCCACTCGGGCGTCATTGAGGCTGACGTTCCAGTGCATGTGCGGCCCGGTGGCTCGACCGGTGGAGCCGACTTTGCCGACCACGCCGCCGCGCGCCAGTTGCTGGCCGACTTTCACGTCGATTTTCGACATGTGGCAGAACATGCTGATAAAGCCCTGGCCGTGGTCGACGAATACCGTGTTGCCGTTAAAGAAGTAGTTGCCGATCAGTATCACCTTGCCGGCCGCCGGGGTCTTGATCGGCGTACCGGCCGGCACCGCGAAGTCCAGCCCGGCGTGGGGATTGCGCTCTTCGCCATTGAAGAACCGGCGCACACCGAACTTGCTCGACAGCGGACCATTGACTGGTTTGTCCAGTAGCAGATTGCTGGGCGTTACCGGGCTGAAGCTGCGATAGGCGCGAATCTGTTCGTCCAGTTCGGCATCGATGCGTTTCAGGTCGTCCGGGTTCGGATTGACCTGACGCTGGTTCTTCAGGGTGATGTGCTGTTCCGGGTACTTCTTGTTGCCGACCATGAACGTCAGGTTACGACCGCCCGCGCTGAGTGCCTGGCTGCCGGGTTTGACGGTCAGGGGTACGCCGACAATCGCCAGCCAGTTGTTCTGTTCCTTGACCACCAGCACCGGTTTGCCTTGGTAGCTGGCCTTGGGCGCCTGAGCCGAAGTGCCCAGATCGACCACCGCCACGCCACCGGGCACCGGTTTGTTCAGCAGGCGCGTGATGTAGCTGTCGGCGTGGGCGTTGAAGGTCAGGCAAAGCAACAACAACGGTGCAAGAAAACGCGGCATGGATCAATCCAGTAAAGAAAGGGTGACAGGTGTCAGATGGTTGTCTTCGACCCGGACCTGCAATTCGCCTTCGCCAAGTTTGGCTTTCAGGCGTTGGCCGTTCTGGGTCTGCGCGGCGCTGCGGATCGCGTTGCCGCGCTCATCGAGCAAAATGCTGTAACCACGGCCCAGCGTCGCCAACGGGCTGACCACATGCAGGGTTTGCATCTGTGTTTGCAGTTGCAGGCGACGGGCCTTCAGGCCTTCGCGCATTGAGCGCGGCAGGCGCTCGGCGAGGCTGTCGAGGCGCTGGCGAAGCAGCGCCAATTGCCGTCCCGGATGTTGCCCGGCGAGGCGGGTTTCCAGGCGAATCAGCCGTTCGCGACGGGTATTGAGGTTGCGTTCGAAGGCCCGGCGCAGGCGCATGTCCAGGTCGTCGAGACGTTGCGCTTGCTGACGCAGGCGTTCGCCGGGGTGGCGCAAGCGACGCGATATGCCTTCCAGGCGCAGGCGATCACGCATCAAGCGGTCGCGGATACGCATCACCAGCCGTCGATGCAGGCTTTCGACCCGACGCACCAGGTCGCTGGAATCCGGCGCCAGCAGTTCAGCTGCGGCGGAAGGCGTCGGTGCACGGACGTCGGCCACGAAGTCACTGATCGATACATCGGTTTCATGGCCGACGGCGCTGACAATCGGGGTGACGCAAGCATCCACCGCACGGGCCACGGCTTCTTCGTTGAAGCACCAGAGGTCTTCCAGCGAGCCGCCGCCACGCGCGAGGATCAGCGCGTCGAAACCGCGGGCGTCGGCCAGCTTCAGTGCGCGGACAATCTGCGCGGTGGCTTCGCGGCCTTGCACGGCGGTGGGGATCAGGGTCAGCACCACTTGCGGCGCACGGCGGCGGAATACGCTGATGATGTCGCGAATCACTGCGCCGGTTGGTGAACTGATGATGCCGATGCGTTGCGGGTGTGCCGGCAGCGGTACTTTGCGTTCGGCACTGAACAGGCCTTCGGCGCTGAGTTTTTCCTTCAGCGCATCGAACGCCAGGCGCAGCGCACCGTCACCGGCAGGCTCCACGGTGTCGAGTATCAGTTGATAGTCGCCACGCCCCTCGAACAGCGAAACCTTGCCCCGGACCTTGACGGCCAGGCCATCCTTCAGCGCCTGACGGACCCGCGCAGCGTTCTGCCGGAAGAGTGCGCAACGCACCTGGGCGCCGCTGTCCTTGAGGGTGAAATAAATGTGGCCGGACGCTGGGCGGGCGAGGTTGGAGATTTCGCCTTCGACCCATATGTTGCTGAACACGTCTTCGAGCAACACCCGCGCGCGGCCGTTGAGCTGGCTGACCGTCAGGACCTCTCGGTCCAGGCCGAGTCTTGCAAAGGGATCTTTAATCATGGGGCGCAGTTTAATGGCATTCGACGCTCAATCTCCATGGCCGATTACCTTCTTGCTGAAGTGAACTCTGTGCGGGCTTGTGTGGGAGCGAGCTTGCTCGCGATTACGGTTTAACATCCAACACTATTATTGAATGTCACACCTCAATCGCGAGCAAGCTCGCTCCCACAAGGGGCTGCAGGCTAAAACCATCACAGTGATAAAAAGGAAGTTGCATTGCTGGAATTATTGAGTCAATGGGCCTTTGGCCCCACGGACTGGCTGGTGATCGGGCTGGGCATCAGCCTGGCCTATATCGTTTTTGGCATCGCCGGGTTTGGTACGGCGCTGGTGGCAGGTCCCATCCTGATTCTGTTCATGCCACTGTCGAAAATCGTGCCCTTGTTGGTGCTGCTGGATTTCGTCGCGGCATTCGGCAATCTGCTGCCGTCGCGACGCGATGTCGCCAAACCCGAATTGTTGCGGTTGCTGCCGTGTATGGCGGTGGGTTGCACGTTGGGGGTGATTTTTCTGCTGAACCTCAAATCCGATCTGTTGCTGTTATTAATGGGGCTGTTTATCAGCGCTTATGCGATTTACAGCCTGTGGGTAAAAGTCCGACCTGCGCAGTTGGCTGCCGCGTGGGCTATTCCGATGGGGACGGTGGGCGGAATGTTCGGGGCGCTGTTCGGCAGTGGCGGCTTTTTATATGCGATTTATCTGAACAGTCGCTTACCCAAGGACGCGGCCCGAGCGACCCAAAGTGCGCTGATCAGTTGCAGCACGGTGGTGCGTTTGAGCCTGTTCACGCTCGCCGGCGTTTATGCCGAGCTACCCTTGTTGGTACTGGCGGTGTGTTTGTTGCCGGCAATGGCGCTGGGGCTGTGGATCGGTCGACGGTTGACCATGAAGATGTCCCGCGAGGCCTTTGTGCGGCTGGTAACCTGGCTGGTGCTGGCCAGCGGCATTGCCTTGATCGGGCGCTATATCAGTACTTGACGGGATTTCGTCAGGGATTAAGCTGCCGGCCGCTCTATCGCCTTCGCGAGCAAGCTCGCTCCCACACTGGATCTCCTGTGGATACATAATTGTGTGACCACCAGAGATCACCTGTGGGAGCGAGCTTGCTCGCGAAGGCGTCATTCGGTACGCCGCAGAACATCCATTTGACGCAGTAGGCTGCACCCATGAATTCGCAAAGTATTATCGTCCCGAAAATCTCCACACTGCCGGTGCATGAGCCTCGGGCGCGGGCGATTGTGCGGTGGCTGGTGCGCAAGAACATCATTGAAGAACAACTCACCACCTGCGGTCGTACTGGCAATCGTATGGCCCACGCTATTGCGCCTGGCGCGCGGGCGGTGGTGTTGCATCCCGAAGCGCTGCCGTTTGGCGAGCCGATCAATGGGCTGGAAATCATCACCAAGCGCTGCATCTATACACCGGCCAAAGGGTTTCTCGAAGAGGCCGGTTGTGCGGAATGCCGTAAAGAGATTGGCGAAGCTCTGTTCGAAAGCCTCGAAGACTGGATGCCGGGGCGCACCGACAACTTCATCTGCCCTGAATGCGGGCATGAAGATGACATCAATGGCTTTCTGTTCCTGCAGGAGTGCGGGTTTTCGAACCTGGGGTTTATCTTCAATAACTGGGCTGAAGCCGGGTTCAAGCAGAGCTTCATCGACGAATTCGCCGAATGGCTGGACCTGCCGGTAAGTTGGGTGAAAGTAGAACTATAAACGCTGGACACATTGTAGGAGCTGCCGAAGGCTGCGATCTTTTGATCTTCAGTGCCCTCGCAGAGGCCAAAAGATCGCAGCCTGCGGCAGCTCCTACGGGAGCGATAATTCCCGTATATCAGTAATACCAATAATAGACAGAGTTTTGCATTGAGCCGGTGGGGGTGTCTGAGTATAATGGCGCGCTTCCATTTTCCCGCTCGGGAGCCCCCGCGATGCTGCGTATCAGCCAAGAAGCTCTGACCTTCGACGACATTCTTTTAGTGCCCGGTTATTCCGAGGTGCTTCCTAACGAAGTCAGTCTCAAAACCCGCCTTACCCGTGGCATCGAGCTGAATATTCCACTGGTTTCCGCTGCCATGGACACCGTCACTGAAGCCCGTCTGGCCATTGCCATGGCTCAGGAAGGCGGCATCGGCATCATCCACAAGAACATGACCATCGAGCAGCAAGCTGCCGAAGTGCGCAAGGTCAAGAAGTTCGAAGCCGGCGTGGTCAAGGACCCGATCACCATCGAGGCGGATGCCACGGTTCGTGATCTGTTCGAACTGACCCGCATGCACAACATCTCCGGCGTTCCGGTACTGCACGATGGCGACCTGGTCGGCATCGTCACCTCCCGTGACGTGCGCTTCGAAACCCGTCTGGATGCCACCGTTCGTGAAGTCATGACGCCCAAAGAGCGTCTGGTGACCGTCCGTGAAGGCGCCAACAAGAACGAAGTCCGCGAGCTGCTGCACAAGCACCGTCTGGAAAAAGTCCTGATCGTCGACGGCAAGTTTGCCCTCAAAGGCATGATGACCGTCAAAGACATCGAAAAAGCCAAGGCCTACCCACTGGCCAGCAAGGACGATCAGGGTCGTCTGCGCGTTGGCGCTGCGGTCGGTACCGGTAAAGACACCGGCGATCGCGTCGCGGCACTGGTTGCTGCCGGCGTTGACGTGGTGGTGGTCGACACTGCCCATGGTCACTCCAAAGGTGTGATCGACCGCGTTCGCTGGGTCAAACAGAACTTCCCTGAAGTCCAGGTGATCGGCGGCAACATCGCCACCGGCGCTGCTGCCAAGGCGCTGGCCGAAGCGGGTGCGGACGCGGTCAAGGTCGGTATCGGCCCTGGCTCGATCTGCACCACCCGTATCGTTGCCGGTGTCGGCGTGCCGCAAATCAGCGCCATCGCCAACGTCGCCGCTGCCCTTGAAGGCACTGGCGTTCCGTTGATCGCCGACGGCGGCATCCGTTTCTCCGGTGACCTGTCCAAGGCCATCGTTGCCGGTGCTTCCTGCGTGATGATGGGCTCGATGTTCGCCGGTACTGAAGAAGCGCCAGGCGAGATCGAACTGTTCCAGGGCCGTTCGTACAAGGCTTACCGTGGCATGGGTTCGCTGGGCGCCATGTCCCAGGCGCAAGGCTCTTCCGATCGTTACTTCCAGGACTCCTCGGCAGGTGCCGAGAAACTGGTTCCGGAAGGCATCGAAGGGCGTGTTCCGTACAAGGGCAGCCTGAGTGCGATCATCCATCAACTGATGGGCGGCCTGCGTTCTTCCATGGGCTACACCGGTAGCGCCGATATCGAAGAAATGCGTACCAAGCCAGAGTTCGTGCGCATTACCGGCGCGGGCATGGCGGAATCTCACGTCCACGACGTGCAGATCACCAAAGAAGCGCCAAACTACCGCGTAGGTTGATGCTTCCAGCAAAAAGTTAAGTAACCGGGGCTGTTCTAATCAGCCCCGAGTTGTTTCTGATTCACTAGACGAGAATGAGTCATGGCCCTCGACATTCACGCTCACCGCATCCTGATCCTCGACTTCGGTTCCCAGTACACCCAACTGATCGCCCGCCGCGTGCGTGAAATTGGTGTTTACTGCGAACTGCATCCGTTCGACATGGACGACGAAGCGATTCGCGAATTCGCACCGAAAGGGATCATCCTCGCCGGCGGCCCGGAGTCCGTGCACGAAGCCGACAGCCCACGCGCCCCGCAAGCGGTCTGGGACCTCGGCGTACCGGTTTTCGGCATCTGCTACGGCATGCAGACCATGGCCGAGCAGATGGGTGGCAAGGTTGAAGGCTCCGAACTGCGTGAGTTCGGTTACGCCCGTGTCGACGTCGTCGGCAAGAGCCGTCTGCTGGACGGCATCGAAGACCATATCGACGCTGATGGCCTGTTCGGCCTCGATGTATGGATGAGCCACGGTGACAAGGTCACCAAAATGCCGCAGGATTTCCACATCCTGGCCAGTACTCCGAGCTGCCCGATTGCCGGCATGTTCGACGATGCTCGCGGCTACTACGGCGTGCAGTTCCACCCGGAAGTGACCCACACCAAGCAGGGTGGTCGCATCCTCTCGCGCTTCATCCTCGACATCTGCGGCTGCGAAGCCCTGTGGACGCCTTCGAAGATTGCTGAAGACGCGATCGCTCAGGTACGCGCTCAGGTCGGCACCGACAACGTCCTGCTCGGCCTGTCCGGCGGTGTGGACTCCTCGGTGGTTGCCGCGCTGCTGCACAAGGCCATTGGCGACCAGCTGACCTGCGTCTTCGTCGACAACGGTCTGCTGCGTCTGCACGAAGGCGAGCAGGTGATGGCCATGTTCGCCGAGAACATGGGCGTCAAGGTGATCCGCGCCAACGCCGAAGAGCAGTTCCTGAACAACCTGGCCGGCGAGTCCGATCCAGAGAAGAAGCGCAAGATCATCGGCCGTACGTTTATCGACGTGTTCGATGCCCAGTCCAACAAACTGGACAACATCAAGTACCTGGCCCAGGGCACCATCTACCCGGACGTGATCGAGTCGGCTGGCGCCAAAAGCGGCAAGGCTCACGTGATCAAGTCGCACCACAACGTGGGTGGCCTGCCGGAAGAAATGAACCTCAAGCTGGTTGAACCCCTGCGCGAGCTGTTCAAGGACGAAGTCCGTCGTCTGGGCCTGGAACTCGGCCTGCCGTACGACATGGTCTACCGTCACCCGTTCCCGGGCCCGGGCCTGGGTGTGCGGATCCTTGGTGAAGTGAAGAAGGAATACGCCGACCTGCTGCGTCGCGCCGACCACATCTTCATCGAAGAACTGCGCAAAGCCGACTGGTATCACAAGGTCAGCCAGGCGTTCGTGGTGTTCCAGCCAGTGAAATCGGTAGGCGTGGTCGGTGACGGCCGTCGTTACGCCTGGGTTGTCGCATTGCGTGCGGTAGAAACCATCGACTTCATGACTGCGCGTTGGGCGCACCTGCCTTATGAACTGCTGGAAACCGTCAGCGGCCGCATCATCAATGAAATCGAAGGCATCTCCCGCGTCACCTACGACGTGTCGAGCAAGCCGCCAGCGACCATTGAGTGGGAGTGATCCCGCGCAAGCCTTGATGGCTTGATCGCAGGTAACTGAAAAGGCCGTGTGAACCGTGTTCACACGGCCTTTTTGCGTTTTAGACGATTCGCTCACGGACGGCGGTCATTCCGTGGGACTCGAGCCGGTGAGTCAAGTCTGCGACGGTGTTAAAGCGCTGGTTGCTGATCCACGGCCAGGACTCTCGCAGGATGTAGACCCCGTGGCCATCCCGGAGGAGTTCGGTGCGAACGAGTTTGCCCTTGGTGATGGCGCCGTTGGCGCTGGTGGTGGAACTGCTACGGTGAATCAGCGTGGCTTTACCGTCGCTGTTGCCGAGGGTGAACATCCCGGCGTCGGGCAGGTGTTCCTCTAGCTTTCGCGCAAGGATCACGCTTTGCGGTGTCTTGATTTGCAGCAGCAAATCATTTTTTGCAAAGCCAGCGGCCTGACCGGGTCGAGCTTCGTCCGAGACGCCCGGATCTGCCTTGATGCCGGCGAACTCATCCGGCCCGACACTTTCGATGCGCAGCCCTATGCTGCCTTCGAGTTCGCTGACGCCTGCTACGCCAGCGAAGGTATTGGCGTGGCTGTTACCCATCAATGCCACCCATCGATGGGCACCCCGTGCGGTCTGATCGGCGCCGATCACCTGGTGGGCGAAGTAGTTCATCATCTTCTGTCGAAAGCCGGTATCCGCCCCCTCGATACCGGTGCTGCGATAGCTGGCCATGGAGTCGATGGCCTGAACGCGGATGCGGTTTTTTTGTGCGGTCCTGACCACTTGCTCAAAGGTGAATTGACCACTGGGATCAGTCCCGTGGCCAGCATCAAGGTTCTTGAGGTAGCGTTCCAGATCCTCGGACATCACGCCCGTTCTATTGAACACGTCCAGATCAGCCTGATGGAAATCTGTCAGCAGATGTTCCATGTACAGGGTTTTGACCTTCTGCTGACGCAGTACTTTCATGTTTTCGATCAGAAACTGTTTGCTGCCGACGCTGGAATGACTCTCGCCAATTACCAGGCCAGTTGATCGCTTGAACAGGGTCTTGATGACGTCCTTGAACTTGGCTGTCGGGTTGAACGATGGAATTTCCGGCCTGGCTGGCAGGTGGATGTCTGAATAGTAGGCGACGGCGTCGTCGTGCAGCTTTCGGCGTAATTTTTTGAAGGACTCGAACTCATTGTCCGGGTTGTTCGTATCCACAAAGCCGTCTTTCAAATCCCATTTCAGTGCATTGCCTTCGGCTGCCTGTTTGAGCGCTGGTTTCATTTCCTGGGGAACATCATAGGGGGTCGCCGGTGCATCGAAATCGGGGAATGGAGGCTCGGCGCTGGCAAATAGCTCGGCAAATTTGCCACCACCGACCAGGCCGGGGCGTGTGACGGGCAGCCATTCCCCTGCTTCATTCAGGCGCACCGGGATGTTGCGGTAAAAGGAGTGGGGATTGACCGGGTCGATGAGGGTCCAGGTCTTCAGTTCATTGCTGTAGCGAACCAGGTAAAAGCGGTCATCGATGGCGATGTAATTGCCCCCTGTTTCAGGCTGATAAATGCCCTGGAACTTGCCTTCGTCGCTGACCGGAGAATAACCATCGAGAATCTCGTTGGTTTCAAACGGGGCCAGGATGTCGGCGTCGGTCGGGCCGGGAGCAACGGCTTCGATGCCCGGTGATGGCGCGGTGCCGGCTTCAACTTCTGCGTTCAGCTCTTCCTCGGGTGTGAGGACCTCTTCAACCTCCAGCGCCTCAGCCAATTCGGCCGCACCTCGTAGAAACGGCAAGTTGAACAACACATCCACGCTGCCAAGAATGGCGCCAGTCACTGCGGCCTTGCGTTCAGCCGGGGTGGTGCCGTTGATGGCCTGGTCGATATGCAGTGCGACATTGGCGATGCCGGCGCCGATAACGACCAGCGCTGCCGGCCATGCCAGGGCGGCCATCGGCCCGAAGGTGTGGCTGAAGGCATTGAGATAGCCAATCCACAGCTTTTTCCTGATCTCGCCGTTGGAGTGCAGCAGGTAGTTGGCATCGCTGAGCATGCGCTCATGGGTGGACTGGCTCAAATGGGTGAACGCATCCCCGCTAATTATTTCACCACGGTAGTGGAGCAGACGATGATCGGCGGCAGTGTCATCGCCAGGTAAAACGTCGTATGTGTGGGTGAGGCCGACATTTTCATACTCCGTGTTCTCCAGGAAATGAACGATCAGGCCAATGCCGGTGAAATTGGCAAGCTTGTGCCCCAGCGAAGTGGGCTTTTCCTGAACAATGTCGCGCTCTTCCTGTTTGAAGTGCATGAGCATGCGTTCACGGCCTTCGGCGTCCTTGACCTCATCGACCAGCCATTCGTGCAGTTCTTCGACCTTGCTGAAGCAATGGAAACCTCTAGGTTCGCCTGGAACGTAGAGAATGTTCAGGTCGCTGTCGTCAGTGATGCTGAAAATGTCCGTCGACACGAACTCATCAATACAAAACTTGCGAATCGATAAACCGCTGCCCGTTGGCGCTTCGTCCATCAGCATTTGCCGGGTGAGTGGCCTGCTTACATCACCGACTGTGGCCCTGAGCACTGTGGTGAAGTGTTCGCGGGTCAGGTGTCCCTTCTCATAGTCTTCAATGGCTTTGGCGATAAAGGTGCACTTGGCCAGCGCGCGGAAGTTGGCGCTGTGTTTTTCCCAGAACGTCGCGATGGCCGTCTTGTAGCGGTCACTGAAGTTGATGTCCCAGAAGGCTTTCAGTGCATCCCTGGAGTGCAGGCGGACTTCGTTGGTTTCATCGTAGTTTTCGGCATCCGCACCGACGCGATAGAAGCCGCTGTCAGCGTCCAGCAGGTCAGCGTTGTCCTGGTCATGGACACTGAAACGCTGCATGACCAGTTGCGGGAAGGTCATCGACTCCCTGGGCTTTTCAAAGACGTGCTGCCAACCGGTAAAGGTCTTCGAGCTGCTTTGAGCGGCGCGAAAACGGTGCCAGTAGACCTTGTCGGGCTCGATATCGGTGATGTGGTGTCGGACGAGAATATCTTTGGCGACCTGGTACGCCATGGCGTACATGTCGGGGCAATCGGCAACCAGATCAGGGATCAGTGACTTGAGTGCCAATGCATCGACGGCATTGGGCTGGGTGATGTCTGCGGTATCTTCCATGATGCGCTCCTTGAGAGGCGGTTGAGGGCCGCTCACTATCTCAAGGGCTATCGGTTCTATCTGTAAGACGCAGGGTAGCGGGCTGCGTGCAACGGCTGACAGATGAAGCAGGACATGGAGAGTGCCGGGGTAGGGTTCAGCGCCGTGCCACGTCCGAAAAATAGAACTTGTCCAGGGTATGCCGCGACTCGGTGTACTCGAACTGGCGGCCGTCCTGCAAAAAGGTCTGGTTGCTGACCACGATCACGTGGCTCTGGCCGTCGAGGTCCAGGTGCTGTTGGTCATCCTTGCTGCGCGGCACCGCTTCGATGGTGCGTTGGGCGTAGGCGATTTGCAGTTGCAGGGTCTGCTCGATGAAGGCGTAGATCGAGTGTTCGGCGATCTCGCGATTGAGCCCTGGAATCAGCTCGGCGACAAAGTGGTTGATGTCCAGAATCACCCTTTTTCCATCGATTCGACGCACGCGTTTGATCCGCGTGATCAGGCTGCCTTCTTCGGCTTTCAGGTGTTCGAGCAGCGCGCCTTGCAGGGGAATCTGCTCGAACTCCACCACCTCGGTGCTGACGTCGTTGCCCAGCCTTGGGTAGGTTTCCTGAAAACTGACGATGCCGCCGAGCTGGAACTCGATCGGGTTGGTAGACAGCACGAAGGTGCCTTTGCCGTGGACTTTCTGGGCGAAGCCGCGTTCCTGAAGCAGTTCGATAGCCTTGCGCACGGTGCCGCGACTGGCCTGGTAGCTGTCCATCAATTCGGTTTCGGAAGGCAGCCGAGCGCCGCGTTCCAGACGTTCGGTCGTGATGCTGGCAAGCAGATCGCTGTAGATCTGGTTGTATTTACTCATGGGAATGGCTGCGTTGTGCACAAGGCAGGAACCTTAGGGAACGCGTGAGGGTTTGTCTATTGCGCTGATGGTGGGGTGGTCGTGGCTGTCGGAAATATGGCCGCTGGTCGGCTGCTCATTAAACAAATTCAAACTCGTCTGTACGAGTTGTTGCAATAACTCGTACAGACGAGTACTTTTCGCTTCGGCATGCTGCCAACAACAAAAAAACACAGTGGATGAAAAAGCATGAGCCACGATTACGCGACTATCGCCAGCGAGCTGCTTCAGAGCCTCGGTGGTGCTGACAACCTTGAACAGGCCGCACATTGCGTCACGCGTCTGCGCCTGGCCCTCAAAGACCCACGCCTGGTCGACAGCGCGACGCTGAATCAGATCGACCTGGTCAAAGGTTCGTTTTTCACCGGCGGCCTGTTTCAGGTGGTCATCGGTCCCGGCGAGGTCGAGAAGGTCTACGCCGCACTGCGCGAGCAGACCGGTCTCGCCGCGTCGACCATCGCCGACGTGAAACAGAAGGGTGCCGACAAGACCAACGCGATACAGCGGCTGGTGCGGGTGTTCTCCGATGTGTTCATGCCGATTCTCCCGGCACTGATCATTGCCGGTCTGCTGATGGGCGTGAACAACCTGATCGGCGCCAAAGGCATGTTCATTGCCGGCAAGACCTTGCTTGAGGCCTATCCGACGCTGGACGGTGTCTGGAGCCTGATCAACCTGATGGCCAACACCTCGTTCGTGTTCCTTCCGGCGCTGGTCGGCTGGTCGGCAGCCAAGCGTTTTGGCGGCAGTGAAATCCTTGGCATCGTGCTCGGCCTGATGCTGGTTCACCCGGACCTGCTCAACGCCTGGAACTACGGCAAAGCGGTGGCCGGGCTGGACGGCCAGAGCCTGCCGTACTTCGATATTTTCGGCTGGTTCAAGATCGAGAAGGTCGGTTATCAGGGTCAGATCCTGCCGATCCTGATGGCCGCTTACGTCATGAGCGTCATTGAAAAATGGCTGCGGGCACGAGTGCCGAACGCCATTCAACTGCTGGTGGTGCCGATTACCACCATCGTTGTGACCGGGGTGCTGGCGCTGGCGGTGATCGGCCCGGTGACCCGTCACCTGGGGATTCTGATCACCGAAGGCGTGGTGACCTTGTTCGAGCTGGCGCCGATGGTTGGCGGGGCGATTTTCGGGCTGCTCTATGCGCCGCTGGTGATCACCGGCATGCACCACATGTTCCTTGCGGTGGACCTGCAGTTGATCTCGACGCAGGGCGGCACGTTCATCTGGCCGATGATCGTTATGTCCAACCTCGCTCAGGGCAGCGCGGCGCTCGGAGTGTTCTACATGACCCGCAGCGCGCGGGATAAAAGCATGGCCTCGACCTCGGCGATTTCCGCCTATTTCGGCATCACCGAACCGGCCATGTTCGGCGTCAACCTGCGCTACAAGTTTCCGTTCTACGCAGCCCTGATCGGCTCGGCGCTGGGCTGCATGTTCCTGTCGCTGAACAAGGTTCAGGCCTCAGCGATCGGTGTCGGTGGCTTGCCCGGTTTCATCTCGATCATCCCGCAGTTCATTCCGATGTTCGTGATCGGGATGGTCATCGCCATGGTCGTACCGTTCGTTCTGACCTGTGGCTTGAGCATGAAAATCGTTCGGCCCGGGTACCGAGTCGCTTGATAGATCGCTATCGCGAGCAAGCTCGCTCCCACATTGGAATGCGATCAACTGTGGGAGCGAGCTTGCTCGCGATGAGGCCCTCAGGGCCAGTACAAAACCAATTGAAGGATTTGCGCCATGCAAGACTGGCAGCGTTCGGTGATCTACCAGATCTACCCGAAGAGTTTTCACAGCCACGCCGGCAACGCCACGGGCGATCTGCTCGGGGTGGTGGCCAAGCTCGATTACCTGCAATGGCTGGGTGTCGATTGTCTGTGGATCACCCCGTTCCTGCGCTCGCCGCAACGCGATAACGGCTACGACATCAGCGACTACTACGCCATCGATCCGAGCTACGGGACCATGGCCGACTGCGAGTTGCTGATCGCTGAGGCCGGCAAGCGTGGGATCAAGCTGATGCTCGATATCGTGGTCAACCACACCTCCATCGAGCACACCTGGTTTCAGCAAGCGCGCAGCAGCCTCGACAACCCGTACCGTGACTTTTACATCTGGCGCGATCAGCCGAATAACTGGGAGTCCAAGTTCGGCGGTTCGGCCTGGGAGTACGAGGCGCAAACCGGTCAGTACTTCCTGCACCTGTTCGACCACACCCAGGCCGACCTGAACTGGGACAACCCGCAGGTCCGTGCTGAAGTCTTCAAGCTGATGCGCTTCTGGCGTGACAAGGGCGTGGGTGGTTTCCGTCTGGACGTGATCAACCTGATCTCCAAACCGGCGGACTTCCCTGAGGACAACACAGACGGCCGGCGCTTCTACACCGACGGCCCGAACGTGCACGAGTACTTGCAGGAAATGCACCGCGAAGTGTTCGAGGGCCATGACCTGATCAATGTCGGCGAGATGTCTTCCACTAGCCTTGAGCACTGCATCCGCTATTCGCGGCCGGACTCCAAAGAACTGTCGATGACCTTCAACTTTCATCACCTGAAGGTCGATTACCCGAACATGCAGAAGTGGGTTCGCGCCGACTTCGACTTCCTCGAGCTCAAGCGCATCCTTTCCGACTGGCAGACCGGGATGCAGGCCGGTGGCGGCTGGAATGCGCTGTTCTGGTGTAACCACGATCAGCCGCGCGTGGTGTCGCGGTTTGGTGATGACGGCGAACACCGTGTGGTGTCGGCGAAGATGCTCGGCACCGCGCTGCACTTTCTGCAGGGCACACCGTTCATCTATCAGGGTGAAGAGTTGGGCATGACCAATCCGGGCTTCGAGAGCATCGAGCAGTACCGCGATGTCGAGACCTTGAACATCTACCGCCTCAAGCGCGAGGCGGGCGAGTCCGCGGTGTCGAGCATGGCCGCGATCATGCAGAAATCCCGCGACAACAGTCGCACCCCGATGCATTGGAATGCGCAACCGAATGCGGGTTTCAGCAGTGCTGAGCCGTGGATCGGCGTGCCGGCCAACGCCACGCAGATCAACGTCGAAAACCAACTCGACGACACGACTTCGGTACTGCACCACTATCGCCAGTTGATTGCCTTGCGCCGCAGCGAACTGCTGATTCAGGACGGCGTGTATCGCCAGCTCTTGCCCACGCACCCGCAGGTCTGGATTTACCTGCGTGAAGGCCAAGGCGAGCGTCTGCTGGTGGTGAATAACTTCTACGGCACGGCGTGTGAAGTCGAGCTGCCGGAACGGGTGATCACCGACTGCATGTTGCAACGTCTGGTGATCAGCAACTACCCGGATTGTGAGGTGCGCAATCAGCAGCTGTTCCTGCGGCCTTATGAGTCGTTCGTTCTGCACCTGACCGACCACTAAAAAAACACGTTCTTCCTTTCGTAGGAGCAGGCTGCGCCAGCTCCTACGGGGATTGTTTCGCCCGAAAAAAGACTCAAGACAATAAAAAAATAATGGGGTGGCTCTTGAAAACAACAATAAATCGCAGCCTTGCAGCGTCGTGCGTGTGCCTGGTATTGCCGTTCTCGGCGCACGCTCTGGAGTTCGCCGGTTACTTGCGTAGCGGCGTCGGAACCTCGGTCAACAGCGGTTCGCAATCGTGCTTCAAACTGCCCGGCGCAGAGTCGAAGTACCGTCTGGGCAACGAGTGCGAACAGTACGCGGAACTGGAATTGCGTCAGAACCTGCTGACCCTCGATGACGGTTCGGTACTCAGCGTCGACGGCATGGCCTCGTTGTACAACCAGTACGACCGCAACCTGACCTTCCAGGGTGACAACGGTTCGGTACGGATGCCGCAGATGTACGCCCAGTGGTCGAACCTGCCGAGCCTCAATGGCGGTTCGTTGTGGGCCGGGCGGCGTTACTACAAACGAAACGACATCCACATTTCCGATTTCTACTACTGGAACCAGAGCGCCACCGGTGGTGGTATCGAGGACGTGAAGATCGGCGATCTGAAATACAGCTACGCGTTTTCGCGCAAGGACAACCTGTACCAGAAGGACTACGTCACCCGGCAGGATTTCAACGTCTCAGGCTTCGACACCAACCCTGGCGGTGAGCTGGAGTTTGGCCTGAGCTACATCGACAAACCCGACCGCCGCGACGCGCACGCAGGCTGGGCAATCACCGCCCAGCACGTGCAGAAAAACTTCCTTGGCGGCAAGAACAAACTGGCGCTGCAATACGGCGAAGGGCCGGGCACCGGGTTGGGCTACACCGGCGATGTGGGGCTGGACGACCACAACAAAAGCTATCGTCTGGTGGAGTTCTTCGACTGGCAAGTGACACCGCGTTTTGGTGGTCAGGTCGAAGCGGTCTATCAAAAGGACATTCGCCCGGACGGTAACGGCCAGAACTGGCTTTCTCTCGGCATTCGTCCAACCTACGCGATCACCGAGCAATTCAAACTGGTCACCGAACTGGGTCACGATCAGGTTCAGGCATCGGATGGCACGCGCAAGTTGAGCAAATTCACCTTTGCCCCGACCTGGTCGCCAAAAGGTCCGGACTTCTGGGCGCGTCCCGAGGTGCGTTTGTATTACACCTACGCTAGCTGGAACGAAGCGGCCAAGCGTGCGGCCAATGAACTGGCGCAAGGTTCGGCGTTATCCGATACCGGCGCGTTCGGCACGGCACTGCATGGGTCGAACGTCGGATTGCAGGTCGAGTACTGGTGGAAGTAATTGCACCGCATGTATACCGGTAGGAGCTGCCGGAGGCTGCGATCTTTTGGGGCGCTGAAGATCAAAAGATCGCAGGCTGCGCCAGCTCCTACGGGAAATGCCTTTATAAAGAACAAAACTGCAGGTGAAGTCATGACCATAACCCAACCATTGCAATTGCTGGCGCCGCTGTCCGGGGTGCTGATGCCGCTTGATCACGTGCCGGATCCGGTGTTTGCCAGCCGCGTGATCGGCGACGGTCTGTGCATCGATCCGACCTCGCAGATCCTGTGTGCGCCGTTGGCCGGTGTGGTCAGCAACCTTCAACACACTGGTCATGCGATCAGCATCACCGATGACAGCGGCGTTCAGGTATTGCTGCACATTGGTCTGGACACGGTGAACCTCGCGGGCCAGGGATTCAGCGCATTGGTCGAGCAGGGCCAGCGTGTCGAGGCCGGGCAGCCGTTGATCGAGTTCGATGCCGACTATATCGCCCTGCATGCCCGCAGCCTGTTGACCTTGATGCTGGTGGTCAGTGGCGAGCCCTTCAGTCTGCTGACACCGGACAACGGTCTGGTGGCCTGCGCACAGCCCCTGTTGCGCCTGAGCCTTGGCGATCCACGTTCCAGCACTACGCCGGAGGAGGGCGAAGCGCTGTTCTCCAAACCGGTCCACCTGCCCAACCCCAATGGTCTGCACGCACGGCCGGCGGCGATCTTTGCGCAGGCGGCGAAAGCTTTTGCGGCAAGCATTTGCCTGCACAAGCAACAGGACAGCGCCAACGCCAAGTCGCTGGTGGCGATCATGGCGTTGCAGACGGTGCACGGCGATGCGCTGCAGGTCAGTGCGGTGGGCGAAGATGCCGAATTGGCAATCAGCACGCTGGCCCAATTGCTGGCGGATGGCTGCGGTGAGGCTGTGACTCCGGTTGCGCTGGTAGCGCCAGTGGTTCAGGCGCAGGCCGTGTCGACGAAGCTGCTGCGCGGTGTCTGTGCTTCGGCGGGTTCGGCCTTCGGGCACGTGGTGCAAGTGGCTGAGCGCACTCTGGAGATACCTGAGTTTGCCGCGGATCAACGCGTGGAGCGCGAGTCGCTGGAGCGTGCGCTGACCCACGCGACGCAGGCACTGCAACGCTTGCGTGACAACGCGGCGGGCGAGGTGCAGTCGGACATTTTCAAGGCGCATCAGGAATTACTCGAAGACCCGAGCCTGCTGGAGCAAGCCCAGGCCCTGATCGCCGAGGGCAAGAGCGCGGCGTTTGCCTGGAACAGCGCCACTGAAGCCACCGCTACGCTGTTCAAGACGCTGGGCAGCACGTTGCTCGCCGAGCGTGCGTTGGACCTGATGGATGTCGGCCAGCGCGTGCTCAAGCTGATTCTCGGGGTGCCGGACGGTGTCTGGGAGTTGCCGGATCAAGCGATTCTGATTGCCGAACAACTGACACCGTCGCAGACCGCTGCCCTGGACACCGGCAAAGTGTTGGGTTTCGCCACCGTAGGCGGAGGTGCCACCAGCCATGTAGCGATACTCGCCCGGGCCCTGGGTTTGCCAGCCGTGTGTGGCTTGCCGCTGCAAGTGCTGTCGCTGGCCAGTGGCACCCGAGTGCTGCTCGATGCCGACAAGGGTGAATTGCACCTGGATCCGGCGGTGTCGACCATCGAGCAGTTGCACGCCAAGCGTCAACAGCAAAGCCTGCGTCATCAACACGAGCTGGAAAACGCTGCAAGGGCGGCCATCACCCGCGACGGTCATCACTTCGAAGTCACGGCCAACGTTGCTTCGCTGGCTGAAACCGAGCAGGCCATGAGCCTCGGGGCCGAGGGTGTCGGCCTGTTGCGTTCGGAGTTTTTGTATCAGCAGCGCAGTCTGGCGCCGAGTCATGATGAACAGGCCGGCACCTACAGCGCCATCGCCCGCGCACTGGGCCCGCAGCGCAATCTGGTGGTCCGTACGCTGGATGTCGGCGGCGACAAACCCTTGGCCTACGTGCCGATGGACAGCGAGGCCAATCCGTTTCTGGGCATGCGCGGAATTCGCTTGTGCCTGGAGCGTCCGCAGCTGTTGCGCGAGCAGTTTCGGGCGATTCTGAGCAGCGCCGGCCTGGCGCGTCTGCACATCATGTTGCCGATGGTCAGCCAGCTGTCGGAGCTGCGCTTGGCGCGGCAGATGCTCGAAGAAGAGGCGCTGGCGCTCGGGTTCAAGGAGCTGCCGAAACTGGGCATCATGATCGAAGTCCCGGCGGCGGCGCTGATGGCGGACCTGTTTGCGCCCGAGGTGGATTTTTTCTCCATCGGCACCAACGACCTGACCCAATACACCTTGGCCATGGACCGCGACCACCCGCGTCTGGCCAGCCAGGCCGACAGTTTTCATCCGTCGGTGCTGCGCCTGATCGCCAGCACCGTGAAGGCCGCCCATGCCCATGGCAAGTGGGTCGGAGTGTGTGGCGCGCTGGCCTCGGAGACGTTGGCGGTGCCGCTGTTGCTGGGGCTGGGGGTGGATGAGCTGTCGGTCAGCGTGCCGCTGATTCCAGCGATCAAGGCGGCGATTCGCGAGGTCGAGCTCAGCGATTGCCACGCCATCGCCCATCAGGTGCTAGGACTGGAGAGCGCCGAGCAGGTTCGCGAGGCGCTGTACGTGCAGCAACAGGCGATGGTCGAAACTTCACAGGTGTTGGAGAACTGAACATGTTCGAGAAAATGCAACGTGCGTTCTGGAAGGCATTGACCCCGGATCTGCTGGTGGATGAGCCGAAGGTGGCACGGTCGTCTTCAGCATTGCTGGCACCGAGCGTCATGGCCGCGTTGGGCGGGGTGGATAACCTCAAATCCCGGCAGCGCGTAGCACTGACGCGGGTGCGGGTGGAGTTGCGGGATGTGGCGCGGATGGATCGACAGGGGTTGAGTGCGGCAGGTGTGGCGGGAGTCATGATGCTGGAAGATGGGGTTGTTCATCTGATCACCGGTCTTCAAGCGTAAACGTCATCCTGTGGGAGCGAGCTTGCTCGCGATGCTTTTGGCGTATTCAACGACGCCATCGCGAGCAAGCTCGCTCCCACAGGGCATTGCCAGCCATGATTTGACTGTGACCAGTCGCCGTGTTGCCCTTACTGTTTCTCAACCGCAGGTGTATCGTATTCGCCTTTTGCGGGCATAGGCCTGCCGCTGATACGTGAGGTTGTTGAGTTCATGTCTTTTACCCGTCGACAAATACTGGGTGGTCTGGCCGGTCTGGCAGTGGTGGGCGTCGGGGCCGGTGGTGCATCGCGTTACTGGCTGGGGAAAATGGCAGACGCCAACGCGGGTCATGACTACGAACTGATCGCCGCACCGCTGGATGTCGAGCTGGTACCGGGGCACAAAACCGAGGCCTGGGCTTTTGGTCCATCGGCGCCGGGGACGGAGCTGCGGGTGCGCCAGGGCGAATGGCTGCGAGTGCGTTTCATCAACCACCTGCCGGTGCCCACCACCATTCACTGGCACGGTATCCGTTTGCCGCTGGAGATGGACGGCGTGCCGTACGTCTCGCAACTGCCGGTGTTGCCGGGCGAGTATTTCGACTACAAGTTCCGCGTGCCGGATGCTGGCAGCTACTGGTATCACCCGCATGTGAACAGCAGCCAAGAGCTGGGTCGGGGGCTGGTCGGGCCGCTGATCATCGAAGAGCGCGAGCCCACCGGTTTCAAGTACGAGAAGACACTCAGCCTGAAAAGCTGGCACGTCGATGAAGAGGGCGCCTTCGTGCCGTTCAGCGTTCCTCGCGAAGCGGCCCGTGGTGGTACGGCCGGCCGTCTGGCGACCATCAATGGTGTACCGCTGCCGGTGGTTGAGTTGCCGGCCGGGCAAATCACCCGCGTGCGCCTGCTGAACCTCGATAACACCCTGACTTACCGCCTCAACATTCCCGGTGTCGAAGCGCAGATCTACGCGCTCGACGGCAACCCGATCGAGCCGCGTCCGCTGGGCAAGGAATACTGGCTGGGCCCGGGCATGCGCATTTGCCTGGCGATCAAGGCACCCAAGGCGGGTGAAGAATTGTCGCTGCGCAACGGCCCGGTGCGCATTGGCACGTTGCGTTCGGTGGCCAACACTGACGCGCCAACCCAGTGGCCACCTGCACTGCCGGCCAACCCGATTTCCGAGCCAGACCTGGCCAATGCCGAGAAGCTCAACTTCAATTTCGAGTGGGTCGGTTCGGTCTCGGTGAACATCGACAATGGCAAGCCGCCGAGCCTCTGGCAGATCAACGGCAAGGCCTGGGACATCACCGATAAAACCTGCGCCGACCGCCCGATTGCTAAGCTTGCGAAAGGCAAAAGCTACATTTTCGAATTGAAGAACATGACCCAGTACCAGCACCCGGTTCACTTGCACGGCATGAGCTTCAAGGTCATTGCCTCGAACCGAAAAAAGATCATCCCGTACTTCACCGACACCTACCTGCTGGGCAAGAACGAGCGCGCCCAGGTGGCGCTGGTGGCGGATAACCCGGGGGTGTGGATGTTCCACTGCCATGTGATCGACCACATGGAAACCGGCCTGATGGCCGCCATCGAGGTGGCCTGATGCGTCAGATACGCGCCGCACAAATCATCGACCGTAGCCGCGATCAGGACTTCATGCGTGAAGCCCTGGCCCTGGCCGCGCAAGGTGCCGCCCTCGGCGAAGTGCCGGTGGGCGCGGTGCTGGTGCAGGACGGCGAAATCATCGGGCGTGGCTTCAATTGTCCGATCAGCGGCAGCGACCCCAGCGCCCACGCCGAAATGGTCGCGATCCGCGCTGCGGCGCAGGCCGTGAGCAACTATCGTCTGCCGGGCAGCACGCTCTACGTCACGCTGGAACCGTGCAGCATGTGCGCCGGTTTGATCGTGCATTCGCGGATTGCGCGGGTGGTCTACGGGGCACTGGAGCCCAAGGCCGGGATCGTGCAAAGCCAGGGGCAGTTTTTCACCCAGGGCTTTCTCAACCACCGGGTGCTGGTCGAAGGCGGGGTATTGGCCGACGAGTGCGGCGCGGTGTTGAGCGAATTCTTCAAGGCCCGGCGCGCCAAGCCTGCTGAATAAACACCAAACCAATGTGGGAGCGAGCTTGCTCGCGATGAGGCCCTAACATCCAACATCAATGTTGAATTTCAGGCCGCCATCGCGAGCAAGCTCGCTCCCACAGGGGATATCCAGCGATCAGGAGATAGGTATTTTATTTACGGGCGACTATCACCGCGCGCATCGGCGCCGGCAAACCTTCAATGGTCTTGCTGTGATCTTCAGGGTCGAGGAAGTCGCTCAGTGACTGATACTTCATCCACTCGGTCCCGCGTTGTTCCTCGACTGTGGTCACGCTCACATCCACGCAGCGCACATCGCTGAAGCCTGCACGGCGCAGCCAGAGCATCAGCGCCGGCACCGACGGCAGGAACCAGACGTTGCGCATCTGCGCATAACGGTCTTCCGGCACCAGCACCTGCTGTTCGTCGCCTTCGATTACCAGCGTTTCCAGCACCAGTTCACCACCCTTGACCAGGCAATCCTTCAGCGCCAGCAAATGCTCGATCGGCGAGCGGCGGTGGTAGAACACGCCCATGGAAAACACCGTGTCGAAGCCCTCGAGATTGGGCGGAAGATCCTCAAAGGGAAACGGCAGGTGCCAGGCCGAGGGTTCTGACAGGTAACGCTGCACTGCCTGGAACTGGCAGAAGAACAACCAGTTCGGGTCGACGCCGATCACGCTGTCGGCGCCGGCGCCGAGCATCCGCCACATGTAATAGCCGTTGCCGCAGCCGACATCGAGGATGCGTTTGCCTTTGAGGTTCAGGTGCGGGGCGACCCGCGACCACTTCCAGTCCGAACGCCATTCAGTGTCGACGTGTACGCCGAACAAGTCGAATGGACCTTTGCGCCATGGCGACAGGCCCATCAGTGCGGTGCGCATTTGCGCGCGGGTTTCATCGTCGCAGTCGGTGTTGAGCACCAGGCCGTTCAGCAGATCCACTTCACTCGGTTGGATCTTTGGCAAAGCGTCCAGTGCACTCTGCCAGCGTTCCAGGTCGCCGTGACCCTTTTCCATTTTTGCGTCGAGTTGCGCTTGCAGGGTGTTGGCCCAGTCGGCCAGTGGCGTGCCGGCCAGACGGCGGGCGAGGGGAGACAGATCAATCATGGCAAGGCAATCAACGAGGCAAAGTTAAGACACTGGAACCACGGCACGACTTTCGAGAACCCGGCGGCCAGCAGGCGTTCGCGGTGTTCTTCGAGGCTGTCGGGCTTCATGACGTTTTCGATGGCGCTGCGCTTCTGGGCGATTTCCAGTTCGCTATAGCCGTTGGCGCGTTTGAAGGCGATGTGCAGGTCGGTGAGTAGCGCGTGTTCTTCGGCGTCTTCGAAACGCAGTTTCTCCGAAAGGATCAGCGCACCGCCCGGCAACAGCGACTGGCGAATGCGGCTCAGCAGTGCAGTGCGCTGGTCCCGGGCGATGAACTGCAAGGTGAAGTTCAGCGCCACCACCGAGGCCGGCTCGAACGCCAGCGCGAGGATGTCGCCTTCGATCACTTCAACCGGCAGCAGCTCCTGGAACATCGAGTCCTGCGCGTTGAGGTATTCGCGGCAGCGCTCGACCATCGCCGCCGAGTTATCCACAGCGATCACCCGGCAACCGTCGGTGCGTACGTGACGGCGCAGGGCCTGGGTCACTGCGCCGAGGGAAGAACCGAGGTCGTAAAGCACGCTGTTGGGCTGGGCGAACTGCGCCGCGAGCACGCCGAGGTTTTCGACAATGGTCGGGTAACCCGGCACCGAGCGCTTGATCATGTCCGGGAACACCCGCACCACGTCCTCGTTAAAGGCGAAGTCGGGCACCTGGGCCAGGGGCTGGGCGAAAAGGCGATCGGGTTCTTTGCTCACGGCGGTTCCAGCGGCGGATGTGGAAAAGGCCGGCATTTTAGCCAACTTGGCGCGCGGATGCGCGGGTTGTCTGATAAACCGCCGGGTAGGCGCTGATGTCTGTGTCTTCAGTTATGCCGCTATCGCGAGCAAGCTCGCTCCCACAGTGGTTCTGAGTCGGGCACTTACTATGTGTGCAGCACAAATCAAATGTGGGAGCGAGCTCGCTCGCGATGGGTTCAGCGCGGTTTCTGGGAGAACGCCGACGCCGCAATCCCCCATTGCCCCAGCCAGTAGCTGAGGATGATCACATAGGGTGCGGCCTCGAACGGCAGCACAAAGCGGCTGATGCCAATCACGCTGTCGGAAAACACGAACGCCACCGCGCCAGCGGCCGCCAACAGTGCTGAGCGCTTCGGCACGTTACTGCCCAATCGGGCCAGGGCACGCCAGAGCATGGCGCTGATGGCCACGCCGTAAACGATCACCGGAATCAGCAGCGGCCCCAGGCCATGGCTGATCAGTATCCCCAGCAGCAGCGCGCCAACCCCAAGCGCCAGAATCAGCGGCACCAGCGCCAAGCGCCGGCAATCACTCAAGTACGCCTTCAAATACGCCAAGTGCGCGAGCAGAAACGCGCCGAGACCAAACACGAATAAATCCCCAGGCCACGCCAGCAGCACATCGCCGAGCAGGGAAAAGATCAAACCCAGGCTGATCCAGCGCCGATAGTCGCTGGGCGGTGCGTCGTGCAACCAGCCGAGCAGCGCCAACACCGGCAACGGTTTGACCAGCAGACACAGCAACTCGGCGTGAACGCTCACCCCGTAAAGAAAGGTCACCGCGCCCATCAGCGCCAGAATCAGCCAGCCCACGATCAGTTAACCGAAATTGTGCAGTCGAAGGTTTGCGCAGGCTCGACTTCCGGTTCCCACGGCTGTTGATAAGTCAGACGCAAGCGCCCGTTACCGGCAGCGAAGGCTTGAAAGCGCCAGGTCGATTGCCCGCCACTGCCCACCAGCCCGCTGTTTTCCGGGTTGGTGTAAACCTCCGGGCTGATCGCCCGCAGCACACCGCCAGCCGAATCCTGGATCGCCCAGCGATAACCGGTGGTTGGGTTGCTTGGCAGCGTCAGGATCAGGTGTTGCCCGTTGTTCAGTTGCACCGGACATTCGCTCTGTTTTTCCACCGTCACGTTGTGTTTCGGTTGAGTGGCGCAGGCGGCCAGCAGGGCGAGGCTCAGGGGTAGAAGCAGACGGGTTGGGGACATTGGATCGGGAACTCCGGTAATCACGACGAACGGCGAGCATAACCGAAGATGAATCAAAGTGTGATGGGATGGATGATCGTTCCCATGCTCCGCGTGGGAATGCATCCAGTGACGCTCTGCGTCGCGCTTGCGAAGGGACGCGGAGCGTCCCGGGCGGCATTCCCACGCAGAGCGTGGGAACGATTAGGTCGCGGAGGTCAGAACAACACCTTCGCCACATCCGCAAAGCGCTTGGCAAAGTGCACGGTAATCCCTTCTTTCAGGTAGTCCGGCAACTCTTCGAAACTGCCCCGGTTAGGCTCTGGCAAAATCAGTTCAAAGATCTTCTGCCGGCGCGCCGCAATGACCTTCTCGCGCACCCCGCCAATCGGCAGTACGTGCCCGGTCAGCGTCAGTTCACCGGTCATGGCCACACCTTTTTTCGGCGGTTGGTTGCGCGCCAGCGAGAGCAGGGCGCTGGCCATGGTCACGCCGGCACTCGGACCGTCTTTCGGTGTTGCACCTTCGGGGACGTGCAGGTGGATGAAGGCTTCGTCGAAGAACTTCGCGTCGCCACCGAATTGCTTGAGGTGTGAGCTGACGTAGCTGTAAGCGATTTCGGCCGATTCCTTCATCACGTCACCCAGTTGCCCGGTGAGTTTGAAGCCGCGGTTGAGGGTGTGGATGCGTGTGGCTTCGATCGGCAAGGTCGCGCCGCCCATGCTAGTCCAGGCCAGACCGGTGATGACCCCAGTACCGGACAACACTTGTTCGTTGCGGAACACCGGCATGCCCAGTGAGGCTTCGAGGTCTTTGGGGCCAAGCTTGATCACCGCTGCAGGTTCGTCGATCAGTTTCACCACGGCCTTGCGCACCAGTTTGCCCAGTTGCTTTTCCAACTGACGTACCCCGGCTTCGCGGGCGTAACCGTCGATCAAGGCTTTCAGCGCGCTGTCGCTGATAGACAGGCTGGTTTTGGAGACCCCGGCTTTCTCAAGCTGTTTTGGCCACAGGTGACGCTTGGCGATGGCGACTTTTTCTTCGGTGATGTAGCCCGACAGGCGAATCACTTCCATCCGGTCGAGCAACGGGCCGGGGATCGAGTCCAGGGTGTTGGCGGTGCAGACGAACAGCACTTTCGACAGGTCCAGGCGCAGGTCCAGGTAATGATCGAGGAATTCGACGTTCTGTTCCGGGTCGAGGGTTTCCAGCAGCGCCGAGGCCGGGTCGCCCTGATAGCTTTGGCCCATCTTGTCGATCTCGTCGAGCATGATCACCGGGTTCATTACTTCAACGTCTTTCAACGCCTGGACCAGTTTGCCCGGCAGCGCGCCGATGTAGGTGCGGCGGTGGCCCTTGATCTCGGCTTCGTCGCGCATGCCACCGACGCTGAAGCGATAGAACGGCCGCCCCAGCGATTCGGCGATGGATTTTCCAACGCTGGTTTTGCCTACACCCGGAGGGCCGACCAGCAGCACGATGGAGCCGGAGATTTCGCCTTTGTAAGCCCCGACGGCAAGGAACTCGAGGATCCGGTCCTTGATGTCGTCGAGCCCGGCGTGGTGTTTGTCGAGGACTTTGCGTGCGTGTTTGAGGTCGAGTTTGTCCTCGCCATAAACGCCCCACGGCACCGCCGTCGCCCATTCCAGGTAGTTGCGGGTCACGGCGTATTCCGGCGAGCCGGTTTCGAGGATCGACAGCTTGTTCATTTCCTCTTCGATGCGCTTCTGCGCCTGTGGCGGCAGGACTTTGCCCACCAGCCGCTGCTCGAACTGCTCGACGTCGGCGCTGCGGTCGTCTTTGGTCAGGCCCAGCTCTTGCTGGATGACCTTGAGTTGTTCCTTGAGGAAAAACTCGCGCTGGTGCTCGCCGATCTTGCGGTTCACTTCGGCGGAGATTTCTTTCTGCAAACGCGCGACTTCGACTTCCTTGCGCAGCATCGGCAGGACTTTCTCCATGCGCTTGAGCATTGGCACGCAGTCGAGCACTTCTTGCAGCTCGCTACCGGTGGCCGAGGTCAGGGCGGCGGCGAAGTCGGTCAGCGGCGACGGGTCGTTGGGGCTGAAGCGGTTGAGGTAGTTTTTCAACTCTTCGCTGTACAGCGGGTTGAGCGGCAGCAGTTCCTTGATCGCGTTGATCAGCGCCATGCCGTAGGCCTTGACCTCATCGGTCGGCTCGCTCGGCTGGTGCGGGTATTCGACTTCTACCAGATACGGTGGGCGATGGTGTTTGAGCCAGGTGCGGATGCGCACGCGGGTCAGGCCCTGGGCGACGAATTGCAGTTTGCCGTTTTCGCGGCTGGCGTGATGGACCTTCACCAGGGTGCCGTAGAGCGGCAGGGCGGACGTGTCGAAGTGTCGTGGATCTTCCTGCGGGGTGTCCATGAAGAACAGCGCCAGCGAGTGATGTTCGGACTTGGCGACCAGGTCGAGGGTTTCGGCCCAGGGTTCTTCATTGACGATCACTGGCAGCACTTGCGCCGGGAAGAATGGGCGATTGTGGATCGGGATGATGTAGACCTTGTCCGGCAGGTTCTGGCCGGGCAGGGCCAGGCCTTTGCCTTCGGAGGTGGGGTGTTCGGCGTTTTCGGGGTCGGCGTAGTCGCTCGGGTTTTCCGGGAATTCTTGCTGGTCGCTCATGGGGCACCTGCGCAATGGGGTATGAGAGATAGATGGGGCAGGTGGAGGGTGGTTTCAATGGGGGGCATCTGTAGGAGCTGCCGAAGGCTGCGATCTTTTGATCCTGGCGGCCTGACAGCCGGCCTATCTTTCACAGATGTACACCAATCAAACCTGTGGGGCTGGCTTGCCTGCGAAGGCGGCCTGACAGCCGGCCAATCTCCTGCAGACGTACACCAATCAAAACTGTGGGAGCGAGCTTGCTCGCGATGGCGGCCGGACAGCCGACTAATCTCTTGCAGGTGTACATATCCATTCCTGCGGTAACGGCCACTTGGGGTTTCGCCTGACGGCGACTCACTTTTTTTACAAGCGCCTAAAAAAAGTAAGCAAAAAAACGCTCGCCCCAAGCGTCCGGCACCTCGCCTAGGCTCGGCGTTCCCTCGCTCCGGTGTCCATCAGGGGGCATCGCCTACGGTCTGCTGCGCGACGACCTCCTCTCGATGTGTCCGGCTGCGCCGTACGGCGCTGCGCGCCAACCCCCTGATGAACACCTGCGCTCGGCCTGCCGAAGGGGCGGGTGGATCAAAGTCAAAAGCCACAGCACGGCGACCTTCCGGTCGGCCTGAGTGGTTGGGGGGGCTTACGGCTTTAGATGCTGATCGTTCGCAGATGTACATCGATCAAAACTAACGTGGGAGCGGGCTTGCTCGCGAAGGCGGACTGGCAGTCAACTGAGATGTTGAATGTGATGAACTCTTCGCGAGCAAGCTCGCTCCCACAGTCCAGTGTTACGGCTCTTCTGGCTGATCGAAACTATCCAGCGCTCGGTTCACCAACAGCTCCCCCAACGAGATCATCTGCTGAATCGCCAGCGCTACATGTCGGCGTGTGCCTTCGAGCTCGAATGCCAGATCGCTGGCCAGTACATTGACCGAGGTGAGGGTTTCCGAGGCATGGGCCAGCAGGGTTTCGTTATCCAGATCGGGGATTACAGCGAAGATGTTGGAGGGACGTTTGTCGGGCAGGTTGGCTTGGGCGAACGGTGGTTTGAGGTGGTGGTCCAGTGCGCGTTCGGCGGCGTCGTGGAGTTTTCTGGAGTCGGTGGAGGCGTACGGGGAAGTGCTTGGGGTTTCAGGCGGATTTGTAGTGATTTTGTCCATGATGACGCTCCTAAATGCGCCTAGAGTGTGCTCGGACGGTCAAACCCGGTCGCTGAATTGGCAGCGACCACCCAAGACTAGTGATGTGGCTTCCCACCGACAACCTGAAAACCATGTCAGAAGCTTCTCTGAGTCCTACTCATGGGATAAACACTCAACCCGTGGCAAAGCCGAAGCTGACAGCCCCCTACATGGGGTTTGCATCGTGTCGGGCGTTTTGTAGATAAGTGGTAAAAACCACTTTAAACCGATAGACGGTCGTAAAACCTGTCAGATCTGACAGTAGCCGGTGCAGGGGATAGGGCGTTTAATTTCCAGCAGGTCCACTCGATCACCTCTTGTTGAAGAAGGACCACCAGCAACGCCTGTTCGGAGGTGCATCAATTCAACTGCGATGGAGAGCGTGAAATGACTGTTAAAGAAAACCTGACCCAACTCCCTGCACCTAGTGCACCTGTTTATCGAGTCGATGACGGCACATTAGTAGTGAACTGTCGAAGCTTGACGGTAGAGGGAACAAATCGGTGGTTGCCTGTGACCATCAGTACCGATTCTGTGCACATGCCAAAAGGCACGATTGTCACGGTGCATTCGGTCGGTACTACTGACGCTGCCGGGCTTGTTGTCATCCCAGGGACCGAGTTCTCGGAAAAGTACACTGTCACTGGTAGAGAGGTGGGTGGGGAGTTCCAGGTGAAGGTACCGTACTTGACCAAAATCAAACCCATTCAGCCACCGCAAGAGTCTGGTCTTCCCTCTGGATTTATCAGGATCCGGTACAGCTTGCTGGTAGATGGCGAGCCGACCAAGTCTCATGCTTTTTTGCATGGGGTGAGGTTGCTCGCCAATGGTCGCTACTGCGAAGAAGTGTCAGCACATTAATCAAGAAGTTGTTTGTCTAGTCCTGAAACAGGTGCAAACCGGTTTCAGGAACAGACATATTCAGGGCGAGACATGACCCACAAAAAAGGCGACTACCTCACAGTAGTCGCCTTCTTTTTAACTGCCGCTAACGCTTATTCCGACAGTTTGTAAGCGATCACATAGTCGCCCATCTTGGTACCCAGCGAACCATGACCGCCCACAACCAGCAGCACGTACTGTTTGCCGTCCTTGCCGGTGTAGGTCATCGGTGTGGCTTGGCCGCCGGCCGGTAGGCGCGACTTCCACAGTTCTTTGCCGTTGTTGACGTCATAGGCGCGCAGGTACTGGTCCAGGGTGCCGCTGAGGAAGCCGACGCCACCGGCAGTGACGATCGAGCCGCCCATGCTTGGCACGCCGATTGGCAGGCCGATAGGCAGCGGCGAGCTGTCGCGGCTGGTGCCGTTTTTGCGCTTCCACACCACTTTGTTGGTGGTCAGGTCGATACCGGCGACATAGCCCCAGGCCGGAGCCTGGCACGGTACGCCGAATGGCGACATGAACGGGTGCATGGTCACCGCGTACGGTGCGCCGGTGTTGGGTTGGATGCCGGAGGTCTCGCTCTCGCGCTTGCTCCCGGCAGCCACTTCAGCCTGCGGGATCAGTTTGGAGACGAACGCCATGTAGTTCGGGCTGGTGAACAGCATCTGGCGAACCGGGTCGAGCGACACGCTGCCCCAGTTGAACACACCGACGTTACCCGGATAGATCAGGCTGCCCTGCAACGATGGCGGGGTGTACTGGCCTTCGTAACGCAGTTGCTTGAACTGGATGCGGCAGAGCATCTGGTCGAACGGGCTGGCGCCCCACATGGCTTTTTCGGTCAGGTCCGGGCCGAGCAGGTTGAGGTCCGAGCGTGCCTGGGTCGGTGCGGTATGGTCGCCGGTGACCGCGCCTTGCGGTGCTGGCACTTCGCGAATCGGCACGATCGGTGTGCCGTTGCGACGGTCGAGCACATACAGGCTGCCCTGTTTGGTCGGTGCGATCAGCGCCGGCTTGATGCCGTCGGCGGTCTTCAGGTCGAGCAGGGTCGGCTGGCTGCCGACGTCCATGTCCCACAGGTCGTGGTGGGTGAACTGGAAGTTCCAGCGCACCTTGCCGGTCGCCAGGTCCAGGGCAACCATGCCGGCGCTGAATTTTTCTGCACCCGGTGTGCGGTCGGCACCCCACTGGTCAGGCATCTGGTTGCCCAGCGGCAGGTAGACCATGCCGAGTTTCTCGTCGACGCTGGCCAGCGACCACATGTTCGGCGAGTTGCGGGTGTAGACCTTGCCCGGGGCCAAAGGCTCGGTCGCCTCAGGGTTGCCGCTGTCCCAGTTCCACACCAGGTGACCGTCGCGGATGTCGAAGGCGCGGATCACGCCGGATGGCTCGTTGGTCGACTCGTTGTCGGTGACGTGACCGCCCATGATCACCAGATCACGGGTGATCGCCGCCGGCGAGGTGGCGTAGTAGCCACCGGGGGTGAACGGGCCGATACCTTGGGTCAGGTCAACCACGCCGTGATCGCCGAAGCCTTCGCAGACCTTGCCGGTGTCGGCGTTCAGGGCGATCAGACGCGCATCGGCGGTGGGCAGGTAGAGACGACGCGGGCAGGCTTGCGCAACGGCTTTGCCAGCCTCGGAGATGACGGCGGCCGAAGCGTTGTCAGCCTTGGCGTAGGCGTTCTCGTCGTAGTAGGAAACGCCACGGCAGGTCATGTGGGCAAAGCCCTTGAAGCCCACCGGGCTCTTGATCTGCGGGTCGAAGCGCCAGAGTTCCTTGCCGGTGTCCGGGTCCAACGCCAGCACCTTGCTGTGGGCGGTGCAGGCATAGAGCATGCCGTTGACCTTCAGCGGAGTGTTCTCGTTGGTCAGCTCCACCGGATCGTCGGCGGTCGGCAGGTCGCCGGTGCGGATGCGCCAGGCTTCCTGCAGCTTGCCGACGTTGGCCGGGGTGATCTGCTTCAGTGGCGAGTAGCGGTCGCCGAATTCGGTGCGGCCATAGGACTGCCACTCGCCTTCGGGCATGGCTGGCGCGGTGCTGGTCATGTCGGCAGTGTCGCGGCCCAACTCGCCCATGATCTCACCCGGGTGGGTGAACTGGCTGGCAACGGCGGTGGCGCCGGCCAGGACCACGGCCACGCTCAGCGCAGCGGTACCCAGTGGCGCGGCGCCGTCACGCAGCAACGGACGGCGGAACCACGGCAACAGCAGGACCACGCCAAGGGCGAACCACAACGACAGACGTGGCACCAGTTGCCACCAGTCGAGGCCGACTTCCCACAGCGACCATACCGTACTGGCGAACAGCACCACGGCGTACAGGCCCAACGCTGCACGGCGCGTGGCCAGCAGCAAAATCCCGGTCAGCGCCAGGCCGATACCGGCCAGCAGGTAGTACAGCGAGCCGCCGAGCATGCTCAGCTTGATCCCCCCGGCCAGCAAGGCCAGGCCCATTAGCAGAAGCACGATACCGAGCAGGCTCGGTAGCAGACGGCTTCGACTCAAAGCACCATCAGTGCTCATAGTGTGGTTCTCCGTGACGTTTTAAGTAGTCCCGCGCCTGTTCACTGTAGATGACGATCAGGCGTGGGCAGGTTTCAGTACAAAAAGTTCGGTTGATGCATTCCTTGTGGGAGCGAGCCTGCTCGCGATAGCGGCTTGAGATTCAGCACAGATGTCGACTGACAGACCACCATCGCGAGCAAGCTCGCTCCCACAGGTTTTGTGTTGTTGATTAGAACGACGACTGGATTTTGATCCCGCCGATCAGCGCGTCATCGACCTCATTCACTCCTCCGGGATGGCGGATGTATTGCAGGTTCGGGCGCACGGTCAGCCAGTTGGTCACATGCACGCCGTAATAGAGTTCGGCGCTGTATTCGGTGTCTTGCGGCGGCAAAAAGGACGGGTCGTTGAAGTCGAAGACCGCGTGCGCCTGGTTGGTCGCCTCGGCGTTCTTGCGGAAGGCCGGGTTGACGTGAACCCGGGCCATGGCGAAGCCGATGTCGTCTTTGCTGCGGGCATCGAACAGGCCTTTGTAGACGACGCCGGCCTGGACATAGTTGTCGACGGCGTTGGTCTTCTTGTCGTGCATCGTGCCGTTGGCGAACACACTCAAGCCCCGCGAATGATCACTGGCGCGGCTGGTCAGCTGTTGCTGCACGCCCAGCCAGACACCGTGTTTGCTCGATGCGCTGCGATACGCCTCGCCACTCAGGGCCGCCGGCTGACCGTTGCTGTCCTTGTAGACGTCGGTGGCCTTGGCGCTGCTGTAGTAGTAACCGGCGCGGTATTCGCCCGGCAGACCGTTGAGTTTTGGCGTCCAGACCAGCTCCACCGGCAGCACCGTGCCCTGGGTGCCGCTGCCGCTGAGCTTGAAGCCGTTGTCGCGATCCAGGTTCGACGGGTTCTGTTCATAGGCGCCGATTTGGGCGTAGAGCTCAGGCGTCAGGTGATATTTGACCCGCAGCGCCCATTGGCTGACCGGCCAGTTGTACCAGATGCCACCGGCCCAGTTGCCAACCTGAGAGCCGCAGAACGCCAGGTTCTGGAAGTCGCAGGGAAAGCTGTTGAAGTCTTCGCCTTCACCAAAGCGGCCGGCTTTGATGTCGAGTTTCTGATCGAAGAATTTCTGCTGATACCACATCTGCGTCAGCCGGGTGGTCTGGCCACGGCCCCAGACTTCCTGGGCCGAAGTGAAACCGCCGACACGCGGATCGTTGATCCGGTCGTTGCTGATGTTGTTGCCGCTGCGTTCGGTGATGGTCAGCTGAAATTCAGCGTCGTGCCAGCCGAGGATCTTTTGCAGGTCCAGGTGCGTACCGAGGCCGAACTGGTCGCTATAGCGCGCGGTGCGATCGTGGTCGTAGCCGCCGTGCAGGTTGCTGCCCATCTCGCCGGTGTAGTCGAGCTTGAAGTCGTAGCCTTTTTCCGCGAGTTCGGTGCGTGCGCCGTTCCAGTCGCCGAGCATCCACGGTGAGTCGCTATCGAATGCAGGGGCAGCTTGAATGCAATTGGCAAGGCCGAGGGCGCTGAGTCCGCCGATCAGGGTTATGGCTTTTCGGGCAGCAACAGTGGGGCGGACAGCGCTGTCTCGCAAAGTCTGAATGTCGGGCATAGAGAAGGAATTCTTGGTCTTTTAGGGGGGAGAGCGCTGAACGCTGCGAGGGTGAGTCGGGCAGGTGAAGCGTTTCAGCTTTAGGGGCGCAAGGATAATGATCTGTTACACAGAGAGAAAGGGCTTTTCTTGACATGGATCATTTCGGATTTGGTAACAGTGTGAATAACGCATAAGCATCTTGCTGTCCTACGGGGGGACCTACAGTTAACCCGGTATCCGACAAACACCTTTGCCGAAGGTCCTTCCACCGGACAGCACCCTCGGCTATGGTGCGCGGCTTCCTTTACTTTCTTCGTTCAAAGGCCTGGCATGACCGAACAGAACACCAACCCGCTGCACGGCGTGACCCTGGAACAGATCCTCAACGCGCTGGTTGAACACTACGAATGGTCGGGGCTGGCCGAGCGCATCGACATTCGTTGCTTCAAGAGTGATCCGAGTATCAAGTCGAGTCTGACCTTTCTGCGCAAAACCCCGTGGGCCCGCGAGAAAGTCGAAAAGCTCTACGTGAAATTGATGCGCACCAAACGTCCGCTCTAAGGAATATAGATGCCCGCCGAGCCGACTCGACACCCAACGCATGTGAAGGGATTCACCTGCCTGGCCGCTGTATTGGGCTGGCTGGGATTGAGCATTCAGCTGTACCTGGTGTTTTACGGTCGCTGGAGTATCGACGCCAGCCTGCTCGGTGGGCTGATGAGCTACTTCAGTTACTTTACGGTCCTGACCAATACGCTGGCGGCGACGGTGCTGACGTGTGCCGTAACCTCACGGGAATCAAAGGGCCGCGAGTTTTTCCTGCAGCCATGGGTCAGCAGCGGGATCGCCGTGAGCATTGCCGTGGTCGGTCTGGCGTACAGCCTGTTATTGCGGCACTTGTGGCACCCGCAGGGCTGGCAGTTCATCGCCGACGAGCTGCTGCATGACGTCATGCCGTTGCTGTTTCTGCTGTATTGGTGGCGGTGCGTGCCCAAGGGCACCTTGCGCCTGAGCCACATCGGGTTGTGGGTGATTTACCCGGTGGTGTATTTCGCTTATTCCTTGCTGCGCGGACACTCGCTGGGGCTCTACCCCTATCCTTTCATCGATGTCGAAAAGCTCGGTTATCCACAGGTGTTCATCAATGCCAGCGGGATATTGCTGGGGTTTGTGGTGATTGCGCTGGTGGTGGTTGGGCTGGATCGCTGGCAAGGATGTCATGGTACACGTCCAGATGTGTAGCGCGGGTGACATTGCCTTCGCGAGCAAGCCCGCTCCCACAGGGGGCGCGGATCAAATGTGGGAGCGGGCTTGCTCGCGAAGGGGCCCTCGAAGGGATTACTCCTCGTCGCTGTCGTCGAGCTTCCAATAACCCACGGCCTTCACCTGATCTTGACTCAAACCCTTCTCGTCCAGCAGCACGCGGCGGATCTGTCGTGAGACTCTGGATTCGGTCGCGATCCATGCATACAAATCGCCGCTCGGCATTGGCAGCTGTTGCATGGTGGTCAGCAGGTGGTTCTGACCCGCTTCGCGCAAGACCCAGATCACCTTGACCTCTGCCGGGCTTTCAAGGACTTGCTGTTCAGCGCCGTTCTCGATTTCTACCACCACCAGTGCGCGCCGGTTGGCCGCCAGGCCTTCGAGGCGGCGGGCGATGGCGGGCAGGGCGGTCTCGTCACCGATCAGCAGATAACTGTCGAAGACGTCCGGCACGATCATCGAGCCGCGTGGCCCGCCGATATGCAGGAACTGGCCAGGTGTGGCCTGCGCCGCCCAAGTGGCGGCAGGGCCATCGCCGTGCAGGACGAAGTCGATGTCCAGCTCCAGCGTGTCCAGGTCGTAACGGCGTGGCGTGTAGTCGCGCATTGCAGGCAACGGCCCGTGGTCTTTGCCGGCGCCCAGTACCAGGGTTTCCAGTGTTGCGTGTTCCGCTGCGGTTTGTGGGAAAAACAGCTTTACGTGGTCGTCGGTTCCGAGGCTGACAAAACCGGCCAGCTCCGCTCCGCCGAGGGTGATCCGGCGCATGCGCGGGGTCAGGTCGAGCACCCGCAGCACTTGCAGACGGCGGCGTTTGAGTTCGTGGCTGACACGGTGAATGGTTTGCACGATGACTTCAGTCATTCGGCCTTCTCCTGAACAGGTTGAACGACAGGGCCATCGACGATGGCTTTGGCGGTGTTGTTGAGCAAATCGCGCACCCGCAGGATTTCTTCCGGGCTCCAGCGTCCGTGATGCATTTGCAGGGCATGACGCAGGTTGTGCACCGCTTCGTGAATTTCGGCGGGTCGATCCTGGCCGCGCAACGAGCGCTTGCTGACTTCGATACGCATGCGCACGCCATCCAGGGCGATCGCCTGTTCGCTTAATGACAGACGTCCGGCGTCGGTGATGCTGTAGCGTTTTTTCCCGCCCTCGGCGTCGCCGAGGATCATTTCGCTTTCTTCAAGAAAGGTCAGCGTCGGGTAGATCACGCCGGGGCTGGGGCAGTAGGCGCCGTCGAACATACTTTCGATCTGGCGAATCAGGTCGTAGCCGTGGCACGGCTGTTCGGCGATCAGCGCCAACAGCAGCAGTTTCAGATCGCCGGGGGCGAACACCCGCGGGCCACGACCACCGCGTTCGCGGCCGGGGCCTGGGCGTTTTTCGAAGCCGTCGCGGCCCTCGCTGTGGTCACGGTGGGAATGATGGTCTCTCATTTTTAAGTGCTCTCGTCGTGTTTAGATACAACTTAAGATATATCTTTACAGAAAATCAAGGGCACAGGACCAACGGTCAAGCGCGGGAGCGGGAGAAGGCAAGAGATCTATTTGTACAATTGTTGGACAATAACTATCGAAAAAACGCGGGGTTTTAATGCTGTCGTGTCTTCGGAAATTAGTGTTAACTCTCTAATAGTTCGGTTCAGGCCTTTATTTGCTAGTTATGAGGTGTTGGTATTACGGACAATGCGTTGTCTGGTGTGCTGTATTGTTTTTTTAACTTTTCTGTCTGTAGTCTGGCTCTTACAGCTGCTCACTGTTTTTTTTGATATTTCGGGTTTTGTCACTCTTTATCTGCGGCGCCCTGGCTACAGGCTCGCAGGAACTTGCCTGCTTACTTTCCATAGGAATTGCCCGATCATTCGCTGGCGTTGAAAGTTGAGATAAAGCGCTATCACGGTGTGTGATTGGCCTTCGGTTTGTTTCAACTTTCAATGATCCAAACCTTATTAAACAGACAGGTATCGAATGATGTTCAAGAAATTCGCAATTGCTGCTCCTTTGGCTGTTCTGGCGCTGGGTTCTTCCGTCGTATTTGCCGCCGGCGAAGCCAAACACTCCATCAGTCTGGTGGCCCACGTTCCGACCAATGGCTTCTACGTCGTTCCAGTCGATGCGGACCTGGTCAACAAGGATCAGGACATGAGCCACAACCCGGCGACAGGTACCATGCGTCAGGTGAACGGCTTCTTCGACATGCGCAACATCAACGGTTCGGTTCACGCCAGCGTGGAAGGCACACCGAAACTCATCTCCGGAGCCAATACCATTAACCTGTTAGTAGAGGTCAGCAACAAAGAGCTCAACAACACCCCACAATTGGTCGCGGGCGAAGTAGAGTCGAACGTGAACTTCCGCGCCCCTGTGCGTATTAGCGCAAAAGGGGCGACCTTTGCTCCGGGTGACTACACCGGTTCGGTGACCATGTTGTTCGACGCGGTTCCCCCTGTCGCGCTTTGAATTTCAAACATGATAGTAAACGCTTACTTGCCTAAGTAACGTAACCGGTTGGCAAACACTTCTGTTTGCCGGCCGGGCTTTAACCAATCTGTAATTAGAGTGCTCGTTCATGTTCCCGATGACGCCCATCGCGGCTGCACTTGCGTTGCTGTTTTGTAGCAGTGCATTCGCAGCGCCCGCTCCTGTTGGTCATACACCGAGAAGTTTGTTGGCCCAGGCCAAAGGCTTACCGGCGGATTTCGAAGAACACTTTTTCGATGTGCCGTTGGCGGTTCGGGTTGAACGTGATCAACAGCCACTTGGTGAGGCCATGATTGTGTTGTCCCGCGATGATCGCATCACCTTGCTCGAATTTACCGATACCAGCGAAAGCCGCTACAGCGCCAGCGAGCGTGAAACCTGGGCCGATTACCTCAAGCCTGGCGTGGCGCTGGGCGCCTGTGCCGGTACGTGTCCAGAGAAAATGCTGGCGATCCACTACAACCTCGAAAATTCATTGGTGTCGATCGTCACTGAAAATGCCGAGCGCGACACTGAAACCAAGCGTTATTACGACCAGCCCGAAGGCGGCAGCAGCGGCCTGATCGTGCGCAACCAGCTCAACCTCAATGGCGGTCAGGATCAGGACCTGGGCGGACGATTTGGCCTTGAGGCCAGCGGCAGCCTGGGCAACTGGAGCCAGACTCTCAACCTGCAACTGGCCCGTCTCGGCGGACCGGATGACAAGCTGTATCACTCGATCTACGAGCTCTACACCCAGCGCGAGTTACAAGGCAGTTTTGCCCGGCTGGGCTATTTCACCCCGAATTCCGAAGGTCTGACACGCCAGCCACGCTCGTTCGGCAACAGTCCCGATACCGCCGTGGGAGTGATGTTCGGCAGCTCCGACAGTCTGGCGATCGACAGCCTGAAGCCCAGCGTTTATCCGATTTATGTCACCGCCAATCGGCAGGCCTCGGTGGAAATCTACCGCGACGGTCTGCTGCTCAATACTCAATCGGTGCCCGCCGGCCTGCAGACCCTCGACACGCGACCGCTGCCCGGCGGTATCTATGAAGTGGAAGTGCGCTTGATCGAAGACGGTCAAATCACCTCGACGACCCTGGAGCTGGTGTACAAGCCGAACAACTGGCGCAACCACGATGAGCGCTGGCGCTACAACCTGTTTGCCGGGCAGGAAACCAAACTGCTCAGCAACTGGGATCAACAGGCCAGTGGCAGTGCGACCGCGGGGGCTTCGATCAACTACCTGCTGCACCCACGAGTCATTCTTGGGCTGTCGGCGCGTGAGGTGCGGGAAAAACTGCAATACGGCATTTCCATCGACTGGACCCTGGCCAACAGCACCAGCCTGTACGCCAACGTTTACCAGACCGAAGACCACGGCACCGGCGCGGATCTGCAAGGCCTTTACAACTATGGCGCTGGCAGTCTGGTGATCAGCCACAACCGCAGCTGGCTCGACACCCGCGACATCTACGAAACCCTGCCCGACGGCACCCGTGTGCGCCAGCGCAATGTGTTCACCGGCCAGACCAGTAACTCATCGTTGGCGCTGAACCATCGGGTCAGCCGCAAAAGCTCGCTCAACGCCCGGGTCTCCCACAGTGAGGGCAACACCGAGGGCGTAGGCGTGGACCTGGGCTGGACCCAACGCAGCGTGGTGTTTGGCAGCGACGCCCAATGGCGCTTGTCGCTGTTCGACCGCCCCGGCAGTTTCAGCAGCGGTGACGCGCGCAATCGCGGGGTCGACCTGAGTATCACCATGGCGCTGGGGGGGCCAGGGGAGCACTGGTCGGGCAGCATTGGTTCGCGCACGGCGCGTGACGGCAGCCGCGACAACAACGCCTCGCTCGGCTACCGCAAAGACTTGCAGGACCATGTGCTGCAAAGCGTCTCGGCCACGGCGCTCACCGACATCTACGGCATCGGCTTGTCCAGCCTGGCGAACTTTCGCACCGATACGATCAATGGCGACGGGTTTATTCAGCGCTCCTCTTTTAACGGTAATTTCACCGGTGGCCTGAACCTGGACAGCACGGTGGCCATCGGTGCCCGGAAGATGGTGATGACCAGCCAGTATCAGGGACGTGGCGCGGGGATGATCGTCGACGTCGAGTCCGACATTGATGGTATCGCCTTGCGCGCCGACGACCTGAGTGGCGGTAGCTCGGCCTTGCGACCGGGGCGCAACTTTATTCCGATCACCGCCTACAAGAACAGCTCGGTGAGTTTCGACTTCGAAGGCAACCATGTTCCGGCCGCAACCATTCAACCGGCACGCACTGCCTATCACCTGAACAAGGGCGGCGTGGACTATCGCAAGGTCCGCGTGATGCGAACCCTGACGGTGCTCGGTCGTTTGCTCGATCCTCAGGGCCTGCCGCTCAAGGGCCACCACATCATCAACCACGCCAGCCGTGGAGTGAGTGAAGTAGACGGGTTCTTCTCCATGGAAATGAACGCCGGTTCACCCACGCTGGAAGTGCGTTATGCCGACCAGTTGTTGTGCCAATTCCGGCTCGATATGGACAAACACCGCAGTGAAAACAATGTGTTGATGATCGGTGACTTGCGGTGCAGTCCAGATACGTTGGCCGATGCTAATTCCTCTGACCAGAAGGCAGGTTGAAGCCATGAAAATGTCCACGATTAGCCTGGGGTTGGCGATGACGCTGCTGGCTCCATCGGTTGGGGCGGTGGAGATCCGGGCGCTGTTCACCCCTGATCCATCGCAGCCGCAGAAAAATGTGTTCATCAACAAAACGCCGAACAGCGGCTACTGCGCGAGCTATCCGGACCAGTGCCGGGATAACAATATGTTCAGCATTCGGTTGCCGTTTCGTTTTGGGCCGAGGTCAAACATTGTGCGCCTCGACCTCATCCCGGTGAAAGTGCCGGCCAATTGGCGACAGTTGACCGTGACGAACAGGCAAACCATGGAAACTGAAACCGTCGAGGTGCGCATTACCGGAGTGGGTTCTGAATACGTCCTTAGTCATTCAGCCGCCAGTCTGGTTGGCGTAACTGACCTATTAGAAGGGCATCAGAAGCTTTGGTACGGCAGTAGCTGGGTGTACGCGCCGTCGCCCTGTGAGTACAGCGGTGTGGGTTCCTATACAGGTCAAACCTATCGGTTTTTCTGGAAGACGCCGGTAGAGGCAGCCTGTACCAAGAGAACCTACTTTCCTATCCCCCATATGTCTTTTAACACTCTGGATTTTGCCTACGAACTGCGTACGCCTAATCCTCTCGGGATGTCGAGCGGGCTCTATACCGGTTCGATTAACTATCGGGTCGGCCCGGGCGCCGACTTCGATATTGGAGGCACGCCTGCGGATGACAGCAACCTGAGCCTGGACTTCGTCCTGGATGTGCAGCACACCTTGAAGGTCGATATCCCTCCCGGCGGCAACAAAGTCCAGTTGGTGCCCGCGGGTGGCTGGCAAAGCTGGCTGCAGACGGGACGCAAGCCGGTGCGCCTGTTCCGGGATCAGACGTTCACTATCTCGGCGTCATCGAAATTCAAAATGCTGCTGGAATGCGAGATTTCGGCACCCTCCTACGAATGCATGATCCAGGACCCGGTCACCCACCGTGCGGTTGAGTTGCGGGTCAGCACCAGCCTGCCCAACGGGTTGACGGATCTCGCCGGGCAACCCGTCAAGCATCTGCGGCTACGAACCGGTGCGGCCAACGCGCCACAGTTTCAACCGGGATTTTATGTGGATAGAGCCCCCGGTGTGCTGCACTTCGAGGTCGATCAGATGGGGTTCATGCTGTCCCCCGGTCAGCCAGGCCACTATTCCGGCAAAGTCACGGTGATCTGGGATTCGGAGGTCTGATGGGCTGCGCATCGATCGGTCACGCCCGTGTTGTGTTCAATGTCATGAGGTTCAAGGTTATGAGGCGTCTGGTAGCACTGTTGGGTTTGAGCGGGTTGTCCCTGGCGATTCAGGCAGCACCGAATATCAATGTCGGGACGGTCTATGACTACTTGGATGGCGATAAAAGTACGTACTTGAAACGGGTGTTCAATGGCGGTGACAGCACTGCCTTCGTCAAGGTCAACGTGCTGGAAATTATCTATAACGCCGATGGCACGCCTACCGAAGTTCCGCTCAAGACTCAGGCGGGGGCCAGTGCCCGCGATGGCTTGATGGCCAGCCCAGCCCGGTTGATCGTGCCGGCCAACGGCATGCAGGGCACGCGTTTGCTGTACATGGGCGAGCGGGAAACCGAGCGCTACTTTCGTGTGCGTTTCGTGCCGGTGGTGCCGGAAAAGGAAGATGAGTTCGCGGTGTCCAGCGAGGAGCGTGAAGACTACAAGAAACAACTGACCGCCGGGGTCAACGTCATGGCCGGTTTCGGTACGGTGTTCTTCGTTCGGCCGAAAAACACTCGTTTCGACAGCGTGATCGAGGACGGCGCCGGTACGTACAGCCTTCGCAACAACGGCAACACGGTGGTGGTGATCGATGAGTTCAAGAACTGCTCGTTGAAAGACGAAACCGCCTGCGAGCCGACGACCAAGCACCACGTTCTGGCGGGAAAGACCTTTGCGTTCCAGAAGCAGGCGGGCCGCGAGTATCGCTTCAACCTGATCGAAGGGCAGTCAAAAAAGGCGCTGCACATCGTCAGCCAATAGCTCTCGCGCAGGTTTCTCTTTGAGGCAACAGGTACCCGACATGATCAAGCAATGGTTAATCGCGGCGTCGGTGGGCGTCATGGCGCTCATGAGTCCCCAGGCTTTCGCGGCGCGCGAAGTACACGAATTCGAGGTGTCGGTGGATATCCCCACCTTGGGGTTCTACGTGATACCGACCGAGACCGACTGGATTCATCGCGAGCAGATTTTGGTGTGGAATCTGAACACCAACACCCTGGGGGGGGTGCACAAGACCTTTGACGTCAGGCACGACTCCAGCGCGATTGAGGCTCGTCTGGAAAGCGAGCCGTATTTGTCCAATGGCATCGACAATATCTACTTGCGCGTGCGCTTCAACGACCGGGAACTGAGTCATGACCCGCAGCCCCGGGAAGTCGTGTCTGCCGCAGACGCCATGGCGGGGAGTCGCGTGCGCCTGGACATCGAGCCAAAGGTGCCGGTGGGCGGGTATAAATCGGCGGGCAGCTATTACGGCAATGTGATGTTGGTCTTTAGCGCCGTGGCCCCGTGATTCATCGAGACAGGAGTCGGCTACTTGAATGCTGGCTTGAATTCAACGCATTTAGGCTCGACAGATGAAAGCGCACTTTCATCTGTCGAGCACATCGCAGTGAGGGCGGGATCAGCCTGTTACAGGTCGGCTTTATTCAGAGCTTCGTGTGTCAGGCGTCTGCTCAGGTTCTTTTCCTGATCGTACATTTCATTGTTCAGGCGATCCTCTGTTTGCAGGGACATCGGCTGATCGGTAAAGACCTCCTCGTGAGGCATCGATAGCCTGTCTGCCAGGACTTTCAAGCGGTCCTGTAGTTCGGTTCGTTGCTCGGTGGTCAAGTCCTCGGAGGTGGCCCATTCGCGTTGCGCCGTAATCAGGTCGGTCAACAGGCCCGACCTTGTCTGATACAGCGCTTCATTTGCTCTGAATTCGCTTGGGTAGCGGTCATTCAGATAGTTGATCCAGAAGTCTCGCTCATTCATCGAGTCCACCAGGCCGTCACCTTCCTCGAGTGCGGTTACCGTTTCAAAGGCTTGCTCGATATTGGCTTCGCTGACACCGGCAACGCGCCGGAAGAGCATGCGTTGCGACTGCCACGGCAGATCCAGGCGCTGGGCCAGGGAGGTCTGGTAGGCCAGATAGACTTCGACGTCATCCGGGTTGCCTCCGCGTGCCAGGATGTCGGCGCGCGCAATTTCGTTGACCCGCTCCAGGCGTGCGGTGCCCCTGGCCAGGGCCACCAGTTTGTTTTCCAGCACGACGTTCGAGGTCGAAAACGCGTGCGCCTCGGCGGCCAGCACTTGCACACCCATGTTGTTGAAGAGTTGAGCGCCCGCGTCGGCGCAGTTGGCAGGGGTAGACGCCATGGCGAACAGCTTTTCACGCAACCCGGGGTTCAGGTCCATGGCATCGATGGTTCGCCACACCCGTGAAGATAATTGCAGGCGTGCGTCGCCGCCGGCGCGGTAATCAGCAGACTGCGTCAGGCTATCGATGACGGTGAAAAAATCAGCTGAGCCGGTTTCCGCGCCCAGGTCTGACCAGGCCGTGGGCCTGGCAACGCCTTGCCCATCGAGATATCCCCACCAGCCCCTGTCGTTGGGTCTTGGCCATTTTTCCTGGACCCTTTCGGCGAGTGCGTTGTAGGCGTGACGGCGAGGTATTCCCACCGAGGTTCGATAATCTTCATAGCGCAGTCGGTTCGGCTCCGACAGGTCCATTGCGTCGAGACGTGTGCGCGCCACGATGAAGGCATCGTCGGAGCCCGGAACGACCTCGGGGATCGTTGTAATGGGGTTAGACCTCATGTCGAGGAAAAAACCACGGGGTCGGCGTTTGGCCCAGAGCCCTTCTGGCCAGGTGTCGATGTTGGTGTTGAACAGCGTCAATTCGCGCAGCGCCGGCATGCGTCCGACGTCTGGAAGACGACCCAATGGATTGTTATCGAGCCTCAGGACTTCCAGACGGGTCAGGTCTTTGAGTTGCTGAACGTTCTCGGCCGTCAACGGGATGAAGTTGTCGCTCAGCCGTAGCGTCTTGAGAAAGTGCATCTGGCCGATGTGTTCAGGCAATGCGGTCAAATGGCATCGGCGTGCCGACAAATTGCGCAGGTGTCGAAAGTCTTTCAGCAGGCCATTGGCCTGCGTGGGAAACGGAGTGCTGTCCAGCTTTAACGCCGTGACTTTATCCAGATACTTGCCCAGATTTGGCAGTATTTTCCACCAGTGCTCCAGATTAATGTCTTGCTGAAAAGCGCTCGACAGATCCAGGGTGTAACCGCTGTCCAGCTGCGGCGCCGGAGCATCGACTGCTCTGGTTTGTCTTTCGAAGCACTTGATCAGTTGCCTGGCGATGTGTCGTCCTCCTCCGTTGACAAAACCCTGGCTATCGGGACCCCAGCTTTCCGGCTGTTGATAGCGCCATTGATTCAGGGTGACGCGCAGTTCGTCGAGCTCTTGCTCAAGTTGCGTCACGGCCGCGAGTGGTTCAGGGCGGCTGTTCAAGGACTCAACGAACGAGGTCACTTCATGAGGGTTCATGTTTGGGTAGAGGTCCTGCACCCTTTCGGTCAGGGTCTTGCTTTCGCTGCTCAGGGCTCCACCGCGAAGCAAAAGCAGGGTTTCGCGGCGCGGAGCTCCCCGCACTGGCGGCTCGGCCAGCAGCGTGCGGCGCACGCTGGGTGGTTCGGTTTTGGTCATGACCCACTGTTTGAGTTGTTCACCTTCACCCACGCGGTAACCCAAGGCTTGGCGTTGTTTAGCGGGCAGAGCACGCAGGAGTGATTCGTAGAAGTCATCGGCCTCGTGCAGCAGGTTGTGTTCTGCATCGCGGACCTCGTACCGCTGCGGTTCCTTGTTGATCAGCAACCTGACGGTCGAGGCGTCCGCTGCGCCGGCGTTGCTGCTCAGTGGGCCGTCGGCGCTGCCTACGCGGACCTCGATTCGCAGATCGCCGAATGTATCGGTGTTCTGGCGCAGGGCCCCGAGCACCAGCCGTTCGGTGTTCTCGGTAAACAGAGAATCGCGAATCAAGCCTTCACTGGCCCGGGTGGCCTGTACCTCGGATTGCAGCTCCCGGGCGATGTTTTTCAAGCGCAGGGGAATGTGCTCTTCGTCGTTGATAGTGGCGCCTTCCAGCGGATCGGCACTGGTCAACAGGCGTTCGACTACCGTGGTGGGAAGTTCAGGGAACTGCTGTTTGATCACTTCGGCAGGTTTGTTGCTGGTATGCCCGCGGCTGGCATAGTCATCATTGAACAATGCTGCCCGGTTTCGCTGTGCCAGTGCTGCCAGTTTCTGGCGTAGCTGTCGGGTACGAACCTTGAGTGAGGCCTGTGAGGTGTCCTGCGGCTGGTCGAGAATGACCGACGTCGCATTGCCATCGAGTGTATCCATCACTCCCTCCAGCAGCTTGCCCTTCAGTAGCTCTTGTTCACTGAGCTGCACGACCAGTTTGCGACCATGTGCAGCTTTTGAGCTGGCGTACTCCCAGACGGTATTGAACTGGTTGTCGATGATTCGCATCGAGACACCGTCGGGCCAGAGGCCGTAGCGTGTCATGAGGTGCAATTGAGTGATTGGGCTGGCCTGGGCGTAGACCGCGGGATCGTCGCTTTTCATCTGATCGATGAAGGTTTGCACGTCGTTGTCGATGGTCAATCGGGTGAGGGTGTCGTCGAACAACAGTGGGGGCGTGCTGTTCTCGGCATACATCCTGCGCAGTTCGTCGGGCTGTGTGCCGCTGGCCCGCAGGGCCTCTTCACGTTGGCCCTCGCTCAGCTCGTTCACCGAACGCCCCATCCGGCGTAGCAGTGTCGAGGTGTCCCATGCCCGTGGCTGCTCGAAGTCGAGCACGTAAGCGCCGGCGCCGTTATGGCGGAGTGCCGGTTGGTAGGCGTCGGTGCGCACGGGGTGCTGGAGGTGTTGCCGAGCGGTTCGGGAGTTGTCCCTGACCTCATAAAAGTGTGTATCGAGTTGCACGAGGGTTTTACCGGCATGTTGGTACACGCCCGGTTCAATCGGGGTGAGATCGTCCGGCAAGCGGCCCTTGTAGCGGTAGGGTGCGAGGTCGGGTTTCCACAGGCGGGTTTTGCCATCGGGCAATTTGATCGGCTTCAAGCCTTCGATAAAAGGTGAAACCGTGTAGTGGAACACCGGTGCGAGGACGATAGCGGTGGCGACGTTTTCGATGACATCGGTGATATGCGCCCAACCGGCCTCGCGGTCACCTTCGCTGAGTTCTATCGCACCTTCGAGGACTTCTGAAAGCAACTGGCCGGCCATGACCACCAGCATCGCCTCGCCGAGACCCGGCACGAACATCGCAAATACGCCGACGGCGGTGAAACCGATGTTCAGGTAATTGGCCCAGCGCGCTGATCGAGCCTTGGCATCTTGATCCTCGGTGGGGATCGCCATGATTCGGGCATCCTCGAACAAGCGATCCAGCTTGATGTCGTGAAGCAATGACCAGGGGTCGAAAGATTCCCACAAGCCTTTGCCTCTCATGGAGACGCCCCGGACATAAAAGTAGGGGTCGTCTATCGGGTCGCGGCGCGTGCCCCGATCCGGCGGTCCGGGAAGCGGGGTCTGGAGCAGTGCCTGCTCGGCGATTCGTACTAACTCATGACGCCGCCAGGTGATCGCAAATGACTCCGGTGGTCCGTCACTGACCTTCTCGGTAAAGCGACTGAAGTAATAGGATTTGTCTCGCTCTGCCACGAACCGGCTGAAAAAAACCTGGTAGTCGGTTGGCTCCAGAGCCGTTTGCCCACTGGTACTTCCTTGCGGGCGGGCCATGAATTGTCGGGTCAACTCCTGCTGGAACTCGGTAAACGTGGCATAGCGCTTGACCGGATGTTCAGGGTCATCGGGAATGTAGGCAAGCACATAGCCCTGGTGATAGCGATGTGGAACGGTGGGCAGGAAGACCATGCAGTCGGACAACCTCAGGCCCATGACACTCAAGCTCATGAAGAGAACCTGTTTGTCACCCTCCATGATTTTTTGTTGACCGGCGACGACCTTCAACAGCAGCTCGTAATCGCGTTGCTCAATGTCTTTTTTGACCAGTGCCATGTACGCCGCTGCTTTCAGGGCGTTCTTCTGATGGGTTGTGGCCTTGTGCTGCAGAAACGTCCGGACGAACGAATCTTCCGGGCGCAGAAAATCCTTGAGGTAAGCCTGGTACTTCCCGCCGATGTCCAGGGTTCGGCATAGACGCGTGAACGTTTCGATGCCAAGCGACGTCCGGACGCGATCAAAGTGTCCGCGCTTATCGGGTTGGGTGATGAAACCCGATCCATCGTCAAAGAACCCTGGCTGAACTTCGTCGTCTTCGAAGTTGTGCAGCGCGGCTTGCAACAATGAAAACGTCTTGACGGCAAAGCCACCGCTCTTGATGCCGAATATACCCAGGCTTTTGGGGGCGTAGAGCCTCAGCCAGGTCGTGTCGGGGTCGAGGGTGGCGTCCAGCTTTTTCAGTTCCGGCAGCAGCAGCGCCCTGGCGAAGTCATGAATGTTTTTCAGGTTTTTCTTGAAAGTCCGGTCCTGCTCATTCTGGGATTTCAAGAGTGCATCGTTGAAGACTTTAAGCTGGCTCTTCTGTGCTTGTGACGCGTTGTCGTACCACGGCGGGGTGATCGGCCGGGTCTGCTTGAGTGCTGCGCGTCGATCGGCAGCCGCCTGGAAATGCTGCTGCGAAATGGCATTTTTGATGATGTGAAAATGTGCGCCCTGTTCGTTGAGGGCGAACAACTCGCGAGGGTTTCCTGGAAATTCAGACACTGCTCATCTCCTTGAGTCAGGTGGGAAAGCCCAGCCTACCCAGATGAGCAGTGCACATGAGTTACATAGTTATCGTGATGGTCAACGATCGGCCATGGTTGCCTGGCACAGGGTGTGGGTGCCGGGTTGCAAGTACGGCGTGAGAATCGGCGCCATGCCCTTGAGTACTTGCACTGGCAACGCCGAGGTGAATTTGTAGGCTTGCGCCGAGGCACCGGGGACGAAGGCGGTCAGGGTGCCAAAGTGGTTGTTACCGATATAGAACACGAAGGTCGCGGTACGGTTGATCGATTTTGAGCTCAGAACCCGCCCGCCGGAGCCGAAGGCTTCGATGCGGTTATCACCCGTGCCGGTTTTGCCGCCCATGGCCAGGGGAGTGCCGTCCGGCAGTTTGAACGTACCGGCGACCCGTTTCGCGGTCCCGGCATCCACCACTTGCGACAACGCTTCACGCATCGCCGTCGCCACTTCGGAAGGCATCACGCGTTTGCCTTTGTTCGGGTCGTTGATCAGCGTTGTTTCATAAGGCGTGCCGGCGGCGAAGTGCAGGCTATCGATGCGCAGGGTCGGCATTCGCACGCCATCATTGAGGATGGTGCCGATCAGCTCTGCCAGCGCCGCTGGCCGATCACCGGAGCTGCCGATGGCCGTGGCCAGTGACGGCACCAGGTGATCGAACGGGTAACCGACTTTCTGCCAGCGCTGGTGAATGTCGAGGAAGGCTTCGATCTCCAGCATGGTCCGGATACGACTGTCGCGGGCACTCCTGTGCCGGCTCTTGAACAGCCAGCTGTAGACTTCCTGACGCTCGAATTCACTGGCTTTGACGATCTGGCTGAACTTGGCGTCAGGGTTGTTCAGCAGGTAACCCATCAGCCACAGGTCCAGTGGGTGGACCTTGGCGATGAAGCCCTGGTCGGGCAGGTCAAAGGCACCCGGGCCGTAGGTGTTATAGAGTTTTTCGAGGCGCTCGTCAGTGAGCTTTTCGTTGGGTTTTCCGGTGAATTTTTCAATATTTTTATCGGTTTTCTTGGCCGTTTTCAGATGCGCACGCACAAAGCTGTTGAAGCTTTCCTGGCTGGCCTCGGGCAGCAGGTAGCGGTGCACCGCAGCGAGACGAATTGCCGTCGGGTGCATGCCGTCGAGGAAGGTCTCGAGGCGAGCCTGGGTGTCCTTCTTCTGGTACTTCTTCCAGAAGCGCAGTAAAAACGCGGTGCCCTCGTGGTCGGCAAATTGCGCCAGATACTCCTGGCGCCGTGGGTTGTCATCATCATTGAGCAATTGGCCGCTGCTGTTGGGCTCCGAGTAGGTGGTGTAGCGCACCAGGTCGCGCATCAAGCGAATGAACGGCAGGTTGATCGATTCGCGCAGGGCATCGCGCAGGGTCGGGCTGCGGCCGTTGTCTTCTTTGCGGAAGTTGTGAAAGGTGTGCAGGCCGCCGCCCGTGAAGAACGATTCGCCGGGGTTGGCCGAGTAGGTACGGTTGAGGGCCGCATCGAGCATTTTTGGCAGGCTGCGGTCGCTGTTCTGGATCAGGTAATCGACGGCCCAGCGGGATATCCGGTCCTGTTCGGGGACGTCGGTTTTCTTCAACTCGGCCGGTGTCTTGGCGCCATAGCGGTCGTGCAGTTCGGAGATGATTTGCAGGTAAGTGGTGAGTACCCGCAGTTTGGCGGTAGAGCCCAGTTCCAGCTTGCTGCCCTCGTTGATGTCGAAGGGCTGATCGGTGCTGTCGGTTTGCACGCGCACGCGCGAGCCATCAGGCGTGCGCTCGAACAGGGTGAAGCTGTAGCGCACCTGCGTTGTGCTGGTAGGCGTCAGCAAGTGTTCGCCAAGCAGGCCCAGTTGCGCCGCGTAGGTCGGGTCGGCCAGATGCTTGAGGTACTCGGTGGCCTTGGTTTGCAGGTCGTATTGCAAGGTGCTGGTGGCTGACAGGTCGAGGCGATCGAGGTCATACAAAGGGCGATTGAGCAGGGCACCCAGGCGACTGCGAGCGACGCTGATACCCTTGTTGGATTCGATCGGCTGGAGGGTCGGTTGTTGCTGCCAGTCGCGGTAGGTCACTTTGCTGGCCAGTGCGGCGGCGGCCAGAGGCGCGTCAATCACCGAGTTCTGGGCGAGCAGGCGGATGTGGCTGTCGGTGAGGTCTGCGAGTTCGTCACGGCCCTTGGCCAAATAGTGGGAAGGCCGGCGCTGGGCGATCATCAGTGACAGCACCTGACGCAGGGCCAGGCCGCGTTTGGACAGGCTCAGCGGATCACTGGCAACGCTGGTCAGGGTTTCGTTGACCTGAGCGAAGTCGGCGCCATACCAGACACGCAGACCTTCGGCCATGCCATGCACTTCGCCGTGGCCGGGCACCGCCGACAGCGGCACGCTGTTGAGGTAGTCACGGACGATGTTTTTCCGGGCTGTCAGGGTCTGCGGGCCATCCTGATAGGCGCGCACGCTGGCGGAAACCATCTGACGGATTTTCTCGCTGCCCGATACCGTGAGGCCATCGGGTGAGTGGCGGTATTTTTCCAGCTGAGTGGCGAGGGTGCTGCCACCGGCCGTTTGACCCGGCAGGTGCACCAGTTTGGCGACTTGCGACCAGGCGGCCTTGCCAAAACGTGGCCAGTCCACGGCGGGGTTGGCAAAGGGTTGTTGGGGATCGAGCAGGTCGCGGTTCTCGATAAACAGCAGGCTGTGCACCACCAGCGGCGGGATGGCAGCAAAGCTCGAATACAGTTGCTGCGGATAGTTGTACTGATACAACGGTGCTGCGCGGCAATCGGTGATGGACAAACCGGCCTGGATCTTTTCTGTGTAGGGCACGAAGAAGCCCTTTTCGCTGTAGTCGAACAGTTTCGACGAGAAGCGGGTTTGCGCGGTGATCATGTAGTCACGCTTGAGCAAGCGCGGCAAAAATTCACCCAGGGAACTGTAGCCCAGGCGCTTGTCGAAAGGCCCGTCTCCCGGATAGAAAATCGAATCGCTGGGGCCAGGTTGCATCGAATACTTCAGCGATGCGGCAAATTGGCTGAATTCGCGTGCCTGCAATTTCGAGGTGCGCATTTCCTTGGAGGCGGCAAACCCGAGCGCGACCAGAATGATCACTAGCAACAACCAGAACATCCGCCAGGCATAACGGGGGCGGCGAGGTTTTTTCGGTAAAGGCGCTTCTTCCACGCGATCAGTTGGTTCCACAGTTTCACTCGAATCGGATTGCCATAAAGCGCCCATAGTCGATTGATCCATTCACGCAGATTTATCGGACTTGTCTGAAGCTTAGACGCTGGTTGGAACTGGTGAAAAATTTGTGAATGCAGAATTTCCAACAATTGTCTGATCACGATCCTGTGGCGAGGGAGCTTGCTCCCGCTGGGGCGCGAAGCGGCCCTAAAAATGGGACTGCTACGCAGTCCAGCGGGAGCAAGCTCCCTCGCCACAGGTTTTGTGACTGGTTTCGGATTTGTAGGTTCACAGCCAGCTTGCATCCCAGAGCGGATAATCTCCGATGCTTTCCACCAACCCGGCCCGCAATGGATTGGCGACGATGTAACGAGCGAAAGGCCGCAGGTCTTCATCGTCGCGTATTGCTCTGTCGTGGTAGCCGCTTTGCCAGAAGGCTCCTGAGCCATTGATGGTTCTATTTATAGCGAGCGTGCTACGAGATTTGGTTGATTGCATGATCTGGGGCAGAGTGCCTTGCTTCAGTTCAAGCAACCAGTGGAGGTGATCAGGCATGACGACCCAGGCCAGAGAGTTGACTTGATTTAACTCATGAGCCCGTTTCATTTCTGCAACCAACAACCGACCTAATCGCCAATCAGCAAAGAGCGGGTGGCGATTGTGAATGACGACCGTGACGAAATAGGCCCGTCCTGGCTCGGAGTGTCTGCCACAGCGCAGAAGGTGGGAGTTTGGGCGAGGATGCATTCTATTGTGTCCTTGGGTTTTGGGGTATCAATTGACCTTAGTTGCCCAGCTATTGAGTCGACGCCTCCACTGCTGAACGAAAAATCCGAAAACACTGAAGTCCTCAACGTGGCGAGGGAGCTTGCTCCCGCTGGACGGCGAAGCCGTCCCAAATCTGCAAGTGCGGTCTGTCAGGTAAACCGCGCTGATCTGTTCTGCGGCGGCTTCGCCACCGAGCGGGAGCAAGCTCCCTCGCCACGGAGGTTGGTGGTTGTCTGAGAGTATTGAGGTAGAGCCATTCAGCCGGTAAATACTGCCTAGGTAGGGGCATGACGCTGCACCAATGCTGTGCAATACTCGGCGCCGCTTCGCTGGCGAGTTGAGGCCCGAATCCCAGGTAATGCACCTCCGCAAATGCGGATTTTGCCGAGAGTTCTCGCTGAATATTGTCGTTTATAGAGTGAAAAGCCCTGCCGTGAGCTTTTTATACTGCACGCCCCGCTGATCTTGCAGGTTTTGTCCTACAAGACGGATCGACTCACAAAGTGGATCCGGTATCAGGAAGTCCAGGCTTATCGGTCTGCGCTTCGACACTCGGTGGTCATATCCAATAACAATATGGAGGTTGTACCCCTATGCCAGTCGGCAATCACCTGCCTCACGGCGAGACCGCTCAGGGCGGCCCGCTCAAACGCGAACTCGGCGAACGGCATATTCGCCTGATGGCGCTCGGTGCCTGTATCGGTGTCGGCCTGTTCCTGGGTTCGGCCAAGGCCATCGAAATGGCCGGCCCGGCAATCATGCTGTCTTACATCATCGGCGGTCTGGCGATTCTGGTGATCATGCGCGCCCTCGGTGAAATGGCCGTGCACAACCCGGTCGCCGGCTCCTTCAGTCGCTATGCACAAGATTATCTCGGTCCGTTGGCGGGCTTCCTCACTGGCTGGAACTACTGGTTCCTGTGGTTGGTGACCTGTGTCGCGGAAATTACCGCGGTGGCGGTGTACATGGGCATCTGGTTCCCCGATGTGCCGCGCTGGATCTGGGCGCTGGCGGCATTGGTGAGCATGGGCTCGATCAACCTGATCGCGGTCAAGGCCTTCGGTGAATTCGAATTCTGGTTCGCCCTGATCAAGATCGTCACCATCATCGCGATGGTGATAGGCGGTATCGGCGTGATCGCATTCGGCTTCGGCAACGACGGCGTTGCGTTGGGGATTTCCAACCTGTGGAGCCATGGCGGCTTCATGCCTAATGGCGTGCAGGGCGTGTTGATGTCCCTGCAAATGGTGATGTTCGCCTACCTCGGTGTCGAGATGATCGGCCTGACCGCCGGTGAAGCGAAGAACCCGCAGAAGACTATTCCGAATGCGATCGGCTCGGTGTTCTGGCGCATTCTGCTGTTCTACGTCGGCGCACTGTTCGTGATTCTGTCGATCTATCCGTGGAATGAAATTGGCACTCAGGGCAGTCCGTTTGTGATGACCTTCGAGCGTCTGGGTATCAAGACCGCTGCCGGCATCATCAACTTCGTGGTGATCACCGCCGCGCTGTCGTCCTGCAACGGCGGCATCTTCAGCACCGGGCGCATGCTCTACAGCCTGGCGCAGAACGGTCAGGCTCCGGCCGGTTTCGCCAAAACCTCGAACGGTGTGCCGCGTCGCGCCTTGTTGCTGTCGATCGGGGCGCTGTTGCTGGGCGTGTTGCTCAACTACCTGGTGCCGGAAAAAGTCTTCGTCTGGGTCACCGCCATCGCGACCTTCGGTGCGATCTGGACCTGGGTGATGATCCTGCTGGCGCAGCTCAAGTTCCGCAAAGGCCTGACCCCGGCTGAACGTGCCGGCCTCAAGTACCGCATGTGGCTGTACCCGGTGAGCTCGTACCTGGCGCTGGCGTTCCTGGTGTTGGTGGTTGGCCTGATGGCCTACTTCCCGGACACCCGCGTCGCGCTCTATGTGGGGCCTGCGTTTCTGGTGCTGCTGACGGTGCTGTTTTACGTGTTCAAGCTGCAACCGACCAACGTCTCGCAAGGTGCGGTGCGCTCGGCTTCTTGAGTGCGTAACGTCTGAAACGCAAAAGCCCCGGTCTTTATGAGCGGGGCTTTTTGTTTTGATCTTAAGCGGCTGCCGCTTGCATCGGTCGATTCAAGCGTTTGTTCCAATCCAGCCACGCGGCCAGTACCGCCATCAATCCCGCCCCCAGCAAGGCACTGAAAACCTGTATCGCCAACGCATCTTCTGCCAGCGAGTTGAGCATGTCCGCCAAAGGTGCCAGCAGCACACCCAAACAAAACACTTCCAGCGAGTAACGACCCATACGGCAGCTTTGTCGTGCCAGCCAGCTTTGCGTCCAGCCACTGTTGGGCAAGAGTTTGGCAATGACGTAGGCCAGCGCCAAAAAGTGCAGCAGTCGCGCCGGTGACAGATTGGTCTTGCTGATCGGGTACAGCCATTCGCCAAGCATTCGGGGCATGAGCGCGTCATGCACTGCTGGCCATTTCCACGACAGCGCGATCAACCCGGCGATCAACAGATAGAGCGCTGCCGCGACAAACAGCGGCTGACGCGGCAAGGGGCGGGTGTCCGGTACAGAGGGCCGCTGACGGTGAATCGCCGCAGCGCCACCGAGGATAAACAGCAACTGCCAAGCCATCGGGTTGAAGAACCATACACCGCCGTCGGTTGCCGCCAGGTTCCACTGAAACCACGGCGCCAGCATGTACAGCACTACCGACAACCCCACCACGTACTCGGCCTTGCGCAGCAACATCGGCAACACCAGCGGCAACCCAAGCAACAACAGAATGTACAGCGGCAACGGGTCCATCAGGTTGGGCTTGAAGCGCAGCAGCAGTTCATCGACCAAGGCTTGTTGCGGATTGCTGAGGAAGTATTGCAGGCCCATTTCCTGCACCAGGTCACGGGTTTCCACGTGACTGTTGGCGAAGAATACGATGCCCATCAGCACCGCCAGCAGAAAGATATGCACCACGTACAGCACCCAGGCGCGGCGCAGGATTTTCACGGTGGCGATCAAAAAACCATCGCGCCGGGCAATCTTGCCGTAGGCCAGCACCGCCGCATAGCCCGCCAGAAACACGAAGATTTCCGCCGCATCACTGAAACCGAAATTGCGCATCGTGATATGGGCGAGGGGGTTCTGCGGCACGTGATCCCAGAAAATGAAGATCAGCGCCAGTCCGCGAAAGAAATCGATACGAAGGTCGCGTCCTTGGGTCATGACAACGGGCTCTTGAACAGGGGGGTGAGTAAAGAGTGGTCAGCGGCGTAAAAGGTTGCGCGCCGCACATCGGCGGCGCGCAGGGTGGCGTGATTTGGCGGTAATTGCAAAGGTCGGTTATTACCGGATGTCTCTGCCGCAGGAGCAGCAGGGCGGGGCACATCGTTGATGGCTGAAGCGAGCCTTTAGAGCGGCATTTTGGCCATTGGTCTAATCGTTGACCGGAAAGTAGACAAGTGGGGCAGGGGTGCCAAGCTCTCTCCAGAGCGCGCGTTCAAATTGGAAACAAACGCAATGAACTTGAGAGCCGCATTTCACGGTTTTCCCGGATTCGTGTCGGTTGGCCTGCTTAATACGTTGATCCACTGGTCAACGTTTTTTGTTTTGCACACAGTCATGAGTTTTCGTCAGGCACCCAGTAACTTCGTGGGTTTTTGCTTGGCTGTCTCTTTTTCCTTTTATGCCAATGCGCGATACACCTTCAAACAAAAAACCAGCGTTCGACGGTATCTGCTGTTTGTCGGGTTCATGGGCGTGTTGAGTTATGGCGTGGGGTATGTGGCGGATCAGTTGCTGTTGCCGGGGTTGATGACGTTGGTGGTCTTCTCCGGTATCAGTCTGGTCTGCGGTTTTTTTTACTCGAAATATTTAATCTTTCGGGGGCGTGAGCAGTGAAAATCTCGCTGATTGTCCCGGTGTTCAATGAAGAGCAGGCGATTAACCTGTTTTATCAGGCCGTTCGTCAGGAGCTGTCGATCGCTGATTGTGACGTCGAGATCGTGTTCATCAATGACGGCAGTTCCGACCAGACTGCGGAGCAGGCCAAGGCCCTCGCGTTGGCGGACGAGCATGTGCTGGTCATCAACTTCTCGCGCAACTTCGGCAAGGAGCCCGCGTTATTTGCCGGGTTGGAGTACGCCAGTGGCGATGCGGTGATACCGATGGATGTCGACTTGCAGGACCCGATCAGCGTAATCCCGCTACTGATCCATGAATGGCAGAACGGGGCTGATGTGGTACTTGCCAAGCGCCACGATCGCACCGCCGACGGTTATATGAAACGGCAGAGCGCCGCACTGTTCTATCACCTGTTGAACCGGATCGCTTATACCCGGATAGAAGAGAACGTCGGTGATTTTCGGTTGATGGACCGCAAGGTCGTGAACGTGATCCGCACGCTCCCGGAACACCGGCTATTCATGAAGGGCATCCTGTCGTGGGCGGGTTTCAATACGGTGGTCGTCGAATATGAACGGGCCCAACGCGTGGCGGGCACGTCCAAGTTCAATATCTGGAAACTCTGGAACCTGGCGCTGGAAGGGATTACTTCTTTTAGTACGGTGCCCTTGCAGTTGTGGACGTATGTCGGTAGTGCGATTTCCCTGTTTGCAATTTTTTATGCGATTTATATGGTGCTGGACAAGATTTTCTTCGGTAATAACGTGCCGGGATATCCTTCGTTGATGACCGCTATTCTATTTCTCGGTGGTGTGCAACTGATCGGTATTGGAATATTGGGTGAGTATGTCGGTCGAATCTATATTGAATCGAAACATCGGCCGAGGTATGTGGTGAAAGATATTATTGGCGGCAAAGGAAAGCGCGAACGGTAAGCGATGTCTGTGAAGTCAGGGCTGGGAAAGGAGCGCCGAAATGAAGGTGGCGAATTTTTTGACTAAGGAATTGCTCGATCGTGAAGTGTTCGTGTTTTTTTTACTGGCCACGTTTGTTTACGTATTTCCGCTGATACTGGTTGATTATTACTATATAGACGATGGCTGGCGCTCCTTGGCTGCCGGTACTGCCTGGGCGGAGCAGGGGCGTTTATTTACCGAGTTGTTTTACAAGGCCCTGACCTTTACTTCGGGCGCACCCAATATTTTCCCGTTACCCCTGTTGATCGCCACGCTTGCCATGGCTTGTGCCTTGACGAAACTGACGATGCATTACTACAAAGTACCCAATCTCTCATGCTGCCTGGTACTCCTGCCACTGTGGTACAACCCGTTTTTTCTGCAGAATTTATCTTATCAATATGACGGGCCGGCAACGGCGTTGAGCCTGGTGGCGGTTATTTATGCAATTGTATTTCAAAGCAAAACTACTGCCGTTCAGGTGGGGGTGCCCGGCGTATGTATTGCCGTTGGACTCGGCTTGTATCAACTGAGTATCAATGTGTTTTTGGGGCTGTGCTGCATTGAGCTCGTTAGAGGTCTTACTAATAAGGAGCCCCTTGCTTGTCTAGCGTCAATGGCAGGATTGAAAGCGTTGCAGTTGGTAGCAGGATTGATCATTTATTTTTTGCTGGCCTATCCGTTCATGACCTCTGAGCGCGTGGAGATGATTCCGTTCAATGTGAACGGACTGTGGCTGATCCTGAGTAATGGAGGAGTACTAGTCGAAAAAATCGGATTGCTTTTTGAGAGTGGAAATCGTTGGTTGTCGTGGGCTGTGTTGTTGTTTGCTGTCGTTGGAGGCGGTTGGGTTGGGCGAAAAATCACTCAAGGAAAAGAGTCGTTATTAAAAAAGATGCTTCGGGTTGTTTTATATTTATTTCTAATATTATTTCTGGTTTTTCTGGTGTCAGGTTCGGCCCTGTTATTCAGGTTTTTCAATGAGGGCGCCAGAACGTTATTGGGCTTTGGTGTGCTTCTGGTATTTTTGTTTTATCTGGCTCATCAGCTGTTAGTGGTGGTTAACGCCAGGTTCGGTGTTGTATTGATTGTGCCGTTGCTCAGTATGCTTTCGATTTCCTATGCGTATGGGCGGGTGCTGAATCTGCAGAAAGAGTTTGGACTGAATGCTGAATTCAATATGGCCTATGATATTGCTTCGCATGAGCGCTTGCGCGAAGCGAAGCGGATATACATGGCAATCAACTATTCAAATAGTTGGTTGCTAAGCGCCAGGGGAAGCTTTGAACGGATTCCGGTGCTGAAATACATACTCAATATTGATTTTTATATGCTGTCTGAAAATCTGCTCAGGGCGGGCATTACCAATGTCGCTCCGGAAAAGGAGCGGCGGAATGCGACACTGGTGGGCTATCGAAAGTACACACCTCTGGTGGACAACAAGTTTTACTCCATGTATCTGATTGGCGATTATGGCTTTATCGTCATGAAGGAAGTGCCCTCTTCCGGAGAGGATAAGTGGTAAGAAGAGTCGACAGGTCAAGTGAACGCGTTCTTCTGAGTACGTGCTGGGCACTGTCGATTATTCTATTGGCGGCATGGGTGCGCTTTCACGACTTGAGCAAACCGGCTATCTGGGCTGATGAAGGCTTTACCTTGCTGCTGAGTTCTTATTCTCCGTCTCAAATCCTCTTTCATACCGCTCGAGATGTGCACCCACCGCTGTATTATCTGATAGTGCATGAATGGATGAAGGTGTTCGGAAATGGCGTTTTTGCTGCTCGAAGTCTGAGTGCGCTGGCGGATGTCGCGACCGTCGCGCTGGGTATCTGGCTGGTTCGTTTGGTCAGTACACGACGAGCGGCGATGCTCGCCGGCATCATGTTGGCGTTGCTGCCAATAGCGGTTCGCTACAGTCAGGAAGTTCGCATGTATGCGTTACTCGCGCTGTTAATGGTCGGTGCGACGATTGCTTTCGTTTTCTGGGTAAAAGGCTCGGGCGGTCATTGGCCGCTTGCGGTCTATGCGTTGCTGATGGTGGCAGGACTTTATACCCACTATTTTGCGGCGGTGTGTATGGCGTCGCATTGGGCCTATCTGTGGGTGTTGAGGTTTTCGCACGACGTAAAACACCAACCGTTATTAGCGCCCGCGTGGTGGGTGGCCAATGGGGTCGTCATTTTGCTTTTCGTGCCCTGGATTCCCAGTCTGATAAATCAGTTCAGGTTTTCCGGGTTCAACTGGATAGTGCCGCCGGACGTTTCCACTGTGGTTTCAGCGCTCTGGCAATTTGTGAGCTATAGCGAAGGGCCAAAAGAATCGATTGGGATGTTCTATAGCGTGCCGTTGTTGTTTTTGGCAGTTTCGATAGGGATTGTCATGCGGGACAAGAGCGAGAAGCGATTTAGCGCGTTACTCATCATCTATACCTGGTTTCCGTTGGCGTTGATTGCGATTGTCTCACTCATTCGTCCACTGTTTGTTGAACGTTATTTTGTGTTCGCTGCGTTGGGCTTGCCAATGATCATGGCGGTTGCACTGGATGCACTGTGGGGGCGCGCAAAAACGTTGTTTTTTATCCTGCTGGTATTGATGGTGTCTACGGAAAGTGTCGGGTTATATAACGTGTATCACAAGGGGCATATTGTGTATGCCGAGGACAACAAGGTGGATGCCCTGGCAGAACACATCAACGCAATGGCTAGCCCTGGCGACGGTATCGTGGTGGCGAATGTGTTTCTTTACTATCCCTTTGCTTACTACAACAAGACCGGCGTGACGCCGATGCTTTATACACCGCCGCATCAGGACGGTACTTCCGGCCGTCCTGAGGGGTATCAAATATGGACACTGGTTCAACAAAACGCCGATAAGGTCTACCTCGACAACCTTGAATGGCTAGCGCCGAGCTCAGGTCGGGCGTGGGTTCTGGACGGTCGTGGTGACGGGGCGCAAAAGGTAGTTATCCCCGAACACTGGCAGTTGCTCGACACCTTTACCGCGGGTGATGGAGACGTCCGGCTGTTTTCAGTGCGTCCCGGGACTCCGTGAAGCCGCTAAAAAAAACCGACCTGAGTAGCCCTGTTAGCTAGCCTATATCAATGACAGCAGGCCGTTTTATCGAGTGCGTCTAGCATAAACACGGATCCACGACGAAGGTCAGCAGTCCGTGGTCAGGCACCTGTTTCTATCAGGTTTACGTTGTCGGGGGGACATATGGGTCTTCAGCATCGTGACGGTACAGGGTTTCTATCCCAGCGCTCATCAGTAGACAGCGGTGGGTGGGTGCTTGTCATGATGCTTGCGCTCATTGTGCGGTTTTACGACATCAGCCTTCCCTATTTCTGGACTGATGAAGCGTTCTCGGCGCTGGTAGGGGTCCAGTCGCCGGAGCGTATCTGGTTTCACCTGGGGCATGACGTTCATCCGCCGCTGTATTTTTTAATTCTCCATGCCTGGATGTCTGTTTTTGGTGAGGGTGTGGTTGCGATTCGGGCTCTGAGCGCGCTCGCGGGTGTTGCGACAGTTGCGCTCGGTGTGTGGTTGATGCGATTGATTGCCACGCCAAGGGTGGCCTTGTTGGCCGGGCTGTTTCTGGCCTTGCTGCCAATATCTGTTCGCTACAGCCAGGAAGCCCGGATGTATACGCTGGAGGGGGTGTGGCTGCTGGGGGCAACTATCGCCCTGGTCTATTGGATCAAAAGCGCTCGTAACCGATACCTGGCAGGCTACGTCGTGCTCATGACGGCCGCTGTATATACACATTACCTGGCTGTTTTATGTTTGCTGTCTCATTGGTTATACCTCGTTGTCTTGCGCCTTCAGCGAGATGAAACGCTTCATTACCTCTCACGGCCGATATGGTGGGTCGCTAATGTGGTCATTGTTGTTCTGTATATCCCTTGGTTGATCAGCCTGGGTAATGAGGTGTTTTTAAATACAGAGAAGTTAAAAACCGGAGGGGATATTTTCTGGATACCTGAACTGACGATTTACACGTTGCCTTCAGCGGTCTGGAAATTTTTAACGGTGAGGAATGGGTTGGAGTTTGCAAGCCCGCTTTATCTATTGCTTCCGGCGCTGGTGCTGGCATCGGTGGCGTGGGTCGGGCTCAAGGCAAGTGGCAGGTTGAAACTTGAGTTGTTACTGGTTATCTATGTGCTGTTGCCAGTGCTGATTGTTTTTATGGTGTCGTTCGGTTTTCCAATATTTGTCGAGCGGTACATGGCATTTGCGGCGCTTGGCTTGCCGATGATTGCAGCATTGGCAATAAGCCGGATTGCCCGTCGCACGCGTGCCTTGGCGTGGGCGTCTGTCCTGTTGATGGTCGGGGTTCAACTCATGGGGCTGAATACTATCTATAAACAACAAGATGATCTGGATGATCCGCGTAATGAGTCCATGTACCCGCTTGACAATATTGTGTCGCGTATCAATGAGAGCTCTGTCGCAGGCGATAACATCATTGTGGATGGCGCGTACTGGTATTACAGCGTTGCTTACTACAATCGCTCCGACATTCAACCACGGTTGTATCAGGCGCCCTGGGACAACAGTGCGGATAACCGACCCAACGGCTATGGTGCGTCCACGTTGATTTACCAGGATCGGGATAAAGTCTTTCTCGACAACCTTGTCAGCGTATCGCCAGACACCAAGCGAGTGTGGTGGGTGACATCGACTCGCCTGGCGGATGATGAAAACCATTTTCCAGGCAATTGGCAGTGCGTGTTCGCGCAAGGCGTGGGGGACATGGAGCTTCGACTCTATATGACCAGCACCTCTGCCGGCCAAACCACCGGCGGCTGTTCTACCCAGCCACCGGATGGTCACGAGTACGCGTTACACAGCATTGGCCTCAAAGCTGTCAGCCCGCGCCATCTGCCACATCCGTGAATAGAACTCGCCATTTACCTCTCCAGTGAGCAACTTCTAGGTGTGCGATGGGATCGCTCGTCCGAAACGATGGGCTACCTGTTATTTCTGGCAGTAAACGGAAGCCTCGTCTGGTGGCTACAGACGCCTGCTGGAAAGGGACGCGGCGGTTGAGTGTGTTTAATTGTCCCGTTTTTCGTATCTCGCATGGAGGTCAGAACTCATCCATCAGCACAACAATGCAATCTTTGGCCTGATAGCGGTTGATCTGCGGCACCAACCGTCTGAAGTGTTCCGACTGGCAATGAGCATCCAGCGCGGCCTGATTCGGCCATTGCTCGACGAAGATGAAATGCCCCGGGTCTTTCTGGTCGACGAATAGGTCATAAGCGATGCAATCCGGCTCCTGTCGGGTTTTCTCCACCAGTTCGGTGTACCACGGGCGGACGGTTTCGATATGTTCGGGTTTGATGAAATCCTGGGCAATCACTTTCAGCATGGTTTCTTCCTTGGAAAGAGCGCCAACCTCGCGACGAGGTTGGCGTAAAAACTATCTTCAAGCGGCCACTTCATTCGCCTCAAAACTATCAGCCCGCGCCATCTGCCACATCCGTGAGTAGAACTCGCCATTCACGTCACCCGTCAGCAATTCGCCGGGTTTGAGGAACACATGCAGTTGGGAAAACAGTTTGATCTCGGTGGCCGACATGCGTCGTACCAGGTGCTTGGCTGACAACTGCGATGGGTGTTCGAGGCCGGCAGCGGCGAGCATTTCGGCCAGGGCCTTGAGGGTGCTGCGGTGGAAGTTGAAGACGCGCTGGGCCTTGTCCGGCACCACTAGCGCACGTTGGCGCAGGGTGTCCTGAGTGGCGACGCCGGTCGGGCACTTGTTGGTGTGGCAGCTTTGCGACTGGATGCAGCCGATGGCGAACATGAAGCCCCGGGCCGAGTTGGCCCAGTCGGCGCCAATCGCCAGGACGCTGGCGATGTCGAAGGCACTGACGATTTTGCCGCTGGCGCCGAGTTTGATCTTGTCCCGCAGGTTCAGGCCCACGAGGGTGTTGTGCACGAACAGCAAGCCTTCGCGCATTGGCACGCCGATGTGGTCGGTGAACTCAACTGGCGCAGCGCCAGTGCCGCCTTCCTTGCCGTCGACCACGATGAAGTCCGGCAGGATGCCGGTTTCCAGCATGGCTTTGGCAATGCCCATGAACTCCCACGGGTGACCGAGGCAGAACTTGAAGCCCACCGGTTTGCCACCGGACAGCTCACGTAACTGCTTGATGAAGTGCATCATTTCGATCGGTGTGGAAAACGCGCTGTGGCGTGATGGCGACACACAGTCCTGGCCCATCGGAACGCCACGCGTGTCGGCAATTTCCTGGGTCACTTTGTGCTTGGGCAGGATGCCGCCATGGCCGGGTTTGGCGCCCTGGCTCATTTTGATTTCGATCATCCGTACCTGTGGGTCCTGGGCCTGGGCGGCAAAGCGTTCCGGGTCGAAGCGTCCGTCGGCGGTGCGGCAGCCGAAGTAGCCGCTGCCCAGTTCCCAGGTCAGGTCGCCAGCGTGTTCGCGGTGGTAGGGGCTGATGCTGCCTTCGCCCGTGTCATGGGCGAAGTTGCCGAGTTTGGCGCCCTGGTTGAGGGCACGGATTGCGTTGGCGCTCAGCGAACCAAAACTCATCGCCGAGATGTTGAACACTGAGGCCGAGTACGGTTTTGTACATTGCGGGCCGCCGACCATCACTCGAAAACCGCTCGGGTCGCTCACAGGTGCCGGGCGCATCGAATGGCCGATGAACTCGAAGCCCGATTGGTACACATCGATCAGTGTGCCAAAGGGTTTGTCGGCGCTTTCGTTTTTGGCTCGCGAATAGACCAACGAACGCTGGGCTCGGGAGAAGGGCAGGGCGTCGCTGTCGGATTCGAGCAGGTATTGGCGGATTTCCGGGCGAATGCCTTCCACCAGATAACGGATATTGCCCAGGATCGGGTAGTTGCGACGTACCGCGTGGGGGCTTTGCAGCAGGTCGAAAATACCCAGCAGGCTCAGCAGGCCGGTGACGATGGAGATTGGCCAGAGCCAGTCGTATTCAAGAAAGGGCAGGCTGGCGAGGGTAAAGATCACACAGACGGCAAAGAAGGCGTAGCGGCTCAGGAGTGACAGGCTCATACGGTTTCCTTGGATTCGGACTCGGTTTTTTCTAAAGATCGCAGCCTTCGGCAGCTCCTACAGGTTGGTGCACGGCTTGGCTTTTGTAGGAGCTGCCGTAGGCAGCGATCTTTTCAGGTATTCAGGCGTTTTGTGCCTGGAGAAATATCGAAAACAGCTCGGACAGGGATTTGATCCCCAGCTTGCTGTACATGTGTTTCTTATGGACTTTCACGGTTTTGGCAGAGATTTCCAGCTTACGGGCGATTTCCTTGCTGGAGCAACCACTGAGATAGAGTGTTCCATCCGTCGATCCCTATCGGGTTACCTCGGCCGTGCGCCTGCGTGGCAGATTGCTGCTGTGCATACTGGCGCACAGAAACTGGCCAGGCAATCACAACGCCCGTTCGACATGCGAACCTGGAATTTCCAAATATAAAAAGATCGCAGCCTGCGGCAGCTCCTACATGGGATTGGTGTAGGAGCTGCCGCAGGCTGCGATCTTTCAGGTGACGAGGTTTGACTGGCGGATCGGCAGCTCCACCCGAAAGGTGGTGCCCACCCCGACTTCGCTGCGTACTGTAATGTCCCCACGGTGTTTTTTCACAATGCCGTAAGACAATGACAGGCCTAATCCCGTCCCTTGGCCCACCGGTTTGGTGGTGAAGAAGGGGTCAAAAATTTTCTGCAGGCTTTCGGGGGCGATGCCTGAACCAGTGTCCGCGACTTCGACCCAGACTCTTTCCCCGGCAACCCCGTTACTAAGGGTGATAGTCCCGCGTTCGGGCCCCATGGCCTGCGCGGCGTTGACGATCAGGTTCATGATCACCTGATTGATCTGGGAGGGCAGGCACTCGATCTCGGGAAGCGGCTGATATTCCTTGATCACGTCGGCCTTGTACTTTAATTCGTTGGCGACAATGTTCAGCGTCGAATCAATGCCCATTTGCAGGTTGACCCACTGCCACTCCTGGCTGGTATCCGCGCGAGAGAAGTCCTTCAGGTCCCTGACGATTTGCCCGACCCGGTTGATGCCATCCTTGGACTCCTTGATCAGCAGCGGAATGTCTTCACGCAGAAAGTCCAGTTCCACCTGTTCACGCAGCGCCTTGAGGCGCCCGAGCAGTTCAACGGAGCCAATGGCTTCTTCGGCACTCTGATAGGCGTCGAGCATGTCCTGCAACTGCTTGAAGTAGCCATCCAGGGCGCCGAGGTTCGAAGAGATGAAGCCGATGGGGTTGTTGATCTCATGGGCAACGCCGGCCGCCAGTTGCCCTAGGGAAGCGAGTTTTTCCGACTGGACCAACTGGCTTTCGAGTTGCTTGCGCTCGTCGATTTCCTGTTGCAGTTCGACGCTCGCTTGCTGGAACTGCCGGGTCCGCCGTTCTACCAGGTGCCCCAACTGATCCAGTTTCACGCTGGCGCGCTCGGTCATGTCCCACTTGCTGGTCAAGGTGTTGGCCATTTGCTGGACTTCGATGTTGTCGAAGGGCTTTTTCAGGATCAGCAGCCGGTCGTGGGCCTGCAAGCGATTGAGCAGTTCATCCCAGGAATAGTCGGAATACGCGGTGCAGACCACCACCTGCAAACGCGGATCGGCTTGCCATAAATGCTCGATGGTTTCGGCGCCATCCCAGCCCTGGGGCATGCGCATGTCGACGAACGCCAGTGCATAGGGGCGATTGTCCTGTTGGGCCTGGACCAGTTTGTTCAAGCCTTCCTGGCCTGCATAGGCCGAATCCAGTTCGAAGCGGGCACTCGTTGCTTTGATTTGCGTGCCGAACAGCGCTGACTCCATCTCATCCAGTTCACCGTGTTGCGGCGGCTCAGGTGTAAGGATCTTGCGAAAGTCGTCATGGATCGACGGTGTGTCGTCGATCAGCAGGATGCGTCGGTTCGATGACTCGCTCATGTTTCACCTTCGGCGATTTTCAACGGGATTTTCAAGGTGAACAGCGCACCTTTACCCGGACCGTCGCTGTGGGCCGTCAGGTGGCCATTCATCTCGATGGCGGCGAGGGCGCAGCTGTGCAGACCAAAACCGTGACCTTCCTTGCGCGTGGTGAAACCGTGGGCAAAGATTCGGGTCATGTTTTCGGCAGAGATACCTTCGCCCTCATCCTTGACGCTGACCTGAAGGATGGAGTCGTCGACCACCTTGACCCCCAGGGTCATTTCCCGGGGGCGATCGCTGAGGTCGGACATGGCATATTTGGCGTTGCTGATCAGGTTGATCAGAATCAGTAACATCCGGTGTTTATCGCCCATCACTGTGGGCACCTCGGCGTAGTCTTTGACCACCGTTACATGGTGGCGGGTCAGGGCGCCCGAGTTCATCCGCAGGGCGTCCTCGAGCAGCTCACTGACCTGCAGCGGTTCCATCAGGCTGTTGGCACCTGCGTAGGACTGTTGAGTGGCAACGATGTCCTTGATGTGGTCGACGCTTTTGCTCAATTGCGCCAGTTCGTCGGTGATGCCCTGCTGCTCAAGGGCAATGGCTTCCACCAGTTGATTCAGGTATCCGGGCAGCAATTTGCCTTTTTCGTCTTCGGTGATGAAGTGGCCAAGGTCGCCCCGATGCTCGTTGATCAGTTGCATCGCCTTGCCCAGCCCCAGCGCCTTGCTGGTGCGCAGTTTGCGGGTGACCAGGTCGGCGGAGATATTCACGCTGTTGAGCACATTGCCGACGTTGTGCAGCACGTTGGTGGCGATCTCGGCCATCCCGGCCTGGCGTGCGGTGTCCAGCAGTTCGCTTTGGGTGTCCTTGAGTTCGCGGGTGCGCGCTTCGACCCGTTGTTCCAGGCCTTCATTGGCCGCTTGCAGATCCCTGTTGACGCGGTTGATTTCCGCGAAGCTGCGTAGCAACCCATTGGCCAGAAACAGTAGCAACAGCACCAGCAGCGCCGAAAAAACCGCCATGTAGAAGTGGTAGCGTTGATCGATTGTATCGACCTGTTGTTGATCGATGTCCAGCAGGCTGGTGATGTCGTCCAGGCGCTCGGACACGTGTATCGCCTCGATCCGTTTCAGCAGGCTGTTGACCAATGGTTGTTCACGCAGGATCAGCGCGATGTGGTTGCTGAGAATGTCCACCGGTGTGTGGAATTCGGCAGGCAGTCGCCCCTTGTTCACCGCCAGTTTGTTCAGGCCGAGCAGGATGTCGGCGGCCTTGTCGTCGGACGTGACCTGGGCGAACTCCAGGCCGCTGAGTAGCAGGTCGTAGGTGTCGGTGGCGATGTTCTGCAGTTGTAGTTTGTTGTCGTCCCCAAGGCGTTCGAACTGGTTCTGAATGTCGTCTTCGGCGGCGGGCAGGAACGCCAGTGAATTGCGCAGCACCGCGTTGTGTGACTTGAACTGTTCGACCAGCCGGGTCTTTTCCTTGATCGCGTTCAGGTAAGCGTCATGGCTGGTCTGCCACTGCGTCGAGTCGTTGCGACCGTGCCTGGACTCCATCGAGTCGAATCGTTCCCACAGACGGCTCATTTCAGTCAGTGGTGTAACCAGTGGATCGTAGTTGTGGATGAGGGCGATCCGGGCCTTGAGGATCTCGGTTTCCCATTGCGCATCCAGTTGCTTTATCTGGCGGATCAGATCCCGCGATTCGGTATAGGTCGAGGTTTGATCCGAACTGGACTTGAAATACAGGAACAGCAGGATCGAGGCCAGCAACACGGTCATGCCACTGAGCAGCAGCAAACTGAGTCGACGGGACACTTTCATAGTGCTTTGCCTCCCCACTCGCCGGTCAGGGTTCCGAGGAATTTGATGATCAGCGCCTTGTCTTCATCGGAGGGAACGCGTCCCAGCTGGAACTTGAACATCACATCCACGGCTTCTTCGAGGGTTTTCGCCGCGCCGTCATGAAAGTACGGTGCGTTCACTGCGACGTTGCGCAGACTGGGGACCTTGAACACGTTGCGGTCTTCTTCGTCCTTGGTCACCAGGTAGCGCCCAAGGTCCGACTCGGTCGGATTGCCACGTGCCTGGAAGTAGTCGCCCATGACCCCGAGCTTCTGGTACATGTTGCCGCCAATGTTGACCCCTTGGTGGCAGGCAATGCAGCCGTAGTCCTTGAAGCGTTGGTAACCGTACTTTTCATCGAGGCTGAGAATGTCGGTGTTGCCCAGCAGGTACTGGTCGAAGCGCGAATTGGTACTGAGCAACGTGCGCTCGTAGGTGGCCAGGGCGTTTTGCACATTGGCGGCCGTGACCCCATCGGGATAAGCGTTGCCGAACGCCGAGTGGTAGGCCGGGTCAGTGGACAGCGTTTGCACCACATGTTCCCAGTTGTTGCCCATTTCAGTGGGGCTTTGCACCACTGCGTGAGCCTGGTCTTCCAGGGTAGCGGCGCGACCGTTCCAGAACTGCCTGAAGTTCAAGCTGGCATTCAACACGCTGGGGGTATTGATGGTCAGCGGCTGGCCGTTGAAACCGATGGAAAATGCCTTGTTGTCGCCCCCGCCTTTTTCCAGGTGATGGCAGCTGGCACAGGACAGGCTGTTGTTGACCGACAACCGTGTTTCGTTGAACAGCTGACGACCCAGCTCGACACGCTGAGAGTCTTGCACCGGCACCGACGGTAGCGGTTTAAGGGGTTCGTCCAGAGGCTCGGCGCTCGCCATCGGGCAGAGTCCGAGCATCAGTGTGATGAACAGCGTGAATCCATAGGGCGACATCTGATGATTCCTTGGCTTGAGTGCCTGCGCCGTCGGGTCGTTGGTCTAGGTGCGCGGTGACGTCTGCTGGCTGTCGGTGAGCAACTGCACGAACTCCTGGGGGAGCACGGCTTTGCTGAAGAAATAGCCCTGGCCTTCCTCGCATTGATGGGCCTTGAGAAAGTCCAGTTGTTCAAGAGTTTCCACCCCTTCGGCGATGATATTGAGGTTGAGGCTCTTGCCCAGGCTGATGATGGCGCTGACCAGTGCGTCGTCGTTGTTGTCACTGTTCAGCCCGCGAATGAACGACTGGTCGATTTTCAGCACATCGACAGGGAACCGTCTCAGGTAGCTCAGGCTGGAATAACCGGTGCCGAAGTCATCGATTGCCAGGCGCACGCCCAATGCCTTGATGGCGCGCAAGGTCAGTACGGTGGCCTCGACGTTCTGCATCAGCACGCTTTCAGTGATTTCGAGTTCCAGCAGTGTTGGGTCGAAGCCGGTCTGTTCGAGGATCTTCACGATACCGTCGACAAAGTCGCGTTGACGGAAGTCGATGGCGGAAATGTTGACGGACATGCTGATCGTGGGTAATCCGGCCAACTGCCAGGTGCGGGCTTGTCGACAGGCCTGGGTCAACACCCATTTGCTCAGGGGAACGATCAGCCCACTGTCCTCGGCCACTCCAATGAAGTCCGTTGGATACACCCAGCCGTGACCGGGTTTTAACCAGCGAACCAAGGCTTCTGCGCCGACCACTTTGCCGGAGCGCAAATCAAGTTTGGGTTGGTAATGCAGGACGAACTCGTCGCGCTCCAGCGCCAGGCGGATGCCGGATTCGGTGCTTTGCTGTTCACGGGCGCGCTGATTCATGTCGTCGATGAAAAAGTTGAAGTCGTTGAGGCCGCTTTCCTTGACGTTGTGCATCGCGGTTTCGGCTTTTTTGATCAGTGGCACGGCATCGAAGCCGTCGTCAGGGTAGATGCTGATACCCAGGCTGGCGGTCACGCTCAGGTCATGGCCGGCAATGTGCTGTTGGGCGCTGACGGCCTTCAGCAGCTTTTCGGCAACCCCTTTGGTTTGCTGGGGATGGTGGATGTCCGCGAGGATCACCACGAACTCGTCGGAACCGTAGCGAAATACCGAATCGGACTCACGCACCGTGGCCACGAGGTTTTGGCCGACCCGTTTGAGCATTTCGTCGCCAACCGGATGTCCCAGTGCGTTATTGATGCGCTTGAAGCGGTCCAGCCCCAGAAATATCACCGCCAGTTGTTTGTCGTGTCGCCGAGAAAGGGCCAGGGACTGAGTCAACCGATCACCCAGCAAGGTGCTGTTGGGCAGACCGGTGAGTACGTCGTATTGCAGCAGATGGGAGACTTTGAGCAGCTCCTGAACGCGGTCCTCGATGGTTTGCTCCAGGCTGAGCATTTTTATCGCGGCGTCCTGGGCCATCTGCCATTTCCAGGTCAGGGCACTGGCCATCTGACGGATTTCCAGGCTGTCGAAAGGCTTTTTCAGCACCAGCAACTGGTCGCCGAACGCCAGACGCTCGGCCATCGCTTCCCAGGTGTAGTCGGAGAAGGCGGTACACAAGGCGATTTGCAGGTGCGGGTCGGCCTGCCAGAGTCGTTCGATTGTTTCCAGACCGTCCCAACCCGGCGGCATTCGCATATCGGTAAATACCAGAGCGTAGGGGCGGCCTTCGGCCTGGGCTCGTTTGACCAGTTCCAGCGCCTCTTCCCCCTGATAGGCCGAGTCGAGGAGAAACGTCGGGCGAGAGGGTTGTTCCGTGCCGAACAACGCCTCTTCAGTACCCGCCAGCGTCTGTTCGTTTTGCGCGTCGGGGCTGAGGATCTTGCGAAAGTCCTGATGGATCGAAGGCATGTCATCGATGATCAGGATGCGCCGGTTAGTGGGGGCGAGCGATAGTTTCATCCCCGGTCCTCCGGTGGGTGGGGCGCATCTTCGAACATCGGGTTTGTTGCGCCGGGGAAGGTCGGTGGCACGATGCTGCCGGCCATCAGCAACGCCGCTGCCTGCTGGCTACTCACGGCTTTGCTGAAGTAGTAGCCCTGAGCGTTCATTGGCGAGCCGGTGGAGATCAGCGAGCTGCGCTGTTCCTGGGTCTCGACGCCTTCGGCAATGATGCCGATCCCCACTTCGCGGGCAAAATTGATGATCGCGCGCAGGGTCGTGGCGCTGGCGGGATCGCGGGTTGCGGTGTCGATGAAGGCCTGGGCGAGTTTGAGGTGATTGACCCGGTAGGTCTTGAGGTAGTCGAACGAGGAGTACTCGGTGCCGAAGTCGTCGATGGCTATTTTCACGCCCAGCTCACGCAAGCGTGGCAACACGTCGTTGTGGGTCCATTTGGTTTGTGCCAGCGTCGCTTCGGTGACGTCGAAGCGCAGGTCCCAGGGGCAGAGGTTCCAGAGGGCTGTGGTGCGCAGCACGTCGTAGATCAGGTCCGGACCGCTCTTGAGCTGGGCCAGCGAGAGTTTGATCGCAATCACCGGTGGCGCCATGCCGTTGTCGCGCCACTGACGCATTTGCTTGCAGGCCCGATCCAGTAACCAGTGCCCAAGCGCGATGATCACACCGGTTTTTTCCGCCGCTGGAAGAAACATATCGGGCTCCAGCAATCCTCGCTCTGGATGACTCCAGCGAACCTGGGCTTCCATGCCGAGGATTTTTCCGGTACTCAGGTCGACTTCGGGCAAGTAATGCAGTTCGAGCTCGTTTCGGTCGATGGCTTGTTTCAAATCGTTGGCAATCGAAATCCGGTCGAGCACTTCCTGATTGATCTCCTCGGAGTGGAAGTGGTATTGGTTGCGGCCCTTTTCCTTGGAGCGGTACAGCGCCATGTCGGCTTGAGCCAATAGACTCTCGGCACTCAAGCTGGCACTGGAGTAAGTGCTGATGCCGATGCTGACCGAAACCCGCACGTTGTTGCCATCGAGTGTGTAGGGCAGCACCAGCTCATCGCGGACCTTGCCCGCCAGGGTCGCCGATTGTGTCGGGTCGCCGGCGTCGAGCTGCACGATGGCAAACTCGTCGCCCCCCAAGCGCGCCACCACGTCGTTTTCGCGGATGCAGGCCTTGATGCGCCGGGCGACCTCCTGCAACAGCAAATCCCCGATGGGATGGCCCAGGGTGTCGTTGATGCGTTTGAAATGATCCAGGTCCAGGTAGAACACGGCGAATGTCGCTGCCCCCCGACGTGCGGCAGCGAATGCCTGGTGCAGACGCTCGAGGAGCGTCGCGCGGTTGGCCAGCCCGGTCAGCCCGTCGGTGCGTGCCAGCAGGGCGATCTTCTCTTCGGCCAGCTTGCGTTCAGTGATGTCGATGATGATGCCTTCGACTTCCAGCAAGCGTCCGTCGTGGTCACGCACCGGCACGTAGCGGTTTTCGACCCAGCGCCAGTCGCCTGTGCCGGTGCGCAGACGGAATTCAATGGACGCACCGGCAGCGTCACGGTCCAGGATCCGGGCCATGGCGTCGTCGACTTTCCCTTGGTCCTCGGGATGAATCAGCTCCTTGGCCCAGTTGGCCGACGCCACCAGTTGCGCAGCCACGTGACCGAACTTGGTGATGTTGTGGGAGATGTACATCAGCGGGAACGAGGGTTCTCCGCGCAGCCGGTACAAAATGGTCGGGCTGTTCTGCACGATGATATTGGCGTCGGACAGCTCTCGGGTTCGCTCTTCGACCGCCTGCTCCAGCAGGTTCATTTTCAGTGCAGCGTCTTCGGTCATTTGCCATTTGACGGTCAGGGCGCTGGCCATCTGACGGATTTCGATGGCATCGAAGGGTTTCTTCAGGATCAGCAGGCGATCGCCCAGCTCCAGTCGTTCGGCGATATCGTCCCAGGAATAGTCGGAATACGCGGTACACAGCGCGACTTGCAGCTTTGGATCGACCTGCCAGAGCCGTTCGATGGTTTCCAGACCGTCCCAACCGGGCGGCATGCGCATGTCGATAAAAGCCATCGCATAAGGAAGATCCTTGGCCAGGGCAGCTTCGACCTTGCCCAAGGCTTCCAGGCCCTGAAATGCGCTGTCGAGCACGAAACCCACGTCTGCAACCACCGCTTGCGTGCCGAACAGGGCTTCTTCGGCGCTGCTCAACGCATCGTTATCGAGCGCGTGGGGGCAGAGGATCTTGGCAAAGTCCTGATGGATGGAAGCGGTGTCGTCGACGATCAGGATCCGTCGGTTGTTCCGCGCATACGGTGCCTTCATTGCAATGCACCGTTGCAAATGAGCCTGCGCTGGGTTGTGTTCATGCGGCATCCCTTCCTGATCACGGAGTGTTACAGGTGCAGTTCTTGGATCCAGGTAACCACAGCATAGTCTGCAGCTGTTGAGTTCGCCGCCCGCTGCGTGGCAAATCTATTGCGAGCTGTGCTGAAAAACCGTCTAGCCTGTAGTTCAGGCCCATGGAGTAGGGGAAAATTCCTTGGGCGCTCACAAAACGATTGGGCTGTTTCAGATGAGGTAATGCCATGGATGAGCTGCTTAAACCCCGAGTGCTGCTGGTTGATGACGAGGAATCGATCCTCAATAGCCTGCGCCGGTTGTTGCGCGGCCAACCCTATGAAGTGCTGCTGGCCGCAAGCGGCGCCCAGGCGCTGGAGATCATGGAGAAGCAATCGGTTGATCTGGTGATGACCGATGCACGCATGCCTGGCATGGACGGTGCGACCCTGCTGGCGCATATCCACGAGCGGTATCCCGACACCGTACGCATCCTGCTGACCGGGTATGCCGACCTGTCGATGATCATCAAGGCAATCAATGAGGGGAAGATCCACCGTTACATCAGCAAACCCTGGAGCGACGAGGAAATGCTACTGACGTTGCGTCAGTCCCTGGAGTATCAACACTCCGAGCGCGAGCGGTTGCGACTGGTGCAGTTGGTGTGGGATCGGAACGAGGAGTTGAAGCTACTCAACGCGACCCTGGAAAAACATGTCGTGGCACGCACCGCCGAACTGCAACAGACCGCCGACATGCTCGATCTGGCCTACGAAGAACTCAAGCACAGCTATGTCACCGGTACCGAGGTGTTTTCGCTGTTGGCCAACCTGCGTCTGCCCGCCGCCAAGCAAACCAACCGGCAAATCATCGATCTGGTGCGTATCTACTGCCAGACCCATGGGCTGGACGAGGCCAGCAGCCGAGACCTGACCATGGCCGCGGCGCTTTACAACATCGGCAAGTTGAGCTGGACCGACAGCATGATGACGACCCCTGCGGACCTGTTGCATCACACCGAACGGGAGTTGTATCGCGGTTATCCGAAACAGAGCGAATCGCTGTTGATGACCCTTGATCCGATGAAAGATGCCGCACGCCTGATTCTGCACCACCAGGAACGCTGGGACGGCAGCGGGTTTCCCGACCGCCTCAAGGGGGAGGCGATCCCCTTGGGTTCGCGCCTGTTGAAGCTGGCCGTGGATTTCATCGAATTGCAGCGCGGGCTGATCCTTGAGCGCCAAATGAACAGTGATGAAGCGCTGCTGTTTATCCGCAAATACAGTGGGCGTTTCTACGACCCGGAACTGGTGGAGGATTTCGTTCAGGTCTGCGCCACGTACCTGCGTGATGTCACGCTCGGCGATCCGACGGTCAAGGTAATGACCACTCGCGACCTGGCGGCCGGCATGGTGCTGGCGCGCAACCTCAATGCCGACAACGGGATGCTATTGCTCAATGCAGGCAAGGTGCTCAACGGCCCGCTGGTGGAAAAACTCATCGCCTTCGAAGCGATGGAGGGCGCCAGGTACAGTGTATTTGTCAGTATGCCCAAGGAGCCGGAAACCGCGGTGGTCTTTTCGACGTGACTGGGCACCTGCGCTCATGTGATCCTTGGCTTTTTTGTCCAAGGCTATCGCTGATCCATGACGCTTTCATCTTCTGCTTCACCGCGCATTATCCGCATTGCCGCCGCCCTGTTGATCGGCCCGGACGGCCGAACCCTGCTGGTGCGCAAGCGCGGGACCCAGGCCTTCATGCAGCCGGGTGGCAAGATCGAAGCCTGCGAGAAACCGGTCGATGCGCTGGCCCGCGAACTGGAAGAAGAACTGGGTTTGCTCATCGATACCACTCAAGCGAGCTATCTGGGCAAGTTTTCAGCCCCGGCAGCCAATGAGCCGGGGTTCGTGGTCGAGGCCGAGGTTTTTCAGCTGGATATCCAGCAACATGTCTCTGCGGCGGCGGAAATCGAAGAGCTGCTGTGGATTGATCCGCACAACGTGGTTGATGTGATGCTGGCGCCATTGACACGGGACCTGATCCTGCCGTTTTATCGAACCTCCCTGAAGGCTCCGGCCTGACCCTTTCAACGACAAGGATTGCGTCATGATTCCAACCCACGATCTGTTGATTTTTGCGGCTGCTTCGCTGCTGCTGGTGCTGACACCGGGACCGAACATGATCTACCTGATCTCCCGTTCGATCTGCCAGGGACGCAAGGCAGGCGTGACCTCGTTGCTCGGGGTGGTCGCGGGTTTTTTCGTGCATCTGTTTGCTGCGGCGGCAGGTCTGACCGCAGTGTTCATGGCGGTGCCGATGGCTTACGAGGCGCTCAAGTGGGCCGGTGCCCTGTACTTGCTGTGGATGGCCTGGCAGGCAGTCAAACCGGGCGCGCGCTCGCCCTTTGAAGCTCAGCAACTACCACCGGACTCGTCTCGCAAACTGATGCTCATGGGTTTTTTCACCAGCGCGCTGAACCCGAAAATCGCAGTGTTCTATCTCTCGGTGTTCCCGCAGTTCATCAGCCCGGAACACGGTTCGGTGTTCACCCAAAGTATTGCCCTGGGCCTGACTCAGATCAGTGTGAGTTTTACCGTCAATCTGTTGATCGCACTGTTTGCTGCCGGAATTGCTTCGTGGTTCGTCAACAACCCGACCTGGCTGGCGGCTCAGCGTTATTTCATGGGCTTCGTGCTGGTTGGCCTGGCGGTGCGACTGATGGCTGAACCACGGCGTATGGCCTGAATAACATGGCGATCCAACGACTCGATGCCAGCCATGCGCTCGCTTACCGGGCGCTGATGCTTGAGGCCTATGACCGCCATCCGCAGGCGTTCACCTCCAGTGTCCGCGAGCGCGCGGTGATGCCGTTGAGCTGGTGGGAGTCTCGATTGACCAGCCCGCTGGACCTGCTGCTCGGTGCGTTTGAGAAGGGCGAACTGGTGGGCATTGTCGGCCTGGCCTTCGAGGCACGGGAAAAAGCCCGGCACAAGGCAACGTTGTTTGGCATGTACGTGTCAGGCACGGTCAGACAGCGCGGGCTGGGTTATGAGCTGGTTCAGGCGCTGTTCGAGGAGGCGCGAGGACGGCCGGGGTTGAAGCTGATTCAACTGACCGTCACTGCTGGCAACGCCGCTGCGTTCAAGCTGTATCAGCGCTGTGGTTTCGTGCAATTCGGGCTCGAACCATTGGCGGTGCGGGTTGGCGAAGATTATTTCGACAAGATCCACATGTGGCGCGAGATTTGAAACCAATGCGATTACCTGTGGGAGCGAGCTTGCTCGCGATAGCGGTGTGTCAGTCGCATCAATGCTGGATGTGCCGCCACCATCGCGAGCAAGCTCGCTCCCACGTTTGATCGGTGTTGCTCGATCCATGTGTTTCAGCGCACCGCGCTGACCCCATCCAGGGTCGAGAACGAGGTGTCCTTGGCCGTCAGCAGGAAGTCGCGCATGTACGGCGCGTCGAGCATGTCGGCGCGGATCCCGGCGTACAGCGTGGCAAACAATCCTTTCTCTCCCAGCCGCTTGGCCTTCACGTAACCCCGTGAGCTGTACTCGTGCAGCGCCCAATGCGGCATGCCGCACACACCACGGCCGCTGGCCACCAATTGCATCATCATCACCGTCAGTTCCGAAGTACGAACCTGCGCCGGTTCGATGTCGGCCGGCTCCAGGAAACGGGTGAAGATGTCCAGTCGATCGCGTTCCACCGGGTAGGTGATCAGGGTTTCGCTGAGCAGATCTTCCGGGACGATGTAGGGCTTGCTCGCCAACCGATGCTGATTGGCCACCGCGAGCATCGCTTCGTAGGTGAATAAGGGCACATAGGTGATCCCGGCCAGCTCCAATGGGTCGGACGTTACCACCAGGTCCAGGTCGCCGCGGGCCAGGGCCGGCAGCGGGGCGAAGGAGAAGCCCGACGCCAGGTCCAGTTCGACTTCCGGCCAGGCATCGCGGAACTGGTCGATGGTCGGCATCAGCCACTGAAAGCAGCTGTGGCATTCGATCGCCATGTGCAGCCGTCCGGCGGTGCCACCGGCCAATCGTGCGATGTCACGTTCGGCTCCGCGCAGCAGCGGCAGGGTGGCGTCGGCCAGTTGCAGCAGGCGCAGACCGGCGCTGGTGAAGCGCACCGGTTTGGTTTTGCGCACGAACAGCGGCATGCCCATGCGCTCTTCCAGCTCTTTGAATTGGTGGGACAGGGCGGATTGGGTCAGGTGCAGACGTTCGGCGGCTTCGACCAGACTGTCGGCTTCGCGCAAGGCGTGCAGGGTCTTCAGGTGACGGATTTCGAGCACCGGGGTCTCCATGAGTAAATTTTGTGATCAACACGAAAAGGTTGAGTTTGTCTCATGTTGGGTTGGCTGTCGACAATAGGGCCATCTTTTACTTCGGAGAACATATGCCATGGCCTTGGCCCACACACTCGGTTTTCCACGCATCGGCGCTGACCGCGAACTGAAAAAAGCCCTGGAATCCTATTGGAAGGGCGATCTCGATCAGGCCGGGTTGCAAACCGTCGGCCGCGAGTTGCGGGCCAGGCACTGGCAATTGCAGAAAGACGCCGGCATTGACCTGCTGCCTGTGGGTGACTTCGCCTGGTATGACCAGGTGCTGACGCACTCGCTGACTTTCGGCGTGATCCCCGAGCGCTTCGACAGTGCCAGGGATGCCCGAGGCCTGCCGACCCTCGACACCTTGTTCGCCATGGCGCGTGGCGCCAGCGCGGCGTGCTGCGGTGGTGAGCCGGCGAAGGCGCAATATGCGCAGGAACTGACCAAGTGGTTCGACACCAACTACCACTACCTGGTCCCGGAATTGCGCGCTGACCAGTCGTTCAAATTGAGCTGGGAGCAACTGTTCGACGAAGTCGATGAAGCCCACGCCCTCGGGTACACCGTCAAACCAGTGATCATCGGCCCGCTGACTTACCTGTGGCTGGGTAAAGCAAAAGGCAACGACTTCGACAAACTCGACCTGCTCGAGCGCCTGCTGCCGCTCTACGGCGAGATCCTCAATCGCCTCAAGGCGCAAGGTGTGGAATGGGTGCAGATCGATGAACCGATCCTGACCCTCGACCTGCCGCAAGCCTGGAAAAACGCTTTCGAGCGCGCCTACCACATCCTTCAATATTCACCGTTGAAGAAACTCGTGGCCACCTACTTCAGTGGTCTGGAAGACAACCTCGGGCTGGCCGTGAGCCTGCCGGTGGACGGCTTGCACATCGACGCGGTACGAGCGCCGGAGCAACTGGGCCAGGTACTCGATCGTCTGCCAACCTATAAAGTGTTGTCGGTGGGCCTGGTCAACGGTCGCAACGTCTGGCGTTGCGAGCTGGAACAGGCGCTGGCACAGCTGAAACCGGCGCAAGAGCGCTACGGCGACAACCTGTGGGTCAGCAGTTCGTGCTCGCTGCTGCACAGCCCGGTGGACCTGGATCGCGAAGATCAACTCGACGCCGAGCTGAAGAGCTGGCTGGCGTTCGCCGTGCAGAAGTGCGGTGAAATCGCCGTGCTGCGTGACGCGCTGAACGATCCTCAGTCGCTGAAGGTTAAAGCCGCATTGGCACACAGCCGCGCCGTGCAGGCCAGCCGTGTGCAATCGCCACGCATCCATAAAGCCGAGGTGCAGGCGCGCATCCTGGCCATTCGCGACACCGACAGCCAGCGTCACTCAGCGTTTGCCCGGCGTATCGAGTTGCAACGTGCGCGCCTGAAACTGCCGGCCTTCCCGACCACTACCATCGGCTCATTCCCGCAGACCGCATCGATCCGTCTGGCGCGCCAGTCGTTCAAGCAGGGCAAGCTTTCGGTCAGCGATTACACCGACGCGATGCACAGCGAAATCCGCCACGCGGTGCAAATTCAGGAGCGCCTGGGTCTCGATGTGCTGGTGCACGGTGAAGCCGAGCGCAACGACATGGTCGAATACTTTGCCGAGCAACTCGACGGCTATCTGTTCACCCATTTCGGCTGGGTTCAGAGCTACGGTTCACGCTGTGTGAAACCGGCGATCATCTACGGCGACCTGAGCCGTCCGAAGGCCATGACCGTCGACTGGATCACTTACGCCCAGGGCCTGACCGACAAGGTCATGAAGGGCATGTTGACCGGTCCGGTGACGATGTTGATGTGGTCGTTCCCGCGTGAAGATGTCTCGCGCAAAGTTCAGGCGCAACAGTTGGCGCTGGCCCTGCGTGACGAGGTGGTCGACCTGGAGCGGGCCGGAATCAAAATCGTCCAGATCGACGAAGCGGCGTTCCGCGAAGGCTTGCCGTTGCGCCGGGCGCAATGGCAGGAGTATCTGGACTGGGCGGTGGAGGCGTTCCGCTTGAGCGCGTCTGGTGTGCGCGATGAAACCCAGATCCACACCCACATGTGCTACAGCGAGTTCAATGACGTGATCCAGTCCATCGCTGCCATGGACGCGGACGTGATCACTATCGAAACCTCGCGTTCGGACATGGAATTGCTGGAAGCCTTCAAGGCCTTCGATTACCCGAACGACATCGGCCCGGGCGTCTACGACATCCACTCGCCACGGGTGCCGGACACGGCCGAGATGGTCAAGTTGATGAGTAAAGCCGTACAGCGGATCCCGGCCGAACGGCTGTGGGTCAACCCGGACTGCGGCCTGAAAACCCGCGCCTGGCCGGAGACGGAGGCGGCGCTGGTTAACATGGTGGCGGCGGCTCCGCAGTTGCGTAGTCAATTGGCGTAGGACGCCATCGCGAGCAAGCTCGCTCCCACAGTTGATCGATGTCGTACACAAAGTCTGTATCCGACATAAATCCTGTGGGAGCGAGCTTGCTCGCGATGAACGATAACTCGGTCTTGAATACGACCGTTCGGCACCCTTCATCAAACTGTCACGTAACTGTGGCAGCGCGCTTTAACAAAGTTCATCAGACTCGCGCTCTACTGGGGTTCTGCGTTTCGGTGTTTTTCATGCGGGTACGATTTTTTTCAACGGCGGTTCTTCTGGCCGCACTGCTGTTCGGCCTACCGTCTTTTGCGGCGTCGCGCTGCGATGTCAATGTTCCGACCGAACGTGTCGATCTGGCGCAGGTGAGCCTGGCGTACCAGAGCATCGGTCGTGCGTCCGATCCTGCGCTGCTGCTGGTGATGGGCCTGGGTGGCCAGTTGATTCACTGGCCGGATGAGGTGGTGGTTGCGCTGTGCGAGCAAGGCTTTCGGGTGATTCGCTACGACAATCGCGATGTCGGGCTGTCGACCTGGCGTCAGGCTCCGGCCAATGCCAACCTGACCTTTGAGGTGCTGCGCTACAAACTCGGTTTACCCGTAGCGGCGCCGTACACCCTGACCGACATGGCGGACGACGCGCTGGGCCTGATGGATGCGCTGCACGTGGAGCAATTCCATGTACTGGGCGCGAGCATGGGCGGGATGATCGCCCAGCACATGGCGGCGATGGCGCCGCAGCGGGTCGAGAGCCTGACGCTGATCATGACCAGTTCCGGTGCTGAAGGGCTGCCGGCACCGAATGCGGCGCTGGTGCAATTGCTCTCGCGGCGCAGCGCGCCTAACCGTGAGGTGGCGCTGGAGCAACAGGCTGATCTGCTGGCAGCGCTGGGCAGTCCGCAGGTGAGCGATGATCGTCAGGTTCTGTTGCATCTGGCGGCGGTGGCGTACGACCGGGCGTTCAATCCCGACGGCGTGAAACGTCAGATCATGGCGATCCTCGCCGAACCGAGCCGGGTGGCGCTGCTCAACCAGCTGCGGGTGCCGACTCTGGTGGTGCATGGCACCGCCGATCCGTTGTTGCCGGTGATGCATGGCATTCACCTGGCGGCGCATATCCAGGGCAGTCAGTTGAAGCTGATTCCAGGGCTGGCCCATCGTTTTCAGGAAGCGTTCAAGGCGCCGTTACTGGCGGCGGTGTTGCCGTACCTGCAATCCCATCGTGAAGACACCTCGCACTGGGCGCAGATCGATCCGGTGCGGGCACCGAACCTGCTTTGAGCAGAAGATGTATCGTTCGAACTTTCCGGCGCGTTCGGTCCTCGGAAAGTGTTTTCGCCAAATAAGTATCAATGTGCCACTATTGTTTTCGCCGTTGCCGCCGACATAGGCAGCGTCGTTCTAAAACATAGGGATTTGATCCATGGCATTTCACGTTCTACGTACCTGGGCAGCGCTGACGTTGCTCGCCTGTCTGACCCTCACCGGTTGTGCCCACGTACAACCTCCAGTACCACTGGACAGCCAATTCTGGGATGCCAAAGAGCCGACTATCGGCGTGGCGATCACCGTGGTGCCGGAGCCGGTGCTGGCGTTGACCGGCAATCAGGGGCTTCTCGATTACGCCATCAACAAGGGCGTTAACAGCAAGCTCAGTGACAACGTCGAAAAATGGCAAGTGCGCGACCTCAACACCTTGCCGGATGTGATCGTCGCCAAGTTGCAGGCCAAGGGCTACAAAGCCAAGCGGATCAACGAGCCGGTTGACCTGAAGATTTACAAGGAAACCAAATTCCGCGAAGGCTACATGACCCGGGACATGACGCCGGTCAAGGCCACCTACGGCGTCGATCGACTGCTGCTGGTGAATGTCTACGCCACCGGCGCCACCCGCAGCTACTACAGCGTCGTGCCAACCAGCGTACCGATGGCGCAGGTGGGCGGGCAGGGCATGGTGATCGATCTGGCGGACAACAAGCTGCTGTGGTTCAAACCCTTTGTCGCTGTGCAAGCGGCCCAGGGCGAGTGGGATGAGCCGACCTACGCCAACCTGTCCAACGCCTTCTATCAGGCCATGGACAACAGCCGCCAACAAATGATTACCCCGTTCGCGCAATGAAATATCCGATCGTGGCGGCCGGTGCGCTGGCCCTGCTGATGCTGGTTGGTTGTGCGCAGAAACCGGCCCCCGAGGCCGGTTTCAAGGATCAGGGTGCGTTTCCCTACGTCCAGGTCCACGGGCTCAAGGTCGATGTGCAACTGCCGCCTGAGTTTGTCGGTGCCAGCACCGTGATTGACTCCAAGGCCGCCCTGAAGGCCGCGTCCTCAAGCCAGAATTTGCTGCGCAACTCTGGCAACAGCGCGGGGCTTGCCGGTTTGTTGGTCGCCAGCCTGATCAACACCCAGATGGGCAGCGGCAGCTTGCAGCGCGACGCGGAAAAAACCGCACTCAACGATTCGCGACCGATGGCTGACTTGCTCGCCGGCGTCCCGTTGCAAGAGCGTCTGCAACAGCGCTATCAGCAGGCGTCCCAAGTGGCCGGGCTCAAGCAGGGAGAGGGGCAGGTCACCGCTCGTTTGTTGATCGAACCCAAACTGATGCTCGGCCCTGATCGCAGCAGTTTTGTGCTGATCAATCAGGTGCAGGTCCAGGACATCGCGGGTTCGGCGTTGTATCGCATGCGAATCGAAGTGGTCAGCCAACCGATCCGGCGCTACGGCAGCCAGTGCATTGATGACGGTAATCTTGAGCTGGCAAAGGTCACGGCAGTGCTCGACGAATGCATCGACGAGTCGATGCGTGTTCTGGCCACCGACCTGATGCAGCCGACACCGCCCGCGGCGGCCCAGGAAACCTTGCGTTATGTGCTCGATGGCCAGCGAGTGGTCGAGCGCGGTTATCAGTTGGCTAACAACGGTGGCTATTGGCGTTATCGCAATCTCTACGGTGCGGTGAAGTCGGTGCCGGTGCCGTTTGAAGATGCGTTGACACACGTACAGTTGCAGAAGGTTTACGGGCAGTAACCCGATAGATCTCCCACGCTACGCGTGGGAATGCTCCTCAGCGAACGATTTTGTCCACATGAATCCCCAGTTTCTTCAGCCGATACCAGAAGCTGCGCTCCGAGATACCGATCAGTTGCGCGGCAGCGGCTTGCACGCCGTTGCTTTGTTGCAGGGCCGCCAGGATGTAGTTTTTTTCGACTTCGGCCAATGCGGCGTCTAGGTCGGACGGCACACCGGTACTTTCGTTGAGGACCGCGCTGGCGCCGTCGCCGGAGCGCCTTGAGGCGAACAGATAGGCCGGAAGATCGTCTTCCTCGATCACCGCACCGGAGGCAACGATGGTGGCGCGTTCAACGCAGTTTTGCAGTTCGCGGATGTTTCCCGGCCACGAATAACTGGCCATGGCCTGCAAGGCTTCCGGGCTGAAACCGTTGATGCGTTTGCCGGCGGTGGCGCCCATGGTGTGTGCGAAGTGCCGGGCCAATGGGGCGATGTCTTCGACCCGTTCACGCAAGGCAGGCAGGGGGATCGGGAACACGTTGAGGCGATAGTAAAGGTCTTCGCGAAACTCTTTGTTGGCCACCGCTTCCAGCAGGTCTTTGTTGGTGGCAGCGATCACTCGCACGTCGACCTTGCGTTCACGCGGATCACCAACCGGTTCGATCACGCGCTCTTGCAAGGCACGCAGAATCTTCGCCTGCAACGCCAGCGGCATGTCGCCAACCTCATCGAGAAACAGCGTGCCCTTGTCGGCCTGCATGAAGCGCCCGACCCGATCGGCCACGGCGCCGGTGAAGGCGCCTTTGCGATGGCCGAACATTTCACTTTCCAGCAAGCCTTCGGGAATCGCTGCACAGTTCACTGCGATGAAGGGTTTGTCGGCGCGGTTGCCATGTTTGTGGATGGCCCGCGCGACCATTTCCTTGCCGGTACCGCTTTCGCCCGTGAGCAGGATGGTCGCGTTGCTTTCGCGCACCGAATCCACCGCTTGCAGCACTCGACGGAAGGTCGGACTGTCGCCCACCAGGCTGTCGATTTGCGCGTGCTCCTCAAGCTCGGCGCGCATGCGCTGATTGTCTTTGAGAATCTCGCGAAACTGCAGGGCCTTGCTGACGGTAATGTCCAGCTCATCGATGTCGAACGGCTTGGCAATGTAGTCGAAGGCGCCGTTGCGCATCGACTGCACGGCGTTTTTCACCGTGCTGTAGGCCGTCATGACGATCACCGGCAATTGCGGAAAGCGCACCTTGATTTCGGCCAGTAGCTGCGGCCCGTCCATGCCGGGCATGCGCCAGTCGCTGATCACCAGGTCAATGTCTTCCTGTTCCAGCACCTTGAGCGCGTGCAAGCCATTGCTGGCGGTGAACACCTGGATATCGTTCTGGCTCAGGGCGGACGCCAACAAGTCGCAGAGCTTGGGCTCGTCATCGACTACCAGAATGTTATGCGTCATCACTGTCCTCGTCGTCGCTGTCGTCTTCACCGTTGGCCGGAATGTACAGGCTGAATGTGGCGCCGGCATCTTTTTCGCTGACGCATTCAATTCGCCCGTTATGGTTTTCCATGATCGAGAAGACTTTTGCCAGCCCAAGACCCGTACCTGAAGCCTTGGTGGTGACGAACGGCGTGAAGATACGCTCGATCATGTCCGGCTCGATGCCCTGACCGGTGTCGGAAACACTGATGACGGTGTACTCCTTGTCGCTGGAAATGCCCAGGGTCAGGCGACCGCCATCGGGCATTGCGTCAATGGCGTTGATCACCAGGTTCAGGCAGGCCTGTTTGAGTTGCCGGGCATCGGCGTGCATGGTCGCGGCTGGCGCATTGTCTTCGATCCGGGCGTCGATGTTGTGAGTCGCCAGTTCCGGGGCACAGAATCCGATCAGCTCATCGACCAGCGGTCGCACCAGTTGGGTAGAACGCATGGGCGCGCTGGGCTTGGCAAAGTCGAGGAATTCGGTGATCAGGTCGTTGATCCGGCTGACCTCGCTGACCACGTATTCCAGATGCCGCTTGTCGGTTTCGGGCAGGTCGGCGCGACGGTGCAACAACTGGGTCGCGGTTTTGATGATGCCCAGCGGGTTGCGGATTTCATGGGCCAGGCCCATGGCCACTTCACCCAGCGCGTGGAGGCGATCCCGGCGGCGCAGTTGCGATTCCAGGTGCTGCAATTCGCCCAGGCGCTCGGTCATGTGGTTGAAGGTGCTGCTCAGTTCGGCCAGTTCATCGCTGCCGGTGACCGGTATCCGCTGACGATAATCACCGTCGATGACCCCTCGCACGCCTTTGGAGAGATTGCGCAAGGGTTGGGTCAGGCGTTGCGAAACGAGCCAGCCAACACACAGAGACAGGGCCGAACCCAGCAGGAAAATGGCCAGGAACAGGTTGGTCTGGTTGACCAGCCCCACCAGGCTGCTGTGGCGCAGCAAGCCGCTGAAGATAACCCCTTGCAGCTCACCGTTGTTGTTGAGAATCGGCCGATAGAGCCCGCTGAAGCGGTTGGTAAATTGCTCGATGGGCTGTTTGGTCTGCTTCAGTGCTTCTTCGATGTTGTCAGGCAGGTGAGCCGGACGATCCTCGAAGCGTTGGCTGGAGAAAATCTCGGAGAAGGTATCGCCCTGAGCCAGGTACAGGCGCAGGTCCAGGGAGTGGACGTCAGCGACGCTGGTCAGGAAGCTGCTGTCCAGATAGGTCGCTATCAGCATCTGGTAGTCGACGCCATCGAGCGTGGTGCGGAAGGTCGAGACCACCGTGCCAGTCGGAGTGCCTGCCACCCGAATGGTCTGTAGCACCGCGTTGGGGGCGGTGCTGATTTGTTCGACGACGTTTTCGTCAGCCGTGCTGAACACAACTTTGTTATCGCTGAGGCGAATCAGTGCCACCAGGTCGATGCCCATGGCATCCGCAATTTCGGTGGTCATCTTGTCGCGCCGGGCGGCCGAGCGGTCAGACGGTGGCCGGGTAAAGCGCAGGAACAAGCGTGCGATCCGTGTGTTGTCGCGTACGATCTCGCCGATTTCGTCCTCGACGATCTTGGTTGACTCCTGCAACCAGATCCGCACGTTACTATCGAAAATCTCCGACAGCGTGGTGGCCGCGAGTTCGGCGGCAATCATGGTCGGGATCACGCTGACCAGCCAGAACGCCAATACCAGCTTGCGTTGGACACTCCAGCGGGAGATGGCGAAGGGCAGGGCTTTACGGCGTCGGTCTTGTTTCATCAGGTTTCGCTTATCGCAGCAGCCATGGCAGGGTCGGACTTATCCGGTCGGACAAACAGTTTCACGAGTTTGAGCAAAGCGTTAAGCAGCGCGTTACGGTGGTGAAAAAACAACGTATTGCCTTCGAACTTGCAGCCGAGCCGCAGCTTACTGGCATAACCAGCCTGGCCACACTCATACAGCGGGATTTTGTGTTGAATACAGTAGTCGACATTGGCCAGCCAGCTTCTGAAGTACAGGTTGTACTCGCGGGTCTGTTCCAGGTCGTGGGCAAAAAACTTGTCCACCAGTCGATGTTCATCCAGTAACACCAGGTTGAACGCTACCAGTTGTTCGCCCACCCAATACAGCACGCACGCGGCGCGTTGGTCGAGGTGTTCGAGGATGTTGGTGAAGTACTCTGCCGACAGTCGTTCGAACTCCAGTTCGCTGCGTGCCTGGGTGGCTTCATACAAGCGCATCATTTCTGGCAACACATCGTCGACCGAACGTCGCCATTCGATCCGCGGACCCTGGGCCCGAAGTTTGCGGCGTAAATCCTTGCGGGTGGATTTGCCCAGCGTGCCGAGGTAGGCATCAAGAGACCCGAAAGCGATCGGCAATATCGCACTCGGTAAACCGGGCATGGTTTGCAGCCCGGCCTTGCGGCAGACGTCAATCCATTGTTGATCGTGGCTGGGTGCATCCTTGACCGCCAACAGGCCGATACCCGCCTGGTTGGCATCGTTACGGGCCAACGTCAGTAACTGACGCAACAGCGCCGGACGCTGGTCTTCGGTGATGTGGCTGGCGGTGCCTGCGTGGCATTGCTCGGTCACTGGCGATCCCAAGGCGTACAAGCGAATATCCAGCACACCCGGCAGCCATTGGCGCAAGCGCTGCGTGATGCGTTTGCCGATGCCCTGCACCGTGGTGTCGAGCGAGTATTGGGTGGTAAACGCCGCCGCCGCGGCAATCAGCGTACTGCCTTCATAGAGTGCAAGGTAACGCCACTGGAAGTCGGTGACCCCAGCCTGTTCAACGGCCCGATAGTAATCCCAGTTCTCCAGTTCCCCGGGGAAACAGTCATTCCAGGCGCAACGTTCGATCGCCTCGATGGTTGAAAAGGCTTGGGCGGTAATCACGTCTTGTCCTTGAGCTACGCCAGTTGTCGATACTCTTCACGCTCGCTTGGCTTCATGGAGAGTTGTTGGACGAAGTCCGCGCTCAACTCCACGACGCGTCGGTATTCCAGGTCGACGGTGATCATGTGATAGCAGTTGTCCAGCATGACCTTGGTGACCGGGCCGCCAAGATGGCGTTCGACGTAATCGGCGTTCCAGCGGCTGGTGATGTCGTCCTCGATGGAGTGCAGTACCAGGGCGGGTGTCTTGATCGACGGCATGCGCTTCTTGACCACCGCATTCATCCGGTGCAATTCGCGCACGGTCACGCCTTCCATGGTCAACAGACCGGCATTGCTGCTTTCGCCTTCCTTCATCTGACGTTCGACGATCGCCCGCAGACGCTCGTTCTTGATGCCATAGGGCGGCGATTCTTCGAAGCTGCAGATGTTCACGCCGAATGGGATCTTCATCAACAAGGGGGTCAGGAACGCCAGTTTGTGGATGTTCCAGCCGTCGTAGCGCAGGGTGGTTGAATACATCAGCAGGCCGGCGACCTGTCCTGGATGCTCGGACGCGACATACATGGACATGACCGCACCCATGGACAGACCGCCGACGAACACCTGTTCGTGCCGCTGGCGGATGCCCACGAATGTCTTGCGTACACCTTCGTACCAGTCCTGCCAGCCGGTGGCTTGCAGGTCGGCGTTGTCACCGCAGTGCCCGGCCAGGGTTGGCACGTACACCGTGCAACCCGATTTGGCCAGGCCGATGGCAACCCGACGCAACTCCGTCGGGGTGCCGGTCAGGCCGTGGATCAACAACACCGCGACCTCGCCACTGCCGAGAACGAAACCGGTACTACCTTCGCCGAGATCGATCTCTGTTTCGTTCATCGTTTCATGGCCCGATCAAGCAGGCGGTCGAGCAGGGCGATGCCCAGGTCGATTTCCGCGTAGCTGATTTCCAGCGACGGGGCCAGGGTGATGACGTTCTTGTAGTAGCCGCCCACATCGAGAATCAGGCCCAGACGCTTGCCGTCGATTTCGATGTCGCCCTTCATGCCTTCATCAACCATGAAGTCCAGGGTGGCCTTGTCCGGAGTGAAGCCGTCCGGACCGCAGATTTCGCAGCGCAGAGCCAGGCCCAGGCCGTCGACGTCGCCGATGATCGGGTAGCGTTTCTGCAGGTCCTGCAAACCGTCCAGGAAGTATTTGCCCTTGGCCATGACCATCGAGCCGTAGTCGACTTCGTGGGTCATCTTGAACATTTCCAGACCGACCGCAGTACCCAGCGGGTTGGAAGCGAAGGTGGAGTGAGTCGAACCTGGCGGGAACACCTTAGGGTTGATCAGCTCTTCGCGGGCCCAGATACCGCCCAGTGGGTTGAGGCCGTTGGTCAGCGCCTTACCGAAGACGATCACGTCCGGTTTGACGTCGAAGTGTTCGATCGACCACAGCTTGCCGGTACGCCAGAAACCCATCTGGATTTCGTCGACGACCATCAGGATGCCGTGCTGATCCAGCACTTGCTTGAGTTCGCTGTAGAAGTTCATCGGCGGGATCACGTAGCCGCCGGTGCCCTGGATTGGCTCGACGTAGAAGGCTGCGTATTCGCTCTGGCCGACTTTAGGGTCCCAGACGCCGTTGTATTCGGTTTCGAACAGACGGGCGAACTGCTGCACGCAATGGCTGCCGTATTCTTCCTTGGTCATGCCTTTCGGGCCACGGAAGTGGTACGGGAACGGGATGAAGTTGGCACGCTCACCGAAGTGACCGTAGCGGCGACGGTAGCGGTAGCTCGAGGTGATCGACGAGGCGCCGAGGGTACGGCCGTGGTAGCCGCCTTCGAAGGCGAACATCAGGCTCTTGCCGTTGGTGGCGTTACGGACCACTTTCAACGAGTCTTCGATGGACTGCGAACCGCCGACGTTGAAGTGCACGCGACCGTCGAGGCCGAACTTGTTCTTGGCGTCGACCGCGATCATTTCCGACAGCTCGATCTTGCCTTTGTGCAGGTACTGGCTGGCGATTTGCGGCAGGGTGTCGATCTGTTGTTTCAGAGCGTTGTTCAGACGCGGGTTGGCGTAACCGAAGTTGACCGCCGAGTACCACATTTGCAGGTCGAGGTAAGCCTGATCTTCGGTGTCCCAGACGTAGGAGCCTTCGCAACGGCTGAAAATACGCGGCGGATCGATGTAGTGAACGGTGTCGCCGTAGGAGCAGTACTTGGCTTCTTTGTCCAGAAGGATCTGGTCTTCTGCGGTAGCAATTCGGATATCAGACATGGTGGAAGAGTTCCTGATTTTGTAGCGAGAGTTCAGAAGAGGTTTCAAGCGCGAAGGCATTGGCGTTGGCGGCGTTGCCGGCAGGCAGTTTGGCCAGCAAGGCCGGAAGTTCGGCGAAGCTGTCGAAACGGGCGTAGGCAATGCCATTGCGTTCGCAATGTTCGGCCAGGCGGTCCTTGGCGAATACGAAGTCGGCGGTGGACGCCACGCACATGTCGGACTGGCCGTCGCCGATTACCAGCACGCGTTTACTGCTGGGCGTGGACTTGCATTTGCAGTTGCCGGAGGCCGCACGGCAGGCGTCGCTCGAATACGGAAAGTCGATGCGCCAGCTGTTGTGGTCGACCTGACGCAGGCGGTTGGCGAGGATCGGCAGGAGGCTGACGTAGTTGCGTGCCAGAATCCGCGCAATACCTTGCTCGATGCCGTCACTGACCACTTCGATGGAGGCGCCCAGACCGACCACGTGGTCGACAAAGTCCGGGAAGTCGGCATCGATTTCGACACTGTCGAAGAACCCGAGCAGTTCGTTGGGTGTTGCCTTGACCAGCGATAGCTGGCGACTGAGGCATTCACGCGAACCGATAGCACCGCTCAACCACTCGTCCTCGATCGCTTCCCAGCTCGGGTCGGCGAAACGTTGGAGGATGCTGTCGATCACGTCGGTGCGGGTGATGGTCCCGTCGAAATCACACACGATATGCCAGTCAATCATCTGCATTACCTATAGGGCAGGGGCGCGCTGTTGCGCTTGCAACGGGGTAGAGCAGGGATTGTGCCAAGTTGTTTCAGATCCTATAGGCTGGGGCTCTGAGGTATGCTGTGCGGGATATGTGTCCGCGAAGCTACAATTTTTGTAGGTCGCTACAAACAACATGAGTGCTTGCGCAGGAAAATCGGCCCGGGAGTTGATGCGCGCCTGCACTGCTAAGGAATTGCTCTATGTTCAGGATTACCTCTGCTGTATTCGCTGCCTTGCTGGGCCTTGGCGGGTTTTGCGCCACCGCGCAGGCGGCCGGAATTACCGGTGAGGCGGGTCTCGGCATGAGCAATCAGCCCTATGACCCCACGGGTAGTCGTTATGAAACCGTGCCGGTGCCTTACTTCGATCTGGATTGGGGCGATGTCAGCCTCAGCACCGACGACGGTTTGACCTGGAGCGCCTTGAAAGCCAATGGTTTCAGTGCCGGGCCGTTTATCAACTACATTCCGGGACGCAACTCCAATGGCACGCTGCGGGGCCTGCACAATGTGTCGGCCATGGGCGAGGCCGGTGGCTTCGTTCAGTACAGCCCGGCTGATTTCTGGCGAATTTTCGCTTTCGTCGGCCATACCGTGGGCGCTAATCGCGGCCAGGGTGGTGTGCTCGGTCGTGTGGGCGGGGAAGTGGGTTATCTGCTGGGGCTGGGGATCATTGGCAGTAGCGAACTGGCCGCGAATTTTGCCGATGGCCGGCAGACTCAGACGTTCTTTGGCGTTTCCAACAAAGACGCCCGGGATTCGGAGTTCCGTCCGTACAAGGCCAGTGGCGGCTTGCAGAATGTGGCGTTGACCCAGAGCTTCGAGTTCCCGCTGGCAGCAAAGTGGTCGCTGGTGACCAGTGCCAGCTGGAAGCACCTGACCAACTCGGCGGCGGACAGCACCATCGTCAAGCAAGAAGGCCGCGTGAACCAGGGCGAAGTACAGGCGGCGATCAGCTACAAATTCAATTGACCTGAGCGCAGATCCCCGTAGCAGCTGGCGTAGCCTGCGTTCGGCAGCTGCTACAGGTAAGTTTGGTCTGCTGTTTGCAATAGCCGTGGAGAACTCAATTTTTCAGGAGTGCTTCATGGCTCGTCCCGCGTATCGTTTCCTCGCCTATTCGCTGTGGGATTTGGTCCCGATTGCGCTCGGGGTGGCTCATCTGGCGTTTGTTTTGTGGTTGGTGCTGGCCTTCCATGACCTGTCGTGGTGGGCCATCGTGCCGCTGGCACTGGTCTACGCCGTCAGCCTGTCGTGGAGCATCAACAGCATTTCCCACAACCAGATCCACAACCCGTACTTCACCATTGCCTGGATGAACCGGGCGTTCGACTTGTTGCTGTCGGTGACTATCGGGTTCTCGCAAACGCTGTACCGCGACATCCACAACCGCCATCACCGTGGCAACTCCGATCTGCCGGATGCCAATGGCAAGACCGTCGATCCGCTGTCGATCTACCTGCGCGGCAAGGACGGACAACCCGAAAACCCTTGGTCATACACTTTTCTCAGCTTTTTCCGCGATGATCCCAAGCCGTTCTACGAAGAAATGCAGCGCAAGCGGCCCAGCGATGCGCGCTGGGTCAAGGTCGAGATTTATGTGACGGTGGCGGCATATGTGGCGCTGGCGTTCTACGACTGGCATGCGGTGCTGCTGTTGTTGCCGTTCTGGTATTTCGGTCAGGCGTTGTCTTCGCTCAACGGATATTACGAGCATTTTGGCGGCAATCCGGACTTGCCGATTGCCTGGGGCGTGAGCAGCTACAGCGTGCTCTACAACCTGATCTGGATGAACAACGGCTATCACGCCGAGCATCATTACCGGCCGAAAATGCACTGGACCCAGGTCAAGGCATTCCACCGCGAAATTGCCGAACAGCAACGAGCGGCGGGGGTGAAGGTGATTGCGCTGTCACACGGACTGGGCTTTCTGACGGCCCACCATAATCGCTGACCCTGTGGGAGCGTGGCTTGCCCGCGAAGAACGATAACGCGTAATGCCTGAAAAACCGCGGTGTTCGCTTCGCGGGCAAGCCACGCTCCCACATGGAATAGCGTTGTATTCAGGTCTCTTCGCCTTCAGCCAGCAATGCAATCCCGCCCATGATCACTGCCACGCCCAACCAGTGCAGCAGGCTGATCTGTTCGCCGAGGCCGAGCCACGAGCCGAGCAGTACGCCGACAAATACCAGCGAACTCAGCGGAAACGCCAGCGACAGGCTGCTGCGTCGCAATATCAACATCCAGACGAAGAACGCCCCGATGTAGCAGGCGATGGCCGTCAGCACCCCAGGATTACCGGCGACAGCTGCCAGCCATTGGAGGTTGAAGTCCATCTGCCCCAGTTGATCACCACCAACTTTGGTGGCGATCTGACCGCTACTTTCAAAACCGATCAGCAGCATCCACAGCACAACGGTGCCCAGACGCCCGTGCAACCAACCCATAGTGCTGTTCCTTTCCATCATCGATTGAGCTTCAGGCATGGGCGACACACACGAGCATCACGCCCGCCGTAATCACCACGGTGCCGAGCCAGCGCCGGCGGCTGACGGTTTCACCCAGCACCACTTTGCCCGCCAGTACGACTCCGCAGTAAGCCAGTGCCGCCGCCGGAAACAACAGGCTCAGCGGCGCGCGGGACAAGGCTTCGAGCCAGACAAAGAACTCGATTGCGTAGGCGCCGATCCCACACCAGAGCAACGGAGCATTGAACACCTGGCCCCAGAACGCATTCAGCCGGAAGCCGCCTTCGAGCTCGGGTAAACGGTCCAGGCCCAGCTTGAAACAGAGCTGCCCGATGACGTCGAGGAGAATCGAAAACGCCACCAGTAACACCACGGTCAAATTCACGGGAATAACTCCTCGAACAGGCTGATCAGTGCCTGGTTGGTTGCCGCATTTCGCAGCAGATCGTCTTCGCTCCAGCGCTCGGGAGGCGGCTGGTCGGACTTGGCTTCCCAGCGCTTGAACGCATTGCTGAAGGCCGGTTGGGCGAACTCGCCGCAGACATCGATCCCCAGGATTCGCTTGCTCGCGGCCAATGCACGCAGGGCTTGCAGCAAGTGCGTCAAGCGCATGCCGCCCTGATCCCAGTTGGTCGCGGCATCTTCACTGGCGAGCACGTCCTTGTCGATGGTGATCCACACGGCTTCGGTCGGCAGGCTTTCGATCAATTGCTGGAGAAACACTGGCCAGTCGAGGTCCGCCAGGTTGCGCCAGTGCAGCATGTTTTCCCGCTGTTGATGCCCGGCACCATCGCCGATCAGGCCCCAGACCTGGGACGGCGGGTGCTGCCAGGGGAAGAGTTGCAAGTCACCACGCTTCAGCGCGCCGAGGTTGCCGCCGCGCAGTTGCGGGTTATGCAGGTCGTCGCTGCACGGTCCGAGGGTGACGATGCGTTTGATGTTCGGCATCTTTAGCGCCCGATTGACCCACGAACCGCAATGCCGACGCGGCGCGAAGCGCACCCAGTCGGGATGGTTATCGAAATGGATCAGGCTGACCGGCTCGGTAATCTCGGCGAGAAAGGCCGGGGTCAGGTGGTGGTAGTCGCCAGAACCCATAAAGAATATTTCCGGCTGCGGGCCCGTATGGGGGGGGCGTTGGCGCAGGCGTTCGGAAAAGCGTCGGTAGTTTTTCTCACTGGACCACAAACGCAGTTTGGGTCCCAGATCGAGCAGGTCCAGACGATTCGCACGACCGCTTTCCAGCAGCCGGACAATCGGCGCCTGGGCTGTCAGGCTGTGGTCGAGATCCAAGATATTCAAAACGTATTCTTACCCATGGCAGCGCCCCTCCAAAGCCGGCGCGGTCGATCACGAGCGCAGGCCGGGCGGGCTTTAGGGGGTAAATGCAAGGGACGGGCCAGCCATCAGAAAGATCGCGTACACCCGTAGGAGCTGCCGCAGGCTGCGATCTTTTGGAGAACGGCACGTTATCAGGCGTGAACCCGCACCCAAACAGAAACCAACACCGTAGCCGCCATCAACCAAGCCACCGCAGCCACCGCCAGCGAGGCCTCCAACCGCAGCCGATCCACCATCACATACAACGTCGCCAGGTAAACGAAGTACGGAATGATCGACCACATGCCAAACACGATGGTGGTCTTCAGGTCGTCCAGCGAGCGGCCCTTGCCGACGATGTAATGAGCGATCAGTGCAAAGGTCGGAAACAGCGGTACCAGGCCTGCGATGTAATAGTTTCTGGTTTTGGCGAGGAAGGCGAGGATCACCACCACCGCGGCGCCCAGTGCAGCTTTCAACAGTAGATCCACGGAACGTCTCGCAGTGAGTTAGTGACTCAAACCGTATTTTTTGACTTTGTCGAACAGCGTGGTCTTGGCCATGCCCAGTTCCAGGCTGGCCTGGGTCAGGTTGCCGCCGCTGCGCTGCAAGGCGTCATTGAGCAGATTGCGCTCGAAGGCTTCCACCGCTTCGGAGAACGCCAGGCCTTGGGCGGCGCCACCGGTGCCGGATTTCTTGAAGGCCGGCAAACCGAGAGCAAAACGTTCGGCGACGTTGCGCAGTTCGCGCACATTGCCGGGCCAGTCGTGGCTCATCAGGGTCGACAGGGTCTGGTTGTCCAGTTCAGGCACTGCACGGTCAAACCGTAGCGACGACTGCTGCAAGAAGTGTTCGAATAATTGCAGAATGTCTTCGCGGCGTTCACGTAGCGGCGGCAGTTCCAGGGTCACCACGTTCAAGCGGTAATACAGGTCGCTGCGAAACTGGCCGACTTTGCTCAAGTCGTCGAGGTCGGACTTGGTCGCCGCGATCACCCGGCAGTCGACCGCAACGCTCTGGTTCGAGCCGAGCCGCTCCAGCGTGCGCTCCTGCAATACCCGCAGCAATTTGATTTGCAGCGCCAGCGGCATGCTTTCCACTTCATCGAGGAACAACGTGCCGCCGTTGGCGTGTTCGATCTTGCCGATCCGTCGTTTTCCGGCACCGGTAAAGGCATTCGCTTCGTGACCGAAGATTTCGCTTTCGAACAGGTTCTCCGGCAAGCCACCGCAGTTCAGCGCGACGAATTGCTGCGAGTGACGGCGACTGAAGTCATGCAGGCAACGCGCGACCAACTCCTTGCCGGTGCCGGTCTCACCTTCGATCAGCACGTTGGCCGAGGTGTCGGCGACGTTGGCGATCAGCTCGCGCAGGTGCTGCATGGCGGGCGAGCGGCCGATGATCCGCCCCTCAAGGGAGTCGCGTTCGGCCAGCTGCCGGCGCAAGGAGGTCACTTCGCGAGCCAGGCTGCGTTGCTCCAGGGCGCGGCGCGCGACGTCTACCAGGCGTTCGGGGGAGAACGGTTTCTCCATGAAGTCGTAGGCGCCGTTTTGCATCGCGCCGACCGCCATCGAGATGTCGCCATGGCCGGTGATCAGCACCACCGGCAGGCTGCGATCGCGCGCCTTGAGGCGGCTCAGCAGTTCCAGGCCATCGATGCCCGGCAGGCGAATGTCGCTGATGACGATCCCGGCGAAGTTGTCGCCGACTCGCGCCAGGGCTTCTTCAGCGCTAACGACACCTTCACAGGGAATATCTTCCAGGGCCAGGGCCTGTTGGCAACCGAGCAGGACATGGGGATCGTCTTCGACGATCAGCACACTAAGGTCGTTGTTCATATTGGCTCGGCGGGAAGGGGGCTTACCAACGGTAAACTGAGGACGAAAGCAGTACCACCGCTGGCCGGGTGCTCGACGCCGAGGTGACCGCCAGTGGCGGCGGCCAGGCTTGCCGACAGGGTCAGACCGAGGCCCAGGCCCTGTTCGCCGGGTTTGGTGGTAAAGAAAGGTTCGAACAAGTGCTTGCGGGTTTCGGCGTCGATGCCGTGGCCGTTGTCGCGTACGCGCAGGCGATATTTGCCGTCGACGACGTCACCCTCCAGCCACAGCTCGGGCTGCGGCTGCGCTTGCATGGCGTCCAGCGCGTTGCCGATAAGATTGACCAGAATCTGTTCCAGACGGGTCTGGTCGATCTGCACTTGCACATCGCTGAACTCGCGGTGCAACAGCAAGTGAGCGCTTTCAAGGCGAGCGCCGAGCAGTTGCAAGGCGGCGTCTACCGCTTTGCCGAGGCTGGCCTGGCCCTGATCGTCACCGCGCCGGGCAAAGGAGCGCAGACTGGCGGTGATCCGGCCCATGCGGTCGATCAGTTCATTGATGGTTTTCAGGTTGGCACTGGCGATGTCCAGCTGACCGCGCTCAAGAAAGCGCACGGTGTTGCCGGACAAGGTGCGCAAGGCGGCCAGCGGCTGGTTCAATTCGTGGGCAATGCTGGTGGACATCTGGCCGATAGCCGCGAGTTTGCCGGCCTGGACCAGTTCATCCTGGGCTCGGCGCAAGGTTTCTTCAGCCTGGCGGCGTTCGCGGATCTGGCTTTTCAGGCGTTCGTTGCTGGCACGCAGGTCGGTGGTGCGCTCGGTGATCTTGCGCTCCAGTTGGCTGTTGGCTTCTTGCAGTGCTTCACGGGCAGCGAGGCGGGTGGCGATGACTTTGCGCCGTTCGTTCCAGGCGATCAGCAGGAACGCCACCAGCGCGAAGGCCACCGCGACCAGAATGCCCTGATTGATCGCTTCACGGCGCAAATCCTGGAGCGGTGTGAGCAGGGTGAAATTCCACGGTGTATCGCTCAAGGGGCGGGTCTGCGACAGGTAGCTGATTTCCTGTTCATCGGAGACCAGCTCGGCGTTGGCCGGGAAGGTGATTTTTTCCACGCCTTCGGACAGTCGCTCACGGGCCAACGGTTCCAGCTCGTTGAGCGGGAACCAGTAATATTGCAGGCTGCGGGCCAGGCGTTCTTTGGTGTCATTGCTGAGCGGGCGAACCGATTTGAGCCGGCGCGCCGGGTCGCTGGAAAGAATAATGATGCCATTCTCGTCACTGACGAAGGCTTCCAGACGTGCACGCTGCCAGCGCTCTTCCATGGCTTCGAGGCGGACTTTGACCACCGCGACGCCGATGATCTTGCCTTGTTCTTCGAGGCCGTGGGCCAGGTAGTAACCGGGTTCGCCGTTGGTGCTGCCGATGCCGTAGAAACGCCCCGGCTGGCCGCGCACGGCATTCTGGAAATAGGCACGAAAGGACAGGTCTTCACCGAGGTAGCTGTCGACATCGCGCCAATTGCTGGTCGCCAGCACCCGACCGGTGGTGTCCATCACGTAGATCGCCCGACTGCGGCTGCGCCGGTTCAGGCCCTCGAGGTAATCATTGACCGCTTGCCGGTGTTCAGGTGACGGGTCGGTCAGCAGTTCGGAAACACTCGATTCGAGTTCCAGCAGGCTGGGCAGGTAGGTGTATTTGCTGATCTCGCTTTCGACCGCGCGGGCGTGCAGTTCCAGCTGCCGTTGACCGTTCTCGCTGAGGCTGCGAATCCCGTAGTGTTCGCTGACCCAGAAGCCGACGTAACCCAGCCCGACCATCAGCAAGATGACCAGCGGAGGTAGAAACAGATGGCGAATCAGACGGGGTTTCACGGCAAGTGATGGCTTTGCAGCGCGATAGAGAGTGGGGTCGCATTTCATCACAGATGCCTTGGGTCAACCACAACACAAATCTCCAGGCCACCATCGGCCCTTGTGGGAGCGAGCTTGCTCGCGATAGCGGACTAACAGTCGACATCATCATTGACTGGTAGGCAGTCATCGCGAGCAAGCTCGCTCCCACAGGTGGGGAGCGGTGCTGTTGTTAGTGCTGCAGGATTTTCTCGAGGAAATGCTGCGCACGGTCGGAGCGGGCGTTGATGTCACCGAAGAACTCTTCTTTCTTGCAGTCTTCGATGATTCTGCCCTGATCCATGAAGATCACCCGGTCCGCCACTTTACGGGCGAAGCCCATTTCGTGGGTTACGCACATCATGGTCATGCCTTCGTGCGCCAGCTGCACCATCACGTCGAGCACTTCGTTGACCATTTCCGGATCGAGTGCCGAGGTCGGTTCGTCGAACAGCATGACGATCGGGTCCATCGCCAGCGCGCGGGCAATCGCCACACGCTGTTGCTGACCACCGGAGAGCTGGCCCGGGTGCTTGTGGGCGTGAGCCGAAAGGCCGACGCGCTCAAGCAGTTGCAGGCCTTTTTTGGTGGCTTCTTCCTTGCTGCGGCCCAACACCTTGATCTGCGCGATGGTCAGGTTTTCGGTGATGGTCAGGTGCGGGAACAGCTCGAAATGCTGGAACACCATGCCAACGCGCGAGCGCAGTTTCGGCAGATCGGTCTTCGGGTCGGCGATGGACGTGCCATCGACCACCACGTCGCCTTTCTGGAACGGTTCCAGGGCGTTGACGCATTTGATCAGAGTGGATTTGCCGGAGCCTGACGGTCCGCACACCACAATCACTTCGCCTTTTTTGACCTCGGTGCTGCAGTCAGTCAGTACCTGGAAGTCGCCATACCACTTGTTGACATTCTTGATAGAGATCATACGGCAAACCTTTTTTGCAGACGCTTGACCAGCAGCGAGGCGGCAAAGCTGATTGTGAAGTACACGAGACCTGCGATGATCAGGAACTCATTGGAGCGGCCAATGATGTCGCCACTGGCACGCGAAGCGTTGAGGAAATCCACCAGACCGACCGCGTAGACCAGCGAGGTGTCCTGAAACAGAATGATGCTCTGTTGCAGCAACAGCGGGGTCATCTTGCGGAACGCTTGCGGCAGGATGATCAAACGCATCATCTGGCCATACGTCATACCCAAGGCCTGGGCAGCACCCATCTGGCCCTTGGGGATCGACTGCACGCCGGCGCGGACGATTTCGCAGAAGTAGGCCGCTTCGAACATCATGAAGGCCACGATGCACGAAGTGAACGCGCCGATCGGCGTGTCTTCGCCAGTGATCCAGCGCAGCACGAACGGCACCGCCAGGTAGAACCAGGTGATGACCAGCAACAGCGGGATCGAGCGGAAGTAGTTAACGTAGGCGCCGGCAATGTTCGACAGCAGTTTGTTGTGGGACAGGCGCATCAGTGCCAGGATCGTGCCGAGGATGATCCCGCCGACCACGCCCATGATCATCAGCTTGAGGGTCATGACCATGCCGTTCCACATGCCCGGCAGGGACGGGATGATGCCCGAGAAGTCGAATTCCATCATTTACCCCCTACGGAAATCAGGCCCGGTACGGCAACTTTCTTCTCGACCATGCGCATCAGCAGCATCAGGCTCATGTTCAGGGTGAAGTAGATCAGGGTCGCCAGGGTGAAGGCTTCGAACAGGTTGGCGGAGAACTCCGCGGTCTGTTTGGTCTGCGCGAGCAGCTCCATCAGACCGATCAGGGAGGCGACGGACGAGTTCTTGAATACGTTCAGGAATTCCGAGGTAAGCGGCGGAATGATGATCCGGTAAGCCTGGGGCAGCAGCACGTTCCAGTAGATCTGCGGCAGCTTGAAGCCCATGGCGCGAGCGGCGGATTCCTGGCCACGCGGCAACGCCTGGATGCCGGTGCGCACCTGTTCGCAAACACGCGCGGTGGTGAACAGCCCCAGGCACACGACGACGCTGAGGAAGGCCGAGGTGGTCGGGTTCAGGTCCTGCTTGTACCAGTCCTGCAGGTTTTGCGGCAACAGGTCGGGTACCAGGAAGTACCAGATGAACAGCTGTACCAGCAGCGGCACGTTACGGAAGAGTTCGACGTAGCAGGTCGCGATGCCCGATACGATGCGGTTCGGCACGGTGCGCATGACGCCCAGAATCGAGCCCAGCAACAGGGCGATAATCCATGCCGCGACAGCGATGGCGATGGTCCAGCCCAAACCGGAAATGTACCAGTCGAGATAGGTCTCGCTGCCCACGCCGGTGGACTTGAAGAACACGCCCCAGTCCCAGTTGTAATTCATTAGGGTCTCCCCTCAGATCGATCGATGTACAAGTGCCCGCCTGGGAGACTCCGTTCCCTTCTGACCACGACGGTCAGGCACACGCGATCGGCTCGACAACCACCGGTTCGAGTGCTTCCAAAAAGTGCCAGCAGGTAGTGACAGACTCCTGAAAGAGCGCGAGCCCCGTCAGGAGTTAAGGTTAGTCAGAAATCAGGATTTCTTTTCGTCAGCCGCTTTGTCGGTCGGGTTGGCGATCAGGGCCTTGAGCTCGTCGCTCATCGGGAACATCAGGTTCAGGCCTTTTGGCGGGATTGGCTGCATGAACCATTTTTCGTAGATCTTGTTGATCTCGCCGGACTTGTAGGTCGCGATGATGGCGTCGTCGACAGCCTTCTTGAACGGTGCATCGCCCTTGCGGACCATGCAGCCGTAGATTTCGTAGGACTGTGGAGTACCGGTTACGGCCCAGTCAGTCGGCTTCTTGGCCTTGGCCATTTCACCGGCCAGCAGCGCGTCGTCCATCATGAAAGCCACGGCGCGGCCGGTTTCCAGCATCTGGAAGGACTCGCCATGGTCTTTGGCGGAGATCACGTTCATGCCCATCTGCTTGTCGGCGTTCATCGACTTCAGAATGCGCTCGGACGTGGTGCCGGCGGTGGTCACGACGTTCTTGCCCTTGAGGTCAGCGAAGTCTTTGTAAGTCGAGTCTTTTTTCGACAGCAGCTTGGTGCCGATTTCGAAGATGCCAACGGAGAAGTCAACTTGTTGCTGACGTTCGGTGTTGTTGGTGGTGGAGCCGCACTCGACGTCCACAGTGCCGTTCTGCACCAGTGGGATACGGGTTTGCGAGGTGACCAGGTTGTACTTGACCTGCAGGTTCGGCATGTCCAGGTCTTTTTTGATGGCTTCGACGATTTTCAGCTGAATATCGTGGGAGTAGCCGACCGGTTTGCCGGAAGCGTCTGCAATGTAGGAAAACGGAATAGAAGCGTCGCGATGCCCCAGGGTAATGGTGCCGGACTCTTTGATCTTCTTCAGGGTGCCGGTGAGTTCGGCGGCGAAAACTGGCGTGCTGATCAGAGCGGCCGCAATGGCTGCGCCCAGGATATGGGGAACGATGCGCATCAAATTTTCCTCAACATTGTTTTTATATGGAGCCAGTTCATCGGCCCTTATGTACTGCGGAATGCCTTGACGGCTCCTGAAGTGTTGGCACATCAGACATTCGTCCCAGAGTGTAGAGCATGACTCGTGCCAGGCCAGGTTGCTTCAATCAAGGTGTTGATTTTAAAAGAGATTAAATATTTATGGCGTTGATTCAAGGGCTAATAAGTCCGGTTAACCGAATCGACTGACGGGTCGCGTTCGGAAAACCGAATGCAATCCCCCGGTCACCGAATACCCTGTGGGAGCGAGCTTGCTCGCGATGAGGCCGGCACATCCAGCATTGAGGTTGCCTGACACACCGCTATCGCGAGCAAGCTCGCTCCCACAGTGGATTTGTGATGTGCATCAGAATGCAAAAAGCCCCTGAATCGTGAGATTCAGGGGCTTTCGTTGAACCGGATTACCGATCAGGCCGCTTCGATCTTGCTGCGGTTCTGTTCGACCTTGTTCAGGTACAGCTGCACGTTTTCTTGTTCCGCCTTGGTGGTGAACAAGCCCAGTTTGCTGCGACGCCAGAGAATGTCGTGAGCGGTGGTTGCCCATTCTTCGCTGCACAGATAATCGACTTCGCGGGTGTAAAGACCGCCACCCAGGTGTTCGCCCATGTCGTTCAGGCTCTGAACGCCTTCGAGCATGCGCCAGGTGCGGCTGCCGTAGGTGGTGGCCCAGCGCCGGGCAATTTCCGTCGGCAACCAGTCGAACTTGTCGCGAATCAACGCGCTCAATGCCTGCGGTGTGGTCATGTCTTCGCCGCCTGGCAGGGTCGCCTGCGCGGTCCAGCTCGGCTTCATGTCCTTGAAGTACGGTGCCAGTTGCGCCATGGCCGACTCGGCCAGTTTGCGGTAGGTGGTCAGCTTGCCACCGAACACCGACAGCAGCGGGGCTTCTTCAGTGCTGCCGGACAGCGCCAGCGTGTAATCGCGGGTCACGGCCGAAGGATTGTCGGATTCGTCGTTGCACAGCGGACGAACACCGGAATAGGTGTGCAGGATGTCGCTGCGGCTGACTTGTTTCTTGAAGTGCGCGTTGACCACTTTCAGCAGGTAGTCGGTCTCGCCTTCGGTGATCGCGACTTTTGCCGGGTCGCCGGTGTATTCGCGGTCAGTGGTACCGATCAGGGTGAATTGACTGAGGTAGGGAATGGTGAACACGATGCGCTGGTCTTCATTCTGCAAGATATGCGCGTGTTCGCCTTCGTACAGCTTCGGCACGATCAGGTGGCTGCCCTGGATCAGGCGGATGCCGTAAGGCGATTCCATTTTCAGGTCATCGCGAATGAACTTGGCGACCCATGGGCCGGCGGCATTCACCAGCGCCTTGGCGCGGATCGTGAACAGGCTGCCGTCGGCGCGTTCCAGGTTCAGTTCCCACAGGCCTTTGTTGCGACGGGCGCTGACGCAGCGGGTCTGGGTGTGAATGTGGGCGCCTTTTTCACGGGCGGCCATGGCATTGAGCACCACCAGACGGGCGTCGTCGACCCAGCAGTCGGAGTATTCGAAACCTTTGGTGATTTCGCTTTTCAGCGCGCTGTCGGCGCCGAACTTCAGGCTCTTGGAACCGGCGAGTTTTTCCCGCTTGCCAAGGTTGTCATAGAGGAACAGGCCCGCGCGGATCATCCACGCCGGGCGCAGGTGCGGGCGGTGCGGTAGCACGAAGCGCATCTGTTTGACGATGTGCGGGGCCTTGGCCAGCAGCACTTCACGCTCGGCCAGGGCCTCACGCACCAAGCGGAATTCGTAATGTTCGAGGTAACGCAGGCCGCCGTGGATCAGCTTGCTGCTGGCGGACGAGGTGTGACTGGCCAGATCGTCCTTTTCGCAAAGGAACACCGAAAGACCGCGGCCGGCGGCATCTGCTGCAATCCCCGCACCGTTAATCCCACCGCCGATGACGGCGATATCGTAGACCTCGGCAAGAGGGGGCATAGGCAAGGTTGAAGTGGGCATCGGCGGGCCTCGGTCATTCTTTTAATATTTGAATTCGAACATTAATGTTCATTTGCGAAAATGGTAGCGCATTAAGCCGGGCACGACCAGTCGACTTTGATTGAAAATACTGATCAAAGGGAGGCGAAAGGAAAATTTTCGAACATTCAGACGCGCGATAGAGCGCAGGAGGTGTGTTGCGTAGACGATCGTCATCGCGAGCAAGCTCGCTCCCACAGGATAGCGTGGACCCCTGTGGGAGCGAGCTTGCTCGCGATTGCGTCGGTACAGACGCCGGCGTTCTCGAGGGGGGTTAAACCACTTCCAGCCGAATCTTGTGCTGGCTCAGCAGTTGCGCCAATGCCGGTACTGGAGCGTGGTCGGTCACCAGGCAGTCGATCAGGCTGATCGGTCCCAGGCGGACCATGGCGTTACGGCCGAACTTGCTGGAGTCTGCTGCCAGCAAGACTTGCCGGGCATTGGCGATGATCGCCTGGGAGACCCGCACTTCCTGATAGTCGAAATCGAGCAGGCTGCCGTCTTCATCGATACCGCTGATGCCGACCAGTGCGAAGTCGACCTTGAACTGGTTGATGAAGTCGACGCAGGCCTGACCCACCACGCCGCCATCACGGCGTACGTTGCCACCGGCCAGCAGGACTTCGAAGTCATCCTTGGCACTGAGGATCGAGGCGACGTGCAGGTTGTTGGTGATCACCTTGAGCTGGCTGTGGTTGAGCAGCGCCCGGGCGATAGATTCGGTGGTAGTGCCGATATTGATGAACAGCGAGGCGTGATCGGGGATTTGTGCGGCGATGGCTTCGGCGATGCGTTGTTTCTCATCGCGCATCTGATCGGCACGCATGGCGTAGGCAGTGTTTTCGACACTTGAATCGTAAGCGGCGCCGCCATGATAGCGACGCAACAAATTCACTTCCGCCAATTGATTGATATCGCGGCGGATGGTCTGCGGTGTAACGACGAACAGCTGAGCCATTTCCTCGATACTGACGTAACCGCGTTCGCGGACCAGTTCGAGGATTTGCTGCTGACGGGGAGGCAGATTCATAGGGCTTCCTTTGGGCTGCCGTGCAAAATTTGCCCATGATGCCGTACGAATCACCTCCCTACCAGTTACATACCGATACGAATCCGCTACTTGGCTTATTCAGCGCCTTCGTGCGGTTCCCAGTCGCGGGTGCGGCTGACGGCTTTTTTCCAGCCGGCGTAGAGTTTTTCCTTCGCGGTTTCGTCCAGTTGCGGGTCGAACTCGCGCTCGATCACCGCCTTGCCGCGCAGTTCGTCCAGGCTGCCCCAGAAACCGCAGGCCAGGCCAGCCAGGTAGGCGGCGCCGAGTGCAGTGGTTTCACGCATTTGCGGGCGCTCGACCTTGGTGCCGAGGATGTCGGCCTGGAATTGCATCAGGAAGTTGTTCGCGACCGCGCCGCCGTCTACGCGCAGGGCTTTGAGGCGTTCGCCGGAGTCCTGTTGCATGGCGTCGAGTACGTCGCGGGTCTGGTAGGCAATCGACTCCAGTGCTGCACGAATGATGTGATCCACGCGTACGCCGCGAGTCAGGCCGAACAGTGCGCCACGGGCATACGGGTCCCAGTACGGAGCGCCGAGGCCGGTGAAGGCTGGCACCAGGTACACGCCGTTGCTGTCCTTGACCTTGTTGGCGAAGTATTCGGTGTCGTGAGCGTCGTTGATGATCTTCAGCTCGTCACGTAGCCACTGAACGGTGGAACCGCCGTTGAACACCGCACCTTCCAGTGCATAGGCGACTTCGCCGCGTGGGCCGCAGGCGATGGTGGTGAGCATGCCGTGCCTGGATTTCACCGCTTTGTCGCCGGTGTTCATCAGCAGGAAGCAGCCGGTGCCGTAGGTGTTTTTCGCCTGGCCCGGTTCAACGCACATCTGGCCGAACAGCGCAGCCTGTTGGTCGCCAGCGATGCCGCCGATGGCGATGCCGCTCTTGGTGTGGCCATAGATTTGCGACGACGATTTGACTTCCGGCAGCATCTCACGCGGGATGTCCAGCACCTCGAGCATCTTCGCGTCCCACTCCAGGGTGTGGATGTTGAAGAGCATGGTGCGCGAGGCGTTGGTGTAGTCGGTGACGTGGGTCTTGCCGCCGGTAAATTTCCAGATCAGCCAGCTGTCGATGGTGCCGAACAGCAACTCGCCTTTGCGTGCACGTTCGCGGCTGCCTTCGACATTGTCGAGGATCCACTTGAGTTTGGTGCCGGAGAAGTACGGGTCGGTGACCAGGCCCGTGGTGTCGCTGATGTACTGCTCATGGCCATCGCGTTTGAGCTGCTGGCAGATCTCGGTGCTGCGGCGGCACTGCCAGACGATCGCGTTGTAGATCGGACGGCCGGTGGTCTTGTCCCACACTACGGTGGTTTCACGCTGGTTGGTGATACCGATGGCTGCCACCTGATCGTGATGCAGGCCGGCTTGCGCCAGGGCCTCGACCATCACGGCGCTTTGGGTGGCGAAGATTTCCATCGGGTCGTGTTCGACCCAGCCGGCTTGTGGGTAATGCTGGGCGAATTCGCGTTGTGCGGTGCAGACCACATTGGCGTCACGATCGAAAATGATCGCCCGGGAGCTGGTCGTACCCTGATCGAGGGCAATGATGTAGTTCTTATTCTGAATGTCGGTCATGTCGATTGCCTTGGACGAAATAAGGGAGTGGGGTGGGGCGCATGATCAATGGTGGGCAGGATCACGCGCCGCCGCTTTCAGGAGATTCGTGCTTTGCCGTCAATGGCGGGTTCTGCATCCTTTGTAGCAGGTATGGCGATCGGCAGATGACGGGCAATCAGCCCGCGATAGGCCGCAGCGCCGAGGCAAGCACCCAGGATCGGTGCAAAGATCGGAATCAGGAAGTACGGGATATCACGTCCGCCAGTGAAGGAAATTTCACCCCAGCCGGCGAAGAAAGTCATCAGTTTAGGGCCGAAGTCTCGGGCCGGGTTCATCGCAAAACCGGTCAGCGGGCCCATCGAACTGCCAATGACGGCGATCAGCAGGCCGATCAACAGCGGTGCCAGTGGACCTTTTGGCAGGCCGTTGTTGTCATCGGTCAGGGACATGATCACGCCCATCAGGATGGCGGTGATGATCACCTCGACCAGAAACGCCTGGCCCGTCGACAGAGCAGGATTAGGGAAGGTCGAGAACACCGAGGCCAGTTCGAGGCTGGCTTGTGAGCCACGAACCATCTGGTGAGTTTGTTCGAAATCGAAGAACAGGTTGCTGTAAAGCGTGTAAACCAACAACGCTGCGCAGAAGGCGCCAGCGACCTGGGAGAAGATGTAGAGCGGCAGTTTACGCTTTTCGAAATCGGCGAAAATGCACAACGCAATGCTGACGGCCGGGTTCAGGTGGGCGCCGGAAACACCCGCGGTCAGGTAGATCGCCATGCTGACGCCGATCCCCCAGATGATGCTGATTTCCCATAGGCCGAAGCTGGCACCCGCGACTTTGAGCGCGGCAACACAGCCTGTACCAAAAAAAATCAATAAGGCAGTACCCAGGAACTCGGCCATGCATTGGCTCGAGAGCGAGGGTTGTTGTGATGCAGTTGTCATTGAAAACATCCTTTTTTGTTGTTGTTGGGCACTTTTTCCGAAAGGGTCCGAGCGCGATTTTCACCGAGGCAGGATCCCCATCCTGATCTCGGCTTACTGCCGGGTACTGCGTAGTAATCTTTGCACATTATTCAGATTCGAAAAAATATAGACAAGAAACACTGCTGTCAAAGGTCGAAAGTGAACCATCAGTCATATTTAAACTATTAGTCAGGTGAATGATCATTTGGTTGGCCCTGGGACATTGCTGGATTTTCTCCTGCGCTTGCCTGTCCTTAAGGGATCAGGGCCCGGTAATAGAGCCTTTTGCTCCGCGATAACCTAGAATCCAGCGCAGTATTTTTCTTCTGTCGCCAGGCTTGGAGCTGCCATGACCCCCGCATTGGATCTGTTGAAAAAAGTTCGTGCCGAACATCGCGTGCACAGTTATGAACATGATCCGAAGGCAGCGTCCTACGGGTTGGAGGCTGCGGAAAAGCTCGGGCTGGATCCGGCGCAGGTGTTCAAGACGCTGTTGGCCGCGAGTGAGAAGGGCGAATTGCTGGTGGCCGTGGTGCCGGTCGTCGGAAGCCTGGACTTGAAGGCGCTGGCGCATGCTGCGGGGGTGAAAAAAGTCGAAATGACCGATCCCGCTGCAGCGCAACGGGCGACGGGCTACTTGCTGGGCGGTATCAGCCCGTTGGGGCAGAAGAAGCGTTTGCGCACGTTCATCGATAACACTGCTCAACCTTTCGCGAGCATTTACGTCAGTGCGGGCCGGCGTGGTCTTGAGGTCGAATTGGCGGCGACGGTGCTGGCCGAGCACACCCAGGCCAAATTCGCCGATATCGGTCGGGCCTGACTGCCGCGCTGTATGGTGAAAATCGGCAGGCTCTGTCTCTGGTTGCCACTTGACGGTTGATGCAAGCTCGTCCTGACCTACAAGAAGGAGAGCATCCATGCAGCTAGCGTTTCATCAGGTCGATGCATTCAGCGATCGACCGTTCAGTGGCAATCCGGCAATGGTCTATCGGCTCGACGCCTGGCTCGCCGATGACCTGATGCAAAAAATCGCCGCCGAACACAATCTCGCCGAAACCGCCTTCGTGGTGCGTGAGGCGCAAGGCTGGCATATCCGCTGGTTCACGCCGACCACCGAGGTGCCGTTGTGCGGTCATGCGACGCTGGCCAGCGCTTATGTGTTGTTCGAGGTCTATAAAGAGCCGGTCGAGCGCCTGGACTTCATCAGCAAGTCCGGCCCCTTGAGTGTGAGCCGGGAAGGCGAACGACTATGGCTGGATTTTCCGGCGATCGAGCCGCGCGAGGTGGGCGCGACCCTCGATGTGGAGCGGGCGCTGGGCGCGCAGGCGGTTGAGGTGTTGGGGTCCAACAAATTGTTCGTGGTGCTGGAGTCGGAGCAGGCAGTGCTCGATTGCCAGCCGGACATGGTCGCGCTGGCGAAGTTGCCCTGGCTTGGCGCAATCATTACGGCGCCTGGAACGCGACATGATTTCGTCTCGCGGTACTTCGCGCCGGCCATTGGTATCAACGAGGACCCGGTCACCGGTTCGACTCATTGCTTGCTGATCCCTTATTGGTCGCAGCGTTTGGATAAAACCAGCTTGACGGCGTATCAGTGTTCAACGCGGGGAGGGGAGTTGTTCTGCCGCCTGGAAGGGGATCGGGTGAAGATCGGTGGTCATGCGACGTTGGTGGCCAGCGGGACGTTGATGCTCGGTTAACTGACAACGACGATCCAATGTGGGAGCGAGCTTGCTCGCGAAGGCGGTATGCCGGTCAACGATGATGTCGACTGACAGTCCGCTATCGCGAGCAAGCTCGCTCCCACATTAGTCCGCAGTGTTCAACTGGCGGTGCTGTACCGACGAACCCCGGACTCTACCGCCGGAATCTGCGCCGCCGTGCTGCCGGGTGCCTGGAACAGCACCAGGTGTTCGGCGGCTACGCGAATGCCGACATCGGCACCGACCAGATGATCGGCATGGCTCGGGAAGATCGATTCCAGTTGGCTGCCGGTCGGTAGCTGCAAACGATACAAGGTCGATGCGCCGAGGAAGGTCTTGCCGACAATGCGTGCCTTGAGCCGGCTGTCTGGCGCGTAAACGATATCGTCGGGACGCAGCAACACATCCACCGCGCCACCGGTTGGCCAGGTATACGCGCGGTTGCCGCGCAGCACGCCCAGTTCGGTCTGCACCGATTCCGGGGTCTGCAGTTGACCGCGGATGAAGTAACCCTGACCGATAAAGCTCGCCACGAACGGTGTTTGCGGTTCGTGGTACAGGTTGTAAGGCGTGTCCCACTGCTCCAGTCGACCCTCCTTGAACACACCGACCTGATCGCTGACGGCGAAGGCTTCTTCCTGGTCGTGCGTCACCAGAATTGCACTGGTGCCACGAGCCTTGAGGATGTCCCGGACTTCATGGCTGAGCTTGCGGCGTAATTCGCCATCGAGGTTGGAGAACGGTTCGTCCAGCAACAGCAGTTGCGGTTCCGGTGCCAATGCCCGGGCCAGCGCGACACGCTGTTGCTGGCCGCCGGAGAGTTCGTGGGGGAAGCGCTTGCCGAGGTTCTTCAGGTTGACCAGTTCAAGCATCTCGTCGGTGACCCGATCTTTCTGTGGATGCTTGCGAATGCCAAACGCAATGTTCTCGGCCACGCTCAGGTGCGGGAACAGCGCGTAGTCCTGGAACACCATGCCGATCCGGCGTTTCTCCGGCGCGAGGGTGAAACCGGCGCTGGAGATGGTTTCACCGGCCAGCTGGATTTCCCCTTCGTGAAGCGGTTCAAAACCTGCAATCGCGCGTAGGGTGGTGGTTTTGCCGCAACCGGACGAGCCGAGCAGGCAACCGATGTCACCGGCATTGAGGTGCAGGTTGAGGTTCTGGACGACCCGCTGGTCTTGATAGCCGCAGGCCAGGTTACGCAGGTTCAGCAGTAACGAATGACTCATGCGTGGTGGTACGCAGGCGCAACCAGAAACTCGAGCAGGGCCTTTTGCGCATGCAGGCGGTTCTCAGCCTGATCCCAGGCGACCGAACGCGGGTCGTCGAGGAGGTCGACGCTGATTTCTTCGCCGCGGTGAGCGGGCAGGCAGTGCATGAACAATACATCCCCGGCGGCCAGATCGAGCAAGGCACGATTGACCTGAAATGGCGCGAACAGCTTGAGGCGCTTGGCGGTCTCCTCTTCCTGACCCATGGAAGTCCAGACGTCGGTGCTGACCAGATGAGCGCCGCGTACCGCATCCCGAGGATCGCGGACGATGGTCACCCGATCGCCGGCCTTGGCCACGAACTCAGGGTTCGGCTCATAACCTTCAGGGCAGGCGATGCGCAGCTGGAAGTCGAACTGGATCGCGGCTTCTATATAGCTGTTGCACATGTTATTGCCGTCGCCAATCCAGGCCACGGTCTTGCCCTGGATCGAACCGCGATGTTCGAGGAAAGTTTGCATGTCGGCCAGCAACTGGCACGGGTGCAGGTCATCGGACAGCCCGTTGATCACGGGTACGCGCGAGTTGGCAGCGAATTCGGTCAGGGTGCTGTGGGCAAAGGTACGGATCATCACCGCGTCGAGCATGCGCGACATGACGATGGCGCAGTCGCCGATCGGCTCGCCACGACCCAGTTGGGTGTCACGCGGCGACAGGAAAATCGCCTGGCCGCCAAGCTGGATCATGCCGGCTTCAAACGACAACCGGGTGCGCGTCGAGGATTTCTCGAAGATCATCCCGAGCACACGATTTTTCAATGGCTCGAACAGTACGCCGCGGTTACGCAGGTCTTTGAGCTCAATGCCTCGACGGATCACGCTGACCAGCTCTTCGGGCGTGCAATCCATCAGGGAGAGAAAGTGCCTTGCGCTCATCATTGACTACCTTTTTGCAACAGACCGCAGATACTCAAAGCCTTGTTTAATTGAAAAACGGGCGAGACCTGCGGCGAAAGCCGCACGGGGCGACGAAATAGGGGAAGGCGCGATCTTATAATTAAATGTCGCGTCTTACCAATAGGGCTACGGTTTTTAGGGGATTTCAGACGGGCTACGGGATAACCGCAGTAGCGCTGTTGAAGCCTGTTTCCTGACAGCAGCGACCTCTTTGTACACTGCGCTCACGCGCCTTGGCAATCAAGCGGGGCGGGCGAAGCACCGTCTCGGTCGGTTTCTGACCTGTCGGCCTGGATGTTTGCAGGCAGGATCAAGGCAGCCTTCGGCTGAAACATTTGCTAATGCAAAGTGCTGGGTTATAACTAAGTCACGAGCGACTCGGGAAGCCTTTGGAATGGAATCGAAAGAACAACTATTGCTGGAGCTGCTGGGTCTCACGGCGCGCTCCCTGACTCACCTGACCGCCTCCATGACCTCAATGTCCTTTGAGTTGATGCGCAGCGAAGACGAGGTGACCAAGGCCGCGGGGCGACGGATGATCGACCGCATGGCCACCATCAGTGCCGGGCTCGACGAGCACTGGCGGCTGATCGGCGAACTCACGGGCGTGCACATTGCCCAGGAACAGATCGAAACCATCCAGGAAATCCAGCTGCAAGCGCCGCCAAGGCTTCCACAGGGCTGATATCTGCGGGCCTGATGGGCCTCGATTCACAAGACGAACGTCGCTGGCGCAGCGGGCAGTCGCGGCCCATAGTTTTGTTCCCGCAACCTCACACGGGTTGCCCTGAATAAAACAGAGAATGGCCATGACCAAGACCCTTCATCACCGTGCCTGCCACCTGTGTGAAGCCATTTGCGGCTTGACCATCGAAACCACCGCAACCGATGACGCTGGCGTGCAAATCACCTCGATCAAGGGTGATCCGCAGGACAGCTTCAGTCGCGGTCATATCTGCCCCAAGGCAGTGGCGCTGCAAGATATCCAGAATGACCCCGACCGCCTGCGACAGCCAATGCTGCGGGTCGGCAGCGAGTGGCAAGCGATTGCCTGGGACGAGGCATTCACTCTGGTGGCTGAACGCCTGTTGGCGATTCAGGAGCGCCATGGCCAGAACGCCGTCGCGGTTTATCAGGGCAATCCCAGCGTGCACAACTATGGGTTGATGACCCACAGCAATTATTTTCTCGGCTTGCTGAAAACCCGCAACCGTTTCTCTGCCACTTCGGTCGATCAATTGCCTCACCATCTCACCAGTCATTTGATGTATGGCCATGGTTTGCTGCTGCCGATCCCGGACATCGATCACACCGACTTCATGCTGATCCTGGGGGGTAATCCGCTGGCCTCCAACGGCAGCATCATGACCGTGCCGGATGTCGAAAAGCGTTTGAAGGCGATTCAGGCCCGAGGCGGCAAAGTGGTGGTGGTCGATCCGCGTCGCAGTGAGACGGCAGCGATTGCCGATCAGCATGTGTTCGTCCGTCCGGGCGGTGACGCGGCCCTGTTATTCGGGTTGCTCAATACATTGTTCGCTGAAGGTCTGACCTGCGACAGTCATTTGCCGGTCGACGGGCTGGAGGAGGTTCGTCAGGTCGTCGCATCCTTCAGTGCCGAGGCCATGAGCCCGCTGTGCGCAGTGCCGGCCGAGCAGATTCGTCAGCTGGCGCGAGACTTCGCCGCCGCGAAGACCGCCGTGTGTTATGGCCGTATGGGCGTTTCTACTCAGGCGTTCGGCACGCTGTGCCATTGGTTGGTGCAGTTGATCAATCTGGTCACCGGCAATCTTGATCGGGTAGGCGGTGCGCTGTGCACCGAGCCTGCGGTCGATCTGGTGGCGTCCACTTCGGGCGGGCATTTCAATCTCTGGCAAAGTCGTGTGTCTGGTCGTCCGGAATACGCCGGTGAGTTGCCGGTGTCGGCGCTGGCCGAAGAGATGCTCACCGAAGGCGAAGGTCAGGTACGGGCGTTGATCACCGTGGCCGGTAATCCGGTGTTGTCGACACCTAATGGCCGGCAGCTGGAGCAGGCGCTGGACGGGCTGGAATTCATGCTCAGCATCGACCTGTATATCAACGAGACCACGCGTTACGCCGACCTGATTCTGCCGTCGACTTCGGCGTTGGAAAACGATCACTACGACACCACGTTCAATATGTTCGCGGTGCGCAATGTCAGCCGTTTCAATCGGGCGATCCTGCCCAAGCCGGAAGGCGCTCTGCACGATTGGGAAATTTTCGTCGGCCTGGCTCAGGCCTTTGCGGCGAAGACCGGCAAACAGCTGAAACCTACGATCACTCCGGCGCAGATGATCGATCTCGGTTTGCGGGCAGGGCGATACGGTGATGCGTCGCCGCACAAGCTGTCGGTGGCAAACTTGTTCGATCATCCTCATGGGGTCGACCTTGGCGCTCTCCAGGCAAACCTGGCACCGCGTCTGAAAACCGCCAACCAGCGCGTGCAGGCGGCGCCACCGGCGATTCTGGCTGACCTCGCGCGATTTGCCGCGATGCAAGCGCCGCCTGCCGATGAACTGTTGATGATCGGTCGCCGCCATGTGCGCAGCAATAACTCGTGGATGCACAATTACCACCGCCTGGTGAAAGGCAAGCCGCGTCATCAGTTGTTGATGCACCCGGATGATCTCTCCAGTCGCGGGCTCAGCGATGGGCAGCGGGTGCGCGTCAGCTCGCGGGTCGGGGTGATCGAAGTCGAGGTACTGAGCAGCGTCGAGATGATGAAAGGCGTGGTCAGTCTTCCGCACGGTTGGGGCCATGCTCGGCCGGGTGTGCAGATGACCATTGCCATGGGGCAGCCGGGCTCCAGCGCCAATGACCTGACCGATGAACGCCAACTCGATGAGTTGTCCGGAAATGCGGCGCTCAATGGTGTACCGGTGACTGTTGCGGCGGCGTAAGGATGTCTGTCGGGGAGACCGAGCATGGCGCTCGGCTTTCCGTTACAATGCGTCACCGTGCCGACAACTGAGTCGGAAAGTTCAGCCGAGGTGCTCCATGGATATCATTGAAACTATTAAAGAGCAGATTGCTAACAACACCATTCTGCTTTACATGAAAGGCTCGCCGAATGCCCCGCAGTGTGGCTTCTCCGCGAAAGCCGCTCAGGCCGTCATGGGCTGTGGTGAGAAGTTCGCTTACGTGGACATCCTGCAGAACCCGGAGATCCGTGCCAACCTGCCAAAGTACGCCAACTGGCCAACCTTCCCGCAACTGTGGGTCGGTGGTGAGCTGGTCGGTGGTAGCGACATCATGACTGAAATGGCCGCTGACGGTTCGTTGCAGGCCACGATCAAGGCTGCTGTCGAAAAAGCCGCAGCGAACAAGACCGAAGCCTGATTCGCTTTTGTGGGAGCGAGCCTGCTCGCGAATGCAGTCTGTCAGTCAATTGTGATGTCGACTGACACGACGCTATCGCGAGCAGGCTCGCTTCCACAGGGATTTTGGTAAAGACCGGAATTCAGGTAATAAAAAGCCCCGCTTCTCGCAAGAGAGCGGGGCTTTTTATTGAGTCGAGATCAGCGCCGTATAAATTATTCGTCGCCCATCTGCGATTGCAGATAGTTCTCAAGACCCACTTTGTCGATCAGGCTCAGTTGAGTTTCCAGCCAGTCGATATGTTCTTCTTCGGACTCGAGAATATCTTCGAGCAGTTCACGGCTGCCGAAGTCACCGACTGTTTCGCAATGGGCGATAGCCACTTTGAGGTCGGCATGGCCGATGCGCTCGATGCGCAGGTCACACTCGAGCATTTCCTTGGTGTGCTCGCCGATGTGCAGCTTGCCCAGGTCCTGGACGTTCGGCAGGCCTTCGAGAAACAGGATGCGCTTGATCAGCTTGTCCGCGTGCTTCATCTCGTCGATGGACTCGTGGTACTCGTGCTTGCCAAGCTTGTTCAGGCCCCAATCTTCATACATGCGGGCATGCAGGAAGTACTGATTGATTGCGACCAGCTCATTGGCAAGAATCTTGTTGAGGTGCTGGATGACTGTGATGTCGCCTTTCATGATGGGCTCCTGTCCTTTAATTACCATATATAAGGCGGAGTTTGAGCTGAGCAGTGGTTAGTGTCAAACCTAAGTTATTGAATACTATATGAAAATTAATCGGAATAAGAATGTTTGTGTTCCGCATCCTTGCGCTAAGCAATTGAATTGCGGGCATAAAAAAACCGGACGCTAAGTCCGGTTCTTTAGAATGTTCTATTTTACGCTGCCGAAAATTCTACAGGGTAGGGGATCGCCGCCTGGCTCAATTGCAGGTCGGCCAAGGTTTCGCGAACCACTTGCTTGGCAAGGCAGGCGCATTTGCCGCATTGGCTGGCAACGCCGGTGGCTTGGCGCACCTCGCGGTAGCTGCAGCAACCTTCATAGATCGCATCGCGGATTTTTCCGTCGGTGACGCCAGTGCAGAGGCAGACATACATAAAGTGAGAACCGTCGTTGGTTATGGCTCAGTTGCGACGGATCTTAATGTTAACGAGAATGATTGTCAAAGTGGTTTCGACAGGCTTTACGCCAGCGCAGCGATTGCCTGACGAACGGCATAATGCGGCCCGGGATGGTGTCATTAAGCCTGCGTCGAGGTTTTTGATGCCGTTGTAAAAAGCGCTAAGGACAGGTGAAAAACGCGGTGTATGATGTCCGGTCTTTGCGAAGGGCACTCGAGTCATGAACCTGTCGTTTATCCGCGACAGACTGGTTCGATGCCGTTCTTCACGCCACCACACCAGGAGATATCCAATGAGCGTACTCGTAGGCAAACAAGCCCCTGACTTCACCGTACCGGCCGTACTCGGCAATGGCGAAATCGTTGACAGCTTCACCCTGTCCTCGGCCATCAAAGGCAAATACGGCCTGGTGTTCTTCTACCCACTGGACTTCACCTTCGTTTGCCCGTCCGAGCTGATCGCTTTGGACCACCGCATGGCTGACTTCAAGGCACGCAACGTTGAAGTGATCGCTGTTTCGATCGACTCGCACTTCACTCACAACGCCTGGCGCAACACCCCGATCAATGCCGGCGGCATCGGTCAGGTTCAATACACCATGGCTGCCGACATCAAGCAGGAAATCATGAAAGCCTACGACGTTCAGTCCGCAGACGGCGTGGCTTTCCGTGGCGCATTCCTGATCGACGACAAAGGTGTTGTTCGCTCGCAGATCGTCAACGACCTGCCACTGGGCCGTAACATGGAAGAACTGATTCGTCTGGTCGACGCCCTGCAATTCCACGAAGAGCACGGCGAAGTTTGCCCGGCTAACTGGAAAAAAGGCGACAAGGGCATGACTGCTTCGCCAGAAGGCGTTGCGGCTTACCTGACCGAGAACGCTGGCAAGCTGTAAGCCACGCGTCAGGCATAAAAAAACCGGCCTCAGTGGCCGGTTTTTTATGGGCGGGATAAATCCTGCGACTGAATCAGTCGTTGAAATCTTCCCAGCCGCCCATTTGCTTCCAGCGATTGACGATGCCGCAGAACAGATCGGCCGTCTTCTCGGTGTCGTAGCGTGCCGAGTGAGCCTCGCGACCGTCGAAGTCGATGTCCGCGGCCTGGCATGCCTTGGCCAGGACGGTTTGACCGTAAGCCAGACCTGCCAGCGTCGCGGTGTCGAAGCTGGAGAACGGGTGAAACGGATTGCGCTTCATGTCCAGGCGCGTGACGGCGGCGTTGAGGAAGCCCAGGTCGAAGCTGCTGTTGTGACCGACCAGGATCGCCCGCTTGCAGCCGTTGGCCTTCAGGGCCTTGCGTACACCACGGAAGATATCGGTCAGCGCTGCCTCTTCACTCACGGCCATGCGCAGTGGGTGATCGAGTTTGATTCCGGTGAACTCCAGCGCTGCGGCTTCGATGTTGGCACCTTCGAACGGTTCTACACGGAAGAAGTAGGTGTGATCGGGGTACACAAAACCTTTTTCGTCCATGGCGATGGTCGTGGCGGCAATTTCCAGCAAGGCGTCAGTGGCACAGTTGAAACCACCGGTTTCAACGTCGACGACGACTGGCAGATATCCACGGAACCTGGCTGCCATCGGGTGGCGTGAACCACCACCGCCTGAACCTTCCTGTTCGTCGTCGAAATGGTCTTCACTCACGCGTGTTCCTCCAGCAGGCGCCAGCGCAGTTTTTCACCGGCGCGCAGCGGGATGACAGTCAGCTCGCCGAACGGCAGGCTGGTTGGGGCGGTCCATTCTTCGCGGACCAGGGTAATGCGATCGGTGTTCGCCGGCAGGCCGTAGAAACGCGGGCCATTGAGGCTGGCGAAGGCTTCGAGCTTGTCCAGCGCATTGCGCTGTTCGAAGGCCTCGGCGTACAGCTCGATCGCGGCATAAGCGGTGTAGCAACCGGCACAGCCACAGGCGGCTTCTTTGGCGTGCTGGGCGTGCGGGGCCGAGTCCGTGCCCAGGAAGAACTTCTCGCTGCCGCTGGTGGCGGCGTCAAGGAGGGCGACCTGGTGTGTATTGCGCTTGAGAATCGGCAGGCAATAGAAGTGCGGACGAATCCCGCCCACCAGCATGTGGTTGCGGTTATACAGCAGGTGGTGAGCGGTGATGGTTGCGCCAACGTTGGCCGAAGCCTCGTTGACGAACTGCACGGCATCGCTGGTGGTGATGTGTTCGAACACCACTTTGAGCGTTGGGAAACGCTCCACGACCCGGCGCATGTGCTCGTCGATGAAGATTTTTTCGCGGTCAAAGACATCGACGTCGTTACGGGTGATTTCACCGTGAATCAACAAGGGCATCCCGACCTCGGCCATGGCCTCGATCGCAGGGAAGATCTTGTCGATGCTGGTAACACCGGAGTCCGAGTTGGTGGTCGCGCCAGCCGGATACAGCTTGGCGGCGTGAACGAAACCGCAGGCCTTGGCCGCGCGAATTTCATCGGGTGTAGTCCGGTCGGTCAGGTAGAGCACCATCAACGGTTCGAAACGGCTGCCGGCCGGACGCGCAGCGAGAATGCGCTGGCGATAGGCGTCGGCTTCAGCGGCGTTACGCACCGGTGGTACCAGGTTAGGCATGATGATGGCGCGACCAAAGGTACGCGCGACATCCGCGACAGTATTGGGCAACACAGCACCATCGCGAAGATGAATATGCCAGTCGTCGGGACGCAGCAGGGTCAGGCGGTCGGACATTGGGGATTCCAGGCGGGTCAAACTCAAGGGAATGCTACCGGAAAAGACTCATCCAGGCACTCGCTATCAAGTTTTGCAGCAAGCTTCCGATATGACAAAGGTATGCCGTAATCATATGTATCGGTCTTTTTGTTGTAGAAGCCAGTGGAGCCTCCCGTGCGCCAGCGTTATTTAGCCTTGCTCAGCGTGTTTGCCAGCCTTCCTGCGATGGCTCTCACTTTCCAGACGCGTCTGGAGAGCATCGAGTGGACGGTCGAAGGCGACAAGTTCGAATGTCGCCTGACCCAACCGATTACCGATTTTGGCTCGGGTGAGTTCGTGCGGCGCGCGGGCGAGCAGGCAATCTTTCGTCTGAAGGCCTACAACCCAATGCTCGCGGGCGGTTCGGCGACCTTGCTGGCTGCAGAGGCGCCCTGGCAGCCTGGGCGTGGTGATATCAATCTGGGCTCGGTCAAAGTCGGCAGCGGCGAGGTGCTGTTCAACAGCTCGCAGCTCCAGGCCGGACGCCTTATTGGTGGCTTGATGGACGGTCGAAGTCCGTTGGTTCGTCATTACTCGCGCGATGGCGGGGTGTCGGAAGTCCGTTTGTTGCCGGTCAAATTCAGCAAGGCCTACGCCGATTACCAGGTGTGCGTCGCCAAGTTGCTGCCGATGAATTACGAACAGGTGAAGCAGGCCGAAGTTGGTTTCCCGGGTGGTGGTATCGATCTGGATGCGCAGGCCAAGGCCAAGCTGCAGGTCATGCTGACGTTCATGAAGGCCGACCCGACGGTCAATCACATCGAGCTCGACGGTCATTCCGATAACAGCGGCAATCGCCTGACCAACCGTGATCTGTCCCGGCGCAGAGCGCTGGCGGTGATGGACTTCTTCAAGGCCAATGGCATTCAGGAGTCGCAAATCACGATGCGTTTTCACGGTGAACGTTATCCGTTGGCCCCCAACACCAACACCGCCAATCGGGCCAGGAATCGCCGGGTCAACGTTCACCTTGAGCGCGTCGCACCCACCGACAAACCGGCCCCGCAAGTCAGTTCGACAGGCACCGCTGCGGCGACCTCCTGAACCGGCTGAAATCGTCGCTCGCTCGACATAATCTGTCGCTTCGTCATCATAAGCTGTCGCGCCACTGTAAATTATCCTCTCGCGGCGGTAGACTTCTCTGCTTTCCGTAGAACCCCGTGGAGTGATGGCATGGCGGACGTAAACAAGGTCGTTCTGGCGTATTCCGGCGGCCTGGACACTTCGGTGATCCTCAAGTGGCTGCAGGATACTTATAACTGTGAAGTGGTGACCTTTACCGCTGACCTGGGTCAGGGTGAAGAGGTCGAGCCGGCCCGCGCCAAGGCACAAGCCATGGGCGTAAAAGAAATCTACATCGACGATCTGCGCGAAGAATTCGTGCGTGATTTCGTTTTCCCGATGTTCCGCGCCAACACCGTTTACGAAGGCGAGTACCTGCTGGGTACTTCCATCGCTCGTCCGTTGATCGCCAAACGCCTGATCGAAATCGCCAACGAAACCGGCGCTGACGCCATTTCCCATGGCGCGACCGGCAAGGGTAACGACCAGGTTCGCTTCGAACTGGGCGCCTATGCACTCAAGCCTGGCGTGAAAGTGATCGCTCCTTGGCGCGAGTGGGACCTGCTGTCTCGCGAGAAGCTGATGGACTATGCCGCGAAGCATGCGATCCCGATCGAGCGTCACGGCAAGAAAAAATCCCCGTACTCGATGGATGCCAACCTGCTGCACATCTCCTATGAAGGCGGCGTGCTGGAAGACACCTGGACCGAGCACGAAGAAGACATGTGGCGTTGGACCGTCTCCCCGGAGAACGCTCCCGACAAGCCGCAGTACCTGGAACTGACCTACCGCAACGGCGACATCGTTGCACTGGACGGCGTCGAAATGACCCCGGCTACCGTGCTGGCGACCCTGAACCGTATCGGTGGCGAACACGGTATCGGCCGTCTGGACATCGTCGAGAACCGTTACGTCGGCATGAAGTCCCGTGGCTGCTACGAAACTCCTGGCGGCACCATCATGTTGCGCGCTCACCGGGCGATCGAATCGATCACTCTGGATCGTGAAGTGGCTCACCTCAAAGACGAGCTGATGCCTAAATACGCCAGCCTGATCTACACCGGTTACTGGTGGAGCCCTGAGCGTCTGATGCTGCAACAGATGATCGATGCTTCCCAGGCGCATGTGAACGGCGTGGTTCGCCTGAAGCTGTACAAGGGCAACGTGATCGTCACCGGCCGCAAGTCCGACGAATCGTTGTTCGACGCCAACATTGCTACCTTCGAGGAAGATGGCGGCGCTTACAACCAGGCTGATGCAGCCGGCTTCATCAAGCTGAACGCTCTGCGTATGCGGATTGCCGCAAACAAAGGCCGCAAGCTGTTCTGATGCTGTTGGCATGATCAACAATCGTGGCCCCGCTTGTAACGGGGCCACGATGGGATCGAAGAATTCGTGTTTGGATATTCGTATCCTGAATCTGCGTCACCAAGTCTGGGGCTTTAGTTGCCTGGATTGTCGGTACCTCCTCTCTGTTCTGTCTGGGTCAGAAACGACGTGTCCTGTTGCTTGATACAGGGCAGTGGTCAGTGCTGGCTGACGACGGTCATCGCCAGTGTGCTCAAGTTATAAGTCATGTAGAAAGACTGTTTGGGTTCTATTGTTTTTGCATCTGATTTTTTGAGTGCTTTTTCGTTAACCAGATGTTCCGACTCAGCGCTCGTAAGAAATACGATCGTTTCACTGTGGCTGTGTTTTTTCAATGGGATAGCTGTCATCAGGTGACCGAGATCTTTCTTCTTGCGTATCCATCGGGCATCAATGATCCATATGCCGTGTATCGAAGCAGGTAAAGGCACCTGGTACTGGGTGGACTGATTTGCGATGAACGTTATATAGGCGGGTGGGTCTTGCGTGCTCTGAAGCAGATAGTCAGGTTTGTCTCGCTTGAATGTGGACTTCACAGAGGAGTGGCTGTGCGGTTCGTCAAACGGGACGTGAGCGCTTTCCTTGATTGAAATCGGTTGATTGTCCTTTTCAACAGGGTCATTGATCGAGGCTTTTTTGCTTTTTTCTGGTCGAGCAGAGTCGTCGATGACTTTTATAAACTGCTTGCTCTTTTGGAAGTCAGAAGGTGCATACAATGATTTGTAGTTGAAGTTTAGCGTGATAAAGAACAGGAACAGCAGGTAAAAAGGAAAGCTGATCAGAAACCAGATGTAAGTCTGGCGTTCCTGGTTGTCGAGGAAGGGCAACGATACCGCCGCCGACGTTTCGGAGAGTGCCGCGAATATCGCAATTATAGTCATCGGGTTGGTTATTTTCTTTTGAGGTTTTGTCATTTTGATTGCTCGTTAAAAAATGTTTTATAGTGGATTCCTTGTGGGCAAAAGATGTTAAGTAATAGTGGTTGTATAGTGTGGGTTGAGCACTGGCTGTAAAGCGCTTTTTTGAGGGGGCGCCATGCTGTGCAGTTTTATCATTGATTAGAATGGATCGATAGCTTTCTTTTAGTGTGATTTATGTGGGGCGAACATGAGTTTGTTTTATATGCTTGGCGTCTCGGGACGGTAAGTAGAAGTTGGAGGTTGCCGAGTGGAGCGCTGGCGGTCTTGCGGGTTTGTGTTTGGTATCAGTTTGGCACTGGAACTCAGCGGTTATTTTTGATAATAGACCACTGTTCAAGACTTGCCGGGATAGATTGCGTGCTGCCAGGTGATTTTCTTCGATGTCTGCTGAAGAAAACAGTTGATCAGAGGAGAATAGGGTCTCGAGTAAACTTTAAGAGACATTGTTTTTTATGAGTTCTTGTAGGGGGAATCCTTGTTGTTTGTAGGGATTGTCTCTCGGTGTGGGTGGTTGGGGTGGGCAGCATCCCACGGGCGAAACGACTACGCTATTGTGCGGGCTCTAAAAATTCGAACAGCGAAAATTGGACTTGCCCATGAATAAAGTGCTGATCGTGGATGATCACCCCGTCATTCGTCTTGCTGTACGTATGCTAATGGAGCGTCATGGCTACGAAGTCATTGCTGAAACGGACAATGGTGTAGATGCATTGCAACTTGCCCGTGAACATATGCCGGATATCGTGATACTGGATATCGGTATTCCGAAACTGGATGGCCTGGAAGTTATTGCGCGTTTGACCTCGGTCCCCCTGCCTTTGAAAGTGCTGGTGTTGACTTCACAGGCCCCCGGACACTTTTCAATGCGTTGCATGCAGGCGGGGGCTGCCGGGTATGTCTGCAAGCAGCAGGACCTCACCGAGCTGCTCAGTGCAATCAAGGCGGTACTGTCCGGGTACAGTTACTTTCCTAATCAAGCCTTGCACTCGGTTCGCGCAAGTTTGGGGAATGCAAGTGAAGCAGACATGGTGGATCGTCTGTCTGGAAGGGAGATGATGGTTTTACAACAGTTGGCCCGAGGCAAGACCAACAAGGAAATTGCCGATGGAATGTTCCTCAGCAATAAAACCGTCAGTACTTACAAAACGCGTTTGCTATTAAAGCTGAATGCTCGCTCGCTGGTTGACCTGATCGAGCTTGCGCAGCGTAATGGTCTGGTTTGATTCTCTCGGGGGGGAGTAGTGCTGTGTGCGTGGTAAGCACTTGAAGGCAAGAGGCATCTGGTCGGATTTTGAGCCGCAGGATCGCTCGCCCTGAGGTCCTGGCCGTTCTGGATCCGTTGAACCAGAGCGCATTGTCCTGCGATTGATCGGGTGCGCTGTGCGACTTTTTTTGCAGCGGTTGAGGGCTTGATGAAAAAGCCTCCATTTCGGGAGGCTTTCAGGTGTTAAAGGTCAAAATCGTAATCGGCCAGCTGCTTTTGCAAGCGCCGCTCCTCCAGAAGATTATCGATGGTGCGACGTTTGCTCAGGTTGGTCTTCGCTACCTCTACCACAGGCTCGGCGTCATCGGCCTCAACAGAGATGAAGTCGTCTTCTGTGTCCAGTTGTTCTTTGCCAGTGCTCATAAGGTTAACTCCAGGCTAAGACTGCCATTGGCGCCTCTTATATCGATAATCTCCTGGCGGGTAAAAAAGATTTTTTCAATCGATAAATCAATAAAAGTAATAGAACCTCAATCGTCAGAGGTCTTTTGCTTGTATTCGCACAGGTCTTCGATCCGACAGCTGCCACAGCGGGGCTTACGGGCCAGGCAAACATAACGTCCGTGGAGGATGAGCCAGTGATGTGAGTCGAGCAGAAACTCCTTGGGCACGAACTTCATCAGTTTCTGTTCCACCTCGACGACATTTTTCCCTGGCGCTAAACCTGTGCGGTTACTGACCCGGAAAATATGTGTGTCAACGGCCATGGTCAGCTGACGGAAAGCCGTGTTGAGCACCACGTTCGCAGTCTTTCTGCCTACGCCAGGCAGCGCTTCCAGTTCCTCACGGGTTTGCGGTACTTCGCCTCCATGAAGCTCTACCAGCATTCGGCAGGTTTCGATGACGTTTTTTGCCTTGCTGTTGTACAGGCCGATGGTCTTGATGTAGTCGGACAATCCTTCTACACCGAGCGCATGAATCGCTGCCGGCGTATTGGCTACCGGAAACAGTTTCGCGGTGGCCTTGTTGACGCCCACGTCAGTGGACTGAGCAGAAAGAATCACTGCGATCAACAGTTCGAAGGGCGACGAGTAGGCCAGTTCGGTTTTCGGTTCCGGATTGTCCTCGTGAAGCCGACGGAAAATTTCCAGGCGTTTTGCGGCATTCATGGGTAGAGCATTTCCTTCAAGGCGGTCAGTGTGAGGTTGAGGCGCCAGGCCAGGCTTGTTTGGCGGCTATGAGCAGTCCCAGCAGGATAAACCCGCCAGGAGCGATGACGGCCAGTCGTATGCCGCCGTCTGCGGACAATAGCCAACCTTGCCAGTTCGATTCTGTAAGTCCGGTCAACCAGGACACATGGCTGGCGAAAGACCCGCTGCCAAAACCTTCGCGCACTAAACCGAGCGTAATCATCAGCGCCAAAAACACACCGTACAAGCGAATCCGGTCGATCATGCCTGCCTGGGTGAAGAAACCGTTGTACTCCAGCGCCACGCACTGCAGGGCAATCAACCCTACATAAAATCCCAGATGTTGGTGCAGTTCAAAGGCCCAGGTCTGCAATGCCAATGCTGCGAGGCTGGTCAATGTGGCGGCGAGCGCAATGCTGGTGATCAACTGCATGGACGGAACGATCCGCGGCCGCAACACACTCATCTTCAGGCCGTAAACACCAATGACCAGCAGCGACAGCAGCGACAGACCCAAGGCTTTTACCAGGGAGTCGCTCGCGCCGATCAACGGGGTCAATATCAGCGAGCTCTGCAGCATCGAGGACTGCTTCATTGTCCGCTCCCGATCAGCTGTGGCTGATGCTCGTCGAAATAGCGTAACGCATCATGGATTGCACTGATCACTGCTCTGGAAGTGACGGTTGCGCCGGTCAACTGGTCGAATTGCCCCTGATCTTTTTTCAGCGCCCAGCCGCTGTCGCCAGGGTCATTGCGCGACTTGCCGAAAAAGCCCTGTAGCCAAGGGTTGGGCTGGTCGGCGATTTTTCCACCCAGCCCCGGTGTTTCCGATTGCTTGAGGGTTTTCACACCCAGCAGCTTGCCGTTGATGTCGATCACGATCAGCAGTTCGATTGCGCCTTCGTAGCCGATTGTCTGACTTCGCAGAATAACGGCGCTGGGCTTACCGCCCGCCGTTGCCAAATAACCGCCCAGCAATGTGCTTTTGCTCAGCTCGATACCTTTGAGCGCGAGTGGCTGGTCCAATGGCTGATTGTCGTAGCTGCCGGCTGGCAGCATGTCGAAGAGCCTGCGGCTTTCAATCAAGCGCTGTTCAGCCGATATCCGCGGTGCGGTGGCGTGTTGCAGGAAAAATGTCGCGCCTGCACCCAATCCGGCCACAACCACCAGCATCAGCACACTGAGATTGCGGTTCATGGCGTACGAGGCTCAGGTTGTGCAGTAGCGAGGCGTTCCAGGGCCGGCACGCAGAGATTCATCAGCAGTACCGCAAAGGCCACCCCGTCGGGATAACCGCCCCAGGTTCGAATCAGGTAGGTCAGCAGGCCGACGCCCACGCCGAACATCAGCCGGGCTTTGGGACTCTTTGCCCCGGACACCGGTTCGGTCACGATATAGAATGCTCCGAGCATGCTCGCGCCTGTCAGCAGGTGAAAGAGCGGGGAGCCGTGGGAGTCCGAACCCGAGCCGTTCCAGCACAGCAGGCTGATGACGAACAGACTGCCGAGCATGCCGGCCGGTGCATGCCAGCTGAACACTCGTTGCTGCAACAGAAATGCGCCACCTGCGAGAAAGGCCAGGTTTACCCATTCGACGCCTTTACCGCCAACGTGGCCGAACGCCGGGTTGCCGGCGAAGAGTTCGTCCATGGTCAGGCTTTTGTTGATTCGCAGACTATCCAGCGCCGTGGCCGTCACCCAGGCGTCGGGCTGTTCGGCACCGCTGAAATTGAAACCGAAAATCTGTTGCAGGCCGGCGGCCAGGTTCATCCCGGGAGACGTCGGCCAGTGGGTCATCTGTCGTGGGAAACACACCAGCACCAGCGCAAAACCGAGCATGGCCGGATTGAATGGGTTTTTGCCCACGCCGCCATACAGGTGCTTGCCGAAAAACATCGCAAATGCCGCAGCGCTGACGGTCAGCCACCACGGGCAATAAGGCGGCAACGCCAGCGCCAGCAAGGTGGCACTGACCAGCGCGCTGCCGTCGCTCAGCGTTGGCTTGAGCGGATACCTGCGCAAGCGCAGTACCGCGGCTTCAACTGCTAGCGCGCTGCCGCAGGCCAGCAGCAGATTGATCAGAACGCCCCAGCCAAATAACCAGAACAACATCAGCATGCCCGGCACGGTGGCCAATAAAACCCGCTTCATCGCCTGTTGCAGGCGATCATCGACCGGCTCAAGGGGCGACATAGGCGTTCACCTGACGCTCGGCTTCGCAGAGCCTTTCGCGGGCCTTGGCCAAGAGTTCCGCCGGTGTATCCGGGCCTCGCTCAAGCTTGCTGACGTCGGCGCGAGCGTAAGCCAACTCGGTTTTCAGTTGCCGCAGATGAGCGTCGATGGGGCGTTTTTCGACGCGCACAAGGTCCGGCACCGGTTGCCCGCTGGCACCTTCGGCATCGTGCAGTGCTTGTTCTGCTTGAGCCAAGGCAGCGCCGAGCGCCTCCAGTTGCTCGGACGGGGCTTCGCTGGTCTGGGCTTTTTTCAGTTCGGCGCGACGCATCGCCAGCTGGATTTTCGCGCGTTTGAGTTCGGCATCCTTGGCCGGTGCCGGCACTTGCGCGGGAGCGGCCGGCGCAGCGCTTTCGAGTTGCGCCAGGGCCTGTTCGGCGGCTTCGAATTGCTGCTGCAAAATGATCAGCTGCGACTGCTGTTCGAAGGTCGGTGGATGCCCGAAAGCCTTTAGCGATTTGTTCAGTTGCGCCCGGCTCATTGCCACATCGATCTTGGCTTTTTTCAGCGCGGCATCGGCGGCAGCGGCTTTCTGTGCCTGAACCCGGGCAATCGCGTCCTGCAGTGGATTGTTGCTGGCTTCGCTGTGCTGTGCGGCTTTTTGTGCGCGGGCCAGTCGTTCGGCGTGCTTTTGCTCTTCTTCACGACGCAGGCGCGCATTGCGTTGTTCGAAGCGCTGTCGGGCGTGGTCGCGTTTGGCGTTGCGTGCTCGTTGTTCTTCGAGCGTGAAGGCCAGGCCTCCGACAATCGGCAGAACGTTTGCCAAGGGCAATGGGTGCATTTCGATGCAGTCCACCGGGCACGGCGCCACGCACAGATCACAGCCGGTGCATTCGTCGATGATTACCGTGTGCATCAGTTTTGCCGCACCGACAATCGCGTCTATCGGGCAGGCCTGAATGCACTTGGTGCAGCCGATGCATTCGGCTTCGCGGATAAATGCAATTTGCGCCGGTGCCGAACCACGGCTGACGTCCAATTCCAGAACCGGGATTTTCAGCAGCTCGGCCAGTGCCGAAATAGTCTCGTTGCCGCCCGGCGGGCACTTGTTGATCGCCTCGCCATTGGCAATGCCTTCGGCGTAGGGCTTGCATCCGGGATGGCCGCACTTGCCGCATTGGGTCTGGGGCAGGAGGGCGTCGATGCGTTGAATCAGACTCATGTTTTGATCAGTCCGCTGAAGCCGAGAAATGCCACCGCGATCAATCCGGCGCTGATCAGGTCGATCGGCAGGCCACGAAAGGGCAGGGGCACATCGTTATTGAAGGTGCGCTGACGCAGATCGCTGAACAGACTCAGCACCAGCCAGAAACCCAGTCCGGCGCCGAGACTCAAGGCTGTGGCGTGGAAAAATCCCTTGTCGTCCTCAGCGTTGAGCAAGGTCAGCCCGAGCACGCCGGCGTTGCCCAGCAGCAAAGGCCAGAGGCCGTCGAACGAAAACGTTGGAAGTAGGCGCGAAAGCAGTTTCAGCAACGGTGCGATCAGCAGGACGCTCAGCGGCAGGAACACGAACAGGCGCAGGGCCGTCAGCTCCAGTGGCACCAATAACCAAAAATAGGCCAGGTAGCCCGGCACGCCCACGATCAGCATCAGGCTCGCCGTGGCCATGCCCAGTGCGTGAACCTGCCTGCGTTCGGTGGCCAGTAGCGGATCGACGCCCAGCGGCCACTGCAACACGAGGTTGTTGATCAGGGCGGCGCTGATAAGCGTGAGGAGTAATTCGGTCATGAGCGTCCATATACACGCGCTGTTGATGGCTGCTGAGTAACTCTTACGACAGTATGGGCCAGACATGAAAATCCCACAGTCATGCCGGGCACGACTGTGGGATCGGTTCAGCAGGTCGAGCCTTACTTGATGCGCTGACCCGGCTTGGCGCCGCTGTCCGGGCTCAGCAGGTAGATTTCTTCGCCGCCAGGGCCTGCCGCCATGACCATGCCTTCAGAGATCCCGAAGCGCATTTTGCGTGGCTTGAGGTTGGCGATCATCATCGTCAGGCGACCTTCAAGCTTGGCCGGGTCCGGGTAAGCGCTCTTGATGCCGGAGAACACGTTGCGTTGCTCGTCACCGATGTCCAGGGTCAGGCGCAGCAGCTTGTCCGCACCGTCCACAGCTTCGGCCTTGAGGATCAGGGCAACCCGCAGGTCGACGGCGGCAAAGGTATCGAACTCGATCTCTGGCGACAGCGGATCCTTGGCCAGCTCGCCATTGCCTTGAGGGGCGGCATCGCCGGTGTCGGTCTGGCTGGCGGCCAGGTCTTCTTTCGAAGCGTCGGTCATGGCTTGCACTTTGACTGGGTCGATGCGCGTCATCAACGGTTTGAATTCGTTCAGCTGATGGTTGCTGAGCAGGGTCGCGTGATCGTTCCAGGTCAACGGTGCGACGTTGAGGAACGCCTCGGCGTCGGCGGCCAGCAACGGCAGCACGGGCTTGAGGAAAATCACCAGTTGGCGGAACAGGTTGACGCCCAGAGCGCAGATCGCCTGGACTTCGTCTTGCTTGCCTTCCTGTTTGTTCAGCGACCATGGCGCCTTGTCGGCGATCCAGGCGTTGGCGCGGTCGGCCAGGCCCATGATCTCGCGCATGGCACGGGCGAAGTCGCGAGCCTCGTAAGCGTCGCAAATGCTCGGCGCAGCGGCGAGGAACGCTTCGGTCAGTTCTGGCGCGGCATTACCGGCCACCAGCACGCCGGCGTTGCCTTTGTGGATGAAGCCTGCGCAGCGGCTGGCGATGTTGACGACTTTGCCGACCAGGTCGGAGTTGACCTTCTGCACGAAGTCTTCGAGGTTCAGGTCCAGGTCGTCGACGCCACGGCTGAGTTTGGCGGCGTAGTAGTAACGCAGGTATTCCGGCGACAGGTGGTCCAGGTAGGTCCGGGCCTTGATAAAGGTGCCACGGGACTTGGACATCTTCTGACCGTTGACGGTCAGGTAGCCGTGTACGTTGATGCCGGTTGGCTTGCGGTAGCCTGCGCCTTCAAGCATGGCTGGCCAGAACAGCGCGTGGAAATTGACGATGTCTTTGCCGATGAAGTGGTACAGCTCGGCGGTGGAGTCCTTGGCCCAATACGCGTCGAAGTCTAAATCCTGCCGACGTGCACAGAGGTTCTTGAAGCTCGCCATGTAGCCGATTGGCGCGTCCAGCCAGACGTAGAAGTATTTGCCTGGCTCGTCCGGGATTTCGAAACCGAAGTACGGCGCATCGCGGGAGATGTCCCACTGTTGCAGGCCGACATCCAGCCACTCGGCGATCTTGTTCGCGACCGCGTCTTGCAATGTGCCGCTGCGGGTCCATTCCTGCAGCATTTGCTGGAAGTCCGGCAGCTTGAAGAAGAAGTGCTGGGAATCCTTGAGCACCGGGGTGGCGCCCGAGATCGCCGACTTCGGATCTTTCAGGTCGGTTGGCGCGTAGGTGGCACCGCATTTTTCGCAGTTGTCGCCGTACTGGTCTTCAGTGCCGCACTTCGGGCAGGTGCCCTTGATGAAGCGGTCGGCCAGGAACATTTTCTTTTCCGGGTCGAAATACTGCGTGATCGAGCGCGTGGCGATGTGCCCGGCGTCGCGCAGCTTCAGGTAGATCTGGCTCGACAGCTCACGGTTTTCTTCGGCGTGAGTGGAGTGGAAGTTGTCGAAGTCGACCAGGAACTCGGCAAAGTCGGCGCTGTGTTCAGCCTGGACGTTGGCGATCAGTTGTTCCGGGGTGATGCCTTCTTTTTCTGCGCGCAGCATGATGGCCGAACCGTGGGCGTCGTCCGCGCAGACGTAAGTGCATTGATTGCCGCGATGCTTCTGGAAGCGCACCCACATATCGGTCTGGATGTACTCAAGCATATGGCCAAGGTGGATTGAACCATTGGCATAGGGCAGGGCGCTGGTGACGAGGATCTTGCGTGGCTCGGACATGGGGCTCGGCTACTTGATGAAACGGAGGTCGGCCACTATAAAGCGCCGGCGCATATTTTTCACCCCGTGAGCCTGTTTCATTGGATGAGTAACCGGGGATGCCGAGAAGATCGCAGCCTTCGGCAGCTCCTACGTAGGCGCTGCCGAAGGCTGCGATCTTTTGGGCATCCCCCCAAACCATCAGAACAGGTACGATACCCGTCTGATTTCCCAGTCTTGTTATCGGAGTTGCCCATGAGCGCCGTCAATCGCGCAGCGGTGGAAGCCGTCCTTCGTCAGTACACCGACCCTTACCTGAACCAGGACCCGGTCAGTGCCGGTTGCCTGCGCAGCATCGACATCCAGGGCGACCGCGTCAGCGTTCAGCTGGAGTTGGGCTACGCCGCCGGTCTGTTCAAGAGTGGCTGGGCGCAAATGCTGCAGATGGCTATCGAAGGCCTGGACGGCGTGACCTCGGCCAAGGTCGAGATCACCACCGTCATCGCTGCACACAAGGCTCAGGCGCAGATTCCAGGCTTGGCCAACGTCAAGAACGTGGTCGCGGTGGCGTCCGGCAAGGGCGGCGTGGGCAAATCCACCACCGCCGCCAACCTCGCGCTGGCGCTGGCCCGTGAAGGTGCCAAGGTCGGGATTCTCGACGCCGATATCTACGGCCCGAGCCAGGGCATCATGTTTGGTATTGCGGAAGGCACCCGACCGAAGATCAAGGACCAGAAGTGGTTCGTGCCCATCGAGTCGCATGGCGTTGAAGTCATGTCCATGGCGTTTTTGACCGATGACAACACGCCGATGGTCTGGCGCGGCCCGATGGTTTCCGGCGCTTTGCTGCAACTGGTGACGCAAACAGCCTGGAGCGATCTGGACTATCTGGTGATCGACATGCCGCCAGGCACCGGTGACATTCAGCTGACCCTGGCGCAGAAAGTTCCGGTAGCCGGTGCGGTGATCGTCACCACGCCGCAGGATCTGGCGTTGCTGGACGCGCGCAAAGGCGTGGAAATGTTCCGCAAGGTCAGCATTCCGGTACTCGGCGTGGTGGAAAACATGGCCGTGCACATCTGTTCCAACTGCGGTCATGCCGAGCACCTGTTCGGCGAAGGCGGCGGCGAGAAGCTGGCCAGTCAATATGGCGTCGAATTGCTGGCATCGCTGCCGCTGTCGATGCTGATTCGCGAGCAGGCCGACGGCGGCAAACCTACGGTGATCGCCGAACCTGAAAGCCAGATCGCCATGGTCTACCAGGAACTGGCCCGTCATGTGGGCGCGCGGATTATCTTGCAGGAAGCTGCCACGCCAGCGATGCCGAACATCAGCGTCAGCGACGATTGATTTGCTGAAGAAATGCGATCCATTGTGGGAGCGAGCTTGCTCGCGATAGCGGTGTAACAGTCACCTTCAATGGTGAATGTTAAGGCCTCATCGTCGGAACGCCGCCCGGAGCAAGCTCGCTCCCACAGTTGTTTTGTGTACGGCTTAAATCCGCAATCCGCCATCCATTTCCAGAATCCGGCCGGTGTAATAGTCGTTCTCGAATATATACGCCGCCGAATGGGCGATTTCTTCCGGCTTGCCCATGCGCTTGAGCGGAATCCCGGAAGTCATTTTCTCCAGCGCTTCAGGCTTCATGCCCAGGGTCATTTCGGTTTCGATGAAGCCCGGAGCGATACCGGCCACACGAATGCCGTAGCGCGCCAGTTCCTTGGCCCAGGTCACGGTGGCCGCAGCAACACCGGCCTTGGCGGCAGAGTAGTTGGTCTGGCCGACGTTGCCGGCGCGGGAAATCGAGGAGATGTTGATGATCGCGCCGCTGGTCTTCAGCTCAATCATCTTGGCCGCCACTTCACGGGTGCACAGGAACACGCCGGTCAGGTTGACGTCGATCACTGCCTGCCATTGGGCCAGGCTCATCCTGGTCATTTCGCCGTCCTTGACCTTGATCAGCAGGCCATCGCGCAGGATCCCGGCGTTGTTGATCAGGCCATGGATCGCGCCGAAATCTTCAGCGACCTGGGCGACCATGTGAGTCACCTGTTCTTCATTGGCGACGTTGCACAGGTAGGCGCGAGCCTCGACACCGGCGGCTTTGCAGGCAGCGACGGCCAGGTCGAGTTTTTCCTGGTTGAGGTCGACCAGCGCCAGTTTCGCGCCCTTGGCGGCGAAATACTCGGCCATCGAACGGCCTAAACCCTGGCAACCGCCGGTGATAATGATTACTTTGTCAGTGAGTTGCATTCGCATGCCCCAATAGCAGGTCAGAGTGGTTTCCTTTTAGAGAGCCTCTCGATCTGCACCTGATGTGGCCTGGCTGCACATGAGAACTGCCCCGATGGCGTTGCTGGAACTTTGCCCCAGGTGCCTGTCCGTTTTTTTGACGGATTCTATATAAGGAGTCATAAATTGAGCGTTGAAGCTGCCAAGCATGCCCGAGAATTGCTGCTCAAGGAATACCGCGGAGTGCTCTCGACGCACTCCAAGGCGATGCCCGGTTTCCCGTTTGGCTCAGTGGTTCCTTATTGCCTGGACGAGCAGGGCCGGCCGCTGATCCTGATCAGCCGGATCGCCCAGCACACCCATAATCTGCAAAAAGATCCCAAATGCTCACTGCTGGTGGGTGAGCGCGAGGCTGAAGACGTGCAGGCTGTCGGTCGACTGACTTACCTGGCCGAAGCGGAAAAAATTGAAGACCAGGCCGCCATCGATACTGCCGCCGAGCGTTATTACCGCTATTTCCCGGACTCGCAGAATTATCACAAGGCGCATGATTTCGATTTCTGGGTACTCAAACCGGTTCGTCATCGCTACATCGGCGGTTTCGGTGCGATTCACTGGGTCGACCAGTTGACCCTGGTCAACCCGTTTGCCGGCAAGGCCGAAGTGAGCATGGTCGAACACATGAACGCCGATCATGCCAAGGCCATCGCTCATTACGTCGACCTGGCCGGTTTGCCGAAAACTTCACCTGCTCAATTGGCGGGTATCGACAGCGAAGGGATGCACCTGCGCATTGGTCAGGGGCTGTACTGGTTGCCGTTCCCGGATGTTTGCAATACGCCGACACAAGTACGCGAAGCCTTGGTTTTACTGGCTCACGCCGAGCATTGGCCAAAAAATGCGATAGCCGACGCTTGAAATCACGAAACGGCGACGTCATCTAAGTTCTACTTGCAAGGCATTCTTGCGTTGAGGAACCATTTGATGCGCCCTTTTTTGTTGCTCTTTCTGCTGTTCCCGGTGTTGGAGCTGTTCGTATTCGTCAAGGTCAGCGCGGCCATCGGGTTTTTCCCGGCACTGCTGCTGATCATTCTCGGCTCGATGCTCGGCGTGTTCGTGCTGCGTATCGCCGGTCTGGCCACCGCATTGCGCGCTCGTGAGAGCCTGAACCGCGGTGAATTGCCAGCGCAGACCATGCTCGAAGGCCTGATGCTGGCGTTGGGTGGCGGTCTGTTGATCCTGCCAGGTTTCATCAGCAGCGTGATCGGCCTGATCATGACGTTGCCGCTCAGCCGTCGGCTGCTGGCCAACACGATGCGCAAGCGCGCCGAAGAACAGGCGATTCGTCAGCGTGCCTTTGCCGATGATCTGCAACCGCGTGGTGGCCCGGCTCCGCGCCAACCGCTGGGCCGTGAGCCGAATGTGATCGAAGGCGAGTTCGAGCACCGCGATTCCAAGTAACTCCTTTAGCGACACGGCACCTTCGGGTGCCGTGTTCGTTTCTGTGGCCAGTAATGTAAAAAATTTCACTGCCCAGCCCTTGTAATAAGCTTATGCGCCCTTATGTAACGGTCACCGCAAGGTTTCTGGTGATGATCACCAGACAGACTTCCGCGGTTCGCTTGGCGAACCGCAACCGGCAACGCCGGAATTTAACCCGCCGGGATTACACCGGCCGCTGAAAACCACAATTAGGAGAGATCGACAATGAAGCTTCGTCCTCTGCATGACCGCGTCGTCATCCGTCGCAGCGAAGAAGAAAAGAAAACTGCTGGCGGTATCGTTCTGCCAGGTTCGGCTGCCGAAAAAGCCAACAGCGGTGAAGTCCTCGCTGTCGGTACCGGCCGCGTGCTGGACAACGGTGAAGTGCGTGCGCTGGCCGTGAAAGTGGGTGACAAGGTTGTGTTCGGCCCGTACTCCGGCAGCAACACTGTGAAAGTCGACGGTGAAGACCTGCTGGTAATGGCTGAGAACGAGATTCTCGCTGTTATCGAAGGCTGATTTCCGCTCAATTTCCCGCTACTACAAAGTATTTAAGGAATATCGATCATGGCTGCTAAAGAAGTTAAATTCGGCGATTCCGCCCGTAAGAAAATGCTCGCCGGTGTGAACGTCCTGGCTGACGCAGTAAAAGCGACCCTGGGCCCTAAAGGCCGTAACGTGATCATCGAGAAGAGCTTCGGCGCTCCGACCATCACCAAGGACGGCGTTTCCGTAGCCAAAGAAATCGAACTGAAAGATCGTTTCGAAAACATGGGCGCGCAGCTGGTCAAAGACGTTGCCTCCCGTGCCAACGATGACGCAGGCGACGGCACCACCACCGCTACCGTTCTGGCTCAATCGATCGTCAACGAAGGCCTGAAAGCCGTCGCTGCCGGCATGAACCCGATGGACCTGAAGCGCGGCATCGACAAAGCGACCATCGCTATCGTCAAAGAGCTGAAAGCCCTGTCCAAGCCATGCGCTGACACCAAGGCAATCGCTCAGGTCGGCACCATCTCGGCCAACTCCGACAGCTCCATCGGCGACATCATTGCCGAAGCCATGGAAAAAGTCGGTAAAGAAGGCGTGATCACTGTTGAAGAAGGCTCGGGCCTGGAAAACGAACTGTCGGTTGTAGAAGGCATGCAGTTCGACCGTGGCTACCTGTCCCCGTACTTCGTCAACAAGCCAGAGACCATGACCGCCGAACTGGACGGTCCGCTGATCCTGCTGGTCGACAAAAAGATCTCGAACATCCGCGAAATGCTGCCAGTACTGGAAGCCGTTGCCAAAGCCGGCCGTCCTCTGCTGATCGTTGCCGAAGACGTTGAAGGCGAAGCCCTGGCGACTCTGGTCGTGAACAACATGCGCGGCATCGTTAAAGTTGCTGCTGTCAAAGCCCCGGGCTTTGGCGACCGTCGCAAGGCCATGCTGCAGGACATCGCTGTTCTGACTGGCGGTACCGTTATCTCCGAAGAGATCGGTCTGAGCCTGGAAAGCACTACCCTGGAACACCTGGGTAATGCCAAGCGCGTGATCCTGTCCAAAGAAAACACCACCATCATCGACGGTGCTGGCGTTGAGGCTGACATCCAGGCTCGCGTTGTTCAGATCCGTCAACAAGTGGCTGACACTTCGTCCGACTACGACCGTGAAAAACTGCAAGAGCGTCTGGCCAAGCTGTCCGGCGGCGTTGCAGTGATCAAGGTTGGCGCTGGTTCCGAAGTTGAAATGAAAGAGAAGAAAGCCCGCGTTGAAGACGCCCTGCACGCTACCCGTGCAGCCGTTGAAGAAGGCGTGGTACCTGGCGGTGGCGTGGCACTGGTTCGCGCTCTGCAAGCTATTTCTGAACTCAAAGGCGACAACGATGACCAGAACGTGGGCATCCAGTTGCTGCGTCGCGCTGTTGAAGCGCCACTGCGTCAGATCGTTGCCAACTCCGGCGACGAGCCAAGCGTTGTCGTCGACAAGGTCAAGCAGGGTTCGGGTAACTACGGTTACAACGCTGCTACCGGCGAATACGGCGACATGATCGAAATGGGTATCCTGGATCCGGCCAAAGTGACCCGTTCGGCTCTGCAAGCGGCTTCGTCGATTGCCAGCCTGATGATCACCACCGAAGCCATGATCGCCGAGATCAAGGAAGACGGTCCAGCTGGCGGCGGCATGCCAGACATGGGCGGTATGGGCGGCATGGGCGGCATGATGTAAGCCTCCCCCCCTACAAAAAAAGCCCTGGCATTTGCCAGGGCTTTTTTGTTGGGGTGTGGGCAGCTACAAGCTACAAGCTATAAGCTACAAGCGGCAAGTCAGGAGCACCGCTGTTGCTTTTCTCTTGCAGCTTGCGGCTTGTAGCTTGTATCTGCTACTTCCCTTAATCTGCGCGGGCCAAGACGGCCGTTACTGTGTACGGAGCAAGTGCCCATGCGAATTCTATTGGTTGAAGACAACCGCGACATCCTCGCCAATCTGGCTGATTATCTGGGGCTTAAAGGCTATACCGTGGATTGCGCGCAGGACGGTTTGTCAGGTCTGCACCTGGCGGCCACCGAGCATTACGACCTGATCGTGCTCGACGTCATGCTGCCCGGCATCGATGGTTACACCCTGTGCAAACGCCTGCGTGAAGACGCCCGGCGCGATACCCCGGTCATCATGCTGACTGCCCGTGACCAGCTGGATGACCGGCTACAGGGCTTCAAGTCCGGTGCCGATGATTACCTGATCAAACCCTTTGCCCTGTCCGAACTGGCGGCGCGCATCGAGGCGGTCATGCGTCGTACCCAGGGGGGCGGTCGCCGCGCCTTGCAGGTTGGCGATCTGAGCTACGACCTCGACACGCTGGAAGTGACCCGCGAAGGTCGCCTGCTGAAACTCAACCCGGTGGGCCTCAAGCTGCTGGCGGTGTTGATGCAGAAAAGCCCCCACGTATTGCGTCGCGAAATCCTCGAAGAAGCCCTCTGGGGCGACGATTGTCCGGACAGCGACAGCTTGCGCAGTCACGTCCATCAGCTGCGCCAGGTGATCGACAAGCCGTTCGCCAAACCGTTGCTGCAAACCGTGCACGGCGTCGGCTATCGTCTGGCCGAGGGGCGTGATGGAGTTTAAGCAGAGCCTTGCTCAGCGGATCATTATTGCGTTTGCCTTGATGAGTGCGTTGGTGGCAGGGGCATTCGCCATGGGTATCGTGGCGACCGTGCATCTGGTCGAAGCAAAGCTGATTTCCGCAGGCCTGGGTGGCGATTTACAGCGTTTGCTGTTGATGGACAGCATGGCCGACTGGAGCCACCGTCCCGAGCCCGATCAGTTGTTCTACTTCAGCGGTGGCCCTGGCGACTTTGATTTGCCAAGGGACCTGCGGCACCTGAATGCGGGGTTCCATGAAGTATTTCGCGAGCACCTCTCGTACCACGCAATCGTCGAGATCGTTGACGGCCGGCGTTACGTCTTGCTGCAAGATCAGAGCGATTTCGAAGAGCGCGAGCGGGTGCTGTTTGCCGTAGTGCTGGTGGGGTTCGTATTAAGTCTGGCATTGGCAGTGTTTCTTGGTTGGGTGCTGGCACGCAAGGTTATGGCGCCGGTGGTGCGGCTGGCGCGACAGGTGCGTCACCGCGATCAACTGCTCGGTCTGGCACCGCCCCTGGCGCCGGACTATGCCGCCGATGAAGTCGGTGAGCTGGCCGTGGCCTTCGACGCCACGCTGGGCCGATTGCGCCAGGCACTGAGCCGCGAGCGGCTGTTCACCAGTGACGTCAGTCACGAACTGCGTACACCGTTGATGGTCTTGGCCAGTTCCTGCGAATTGTTGCTGGAGAATCCGGACCTCGATCAACGTGGTCGCAATCAGGTCGAGCGGATCGCTCGCGCCTGTGAAGAAATGCGCGAATTGGTCCAGACCTTCCTGATGCTTGCCCGTGCCCAGCGCGAAGATGCCAGCATGTCGCCGCAACTGACCCTGGGACAGGTGGCCGAAGACCTGCTCGGCATGTGGCGCGAGCCGATCGAGGACAAGGGACTCACGCTGTTTTATGAACCCGGCAATCCGTTGGATACGCGCTATAACGCGACATTCCTGCATGCAGTCATGGGCAATCTGTTACGTAATGCCTTGCACTACACCGACAGCGGGTTTATCCGCCTGAGCATTCTGCCCTGCGGTTTTCTGGTCGAAGACAGCGGCGTCGGTATTCCCGAAGAGAAGCGCGAAGCGATGTTCGAGCCGTTTGTGCGGGGTGGCGAGAAGCGTGGCGAAGGGCTTGGGCTGGGCCTGTCGCTGGTGCAGCGGATTTGTGAGAACCAGGGCTGGAGCGTCAGCCTCAGCACCATGGAGCCCAACGGCTGCCGCTTTCATGTCGAACTGGGCAAGACGGGCGCCTGACATAAAACCATTGCGCCGCCATTCGTCGTGGGGCTCGGCAGATAGGGAAAAGCTCGTCTATTTTTATAACAAGGCATCTGGCAGCTCCATCAAAGGTTTGTAGCCATGAAACTAGAAATTGCTAGAGGTTTGTTTATGGCAGGAGCCTTGGCAGTTGTTTCACTGGCGGTGGTTGGACTGGAGCAGCCGCGAACGAAAATTCTTAGTGCAATGAGTGGCGGCACACATTGCCCATTGCCACGGGCTGCGAAGTCATCCGTGGTGACCCACACTGATAATGATGAGTTGTTGTTGTTCATGTTTGGCATGACTCAGGGAATGAAACGCCAGAGTTGAAAACCCTCAAGCCCACATCAAAGGCCTCGCTTATGCGAGGCCTTTTGTTTTTGAACCCAAATCTTCAATTTGCCGAAAACCAGTGTGGGAGCGAGCTTGCTCGCGATGACGGCTTAACATTCAACAATGTTGCCGGCTGTCAGTGAGCTATCGCGAGCAAGCTCGCTCCCACATACGGAACTCTCAGTTCTTATCGGGTTTGGCCAGCAGCGTGTAGATGCAGGGCAGCACGAACAGGGTGAACAACGTCCCGATCGACATCCCGGTGGCGATCACCATCCCGATATCGTAGCGACTGACGGCGCCCGCGCCCGTGGCGATGATCAACGGCACCATGCCGAAGACCATGGCTGCCGTGGTCATCAATACCGGGCGCAGACGAATGGCTGCCGCTTCCTCGACCGCTTCGCGCGGCGTCAGCCCCTTGTCCTTGCGCAACTGGTTGGCAAACTGGACGATCAGGATCCCGTGTTTGCTGATCAGTCCGATCAGGGTCACCAAACCGACCTGGGTATAGATGTTCATGCTCGACCAGCCCAGGAACAACGGGATCAGCGCGCCGCAAATCGACAGCGGCACGGTCACCAGAATCACCAGTGGATCGCGGAAGCTTTCGAACTGCGCCGCCAGCACCAGAAAAATGATCGCCAGCGCCAAGGCAAAAGTCACCCATAAGGCGCTGCCTTCCTGAACGTACTGCCGCGAGGTGCCGCCATAATCGAAGGCATAACCCGGCGGTGCTTCTTCCTGGGCGATCTGGCGCACGGTATCAATCGCCTCGCCCATGCTGACCGTCGAAACACCCGAGAGGATCGCCGAGTTGAGTTGCTGGAACTGGTTCAACTGCCGCGGTCGTGCCCGGTCACTGACGGTGATCAGGGTCGACAAGGGCAGCAGTTCACCTTTGGTGTTTTTGACGTAGTAGTTGCTCAGCCAATCGGGGTTGTCCCGGTAGGGCCGTTCGACCTGGGCGATGACCTTGTAGCTGCGCCCCTCAATGGTGAAACGGTTGATCTCGGCTTCTGCCAGCAACGTCGCCAGGGTCACCCCCAGATCCTCCATCGAGACGCCCATCTGCGCTGCCTTGGCGCGGTCGATATCAACCACCACTTCGGGCTTGTCGAAGGCCAGGTCGATGTCGGCGAACGCGAACTTGCCAGACTCCAGTGCACGCTTTTTCACTCGATTGACCACCTCCAGCAGCGACGCGTAGTCATTGGCGGTGTTGATCACGAACTGGAACGGCAAGCCTTCACCGGTGCCCGGCAGAGAGGGCAGGTTGAAGCCGAAGATTTGCAGACCGGAGATGCTCGAAAGCTTGCTTTGCACTATCGGCAGAAGCTGCATCTGGGTGCGTTTGCGCTCATTCCAGGGTTTGAGCAGGAAACCGCCAATACCTGACTGCACGCCGTTGAATCCGTTGATCTGGAAGGACGAGTAGTACTCGGGAAACGCCTTGAAGATCGCGAGGAATTCGTCGGTGTAGGTATTCAGGTAGTCCAGGTTGGCCGGTTGCGGAGCGTTGGCCATCATGAAAATGATGCCCTGGTCTTCATCCGGCGCCAGTTCCGACTTGGTGAACTTGAGCAGCACCGGAATCAGGCACAACACGATCACGGCAAACACCAGCACTACCGGTCGGGTGTTGAGTGTGCCGTGCAGCAGGCTTTGATAACGACGCTTGAGTCCTTCGAAAATCAGATCGAGGCGATGGGCCAGGCCTGACGGGTTTTCATCGTGGCGCAAGAGCAGGGCGCACATCATCGGCGACAGCGTCAGGGCGACGATCCCGGAGATCACCACGGCACCGGCCAGGGTCAGGGCGAACTCCTTGAACAGGGCGCCAGTCAGGCCCGTCAGAAAGCCGATGGGCGCATAGACCGCCGCCAGGGTGATGGTCATCGAGACCACTGGCATGGCGATTTCCTGCGCGCCTTCGAGGGCCGCGTCCAGCGGCGTTTTACCTTCTTCGATGTGGCGGTGAATGTTTTCCACCACCACGATGGCGTCGTCCACCACCAGGCCGATGGCCAACACCATCGCCAGCAGGGTCAGCAGATTGATCGAGTAGCCCATCAGTTGCATGAAGAACATCACGCCGATCATCGACAGCGGAATGGTCACCACCGGGATCAGCACCGAGCGCAGCGCGCCAAGGAACAGGAACACCACGACAATCACGATCAGCACCGCTTCGAAAAGGGTTTTTACCACTTCGTTGATCGAGGCCTGAATGAACAGTGTGGCGTCGTAGGCGATTTCGGCCTTGAGGGTGGGTGGCAGCTGGGATTCCAGCTCCGGCATGAGCTTGCGCACTTCCTTGATCACGTCCAGCGGGTTGGCGGCCGGTGTGGCCTTGATCCCGATGTACACCGACGGTGTACCGCCGAAGGAACTGACGGTGTTGTAGTTCTCGGCGCCCATCTCCACGCGTGCCACGTCGCTGAGCAGGACCCGACTGTCGCCGTCGACTTTCAGCGGAATCGCGGCGAAGGCTTCGGCGGTCTTCAAGTCGGTGCTGGCGTTGATGCTGGTAACGACGTACTCGCCTTTGACTTCACCGGCGGCGGACAGAAAGTTGTACTGGCGCACGGCGTTGGTGACGTCACTGGCGCTCAAGCCGAAACCGGCGAGTTTCACCGGGTCGAGCCACAGACGCATGGCAAACACCTGGTTGCCGAGAATGGCAGCTTCAGCCATGCCGGGCAGGGTGGCCAGCTTGGGCTGGATCACTCGCGACAGGTAGTCGGTGATCTGCGGGTTGTTCAGTTCCTCGCTGAAAAAACTCATGTACATCAGCGCCGAGGCGCCGGCGGCTTCCTTGCTCAGCACCGGGTCTTCAGCGTCTTTGGGCAGCTTGTTCTTGACCTCGTTGGCCTTGGCCAGCAACTCGGTGAACAACCGGTCGCTGTTGGAGCCGATACGTGCATAGATCGAAATGACCGAGAAGTTCTGGCGGCTGACCGAGGTCATGTAGTCAATGCCTTCGGCACTCGCCAGGCTTTGTTGCAAGGGTTGGGTGATGTAACCCTGAATGGTTTCGGCGTTGGCGCCGGGGTAGGCGGTGGTTACCGTGATCAGAGCGTTCTCCATTTGCGGATACTGGCGCAGCGGCAGTTTGCTCCAGGCCTGGAAGCCCAGCAGCACAATCAGCAGGCTGACAACAGTGGCGAGCACCGGGCGGCGGATGAACGGATCGGTAAAAGCCATGAGGGATTTCCTTGATCAGTTCGTGCGCGGTGGGCTGGTCTGTTCGGCTGGCAGATTCTTGTCGGGGCTGACGACAATGTGTGTGCCGTTGTCGAGTTTGATCTGGCCGGCGCTGACCACTTGTTCGCCGTTCTGCAGTCCTTTGTTGATCAGCACCATACCGTCGCGACGCTCGCCGGTTTCGATGAAGCGCCGCTCGGCGATCAGGACCGGCTGGCCCTTGTCGTCTTTCTCGACGTTGCCGTCCGCGTCCTTCTTCTGGGCGACCACGTAGAGCGAGTTGCCATAGAGGGTGTAGGTGATCGCGCTTTCCGGTACCACGATTTTCGGCTGTGGGTCCGGCAGCATGACCAGCAGGCTGGCGAACATGCCTGGCAGCAGTTTGCCGTCCGGGTTGGCGAGGGTGGCGCGCACCAGTATGTTGCGCGTGCTGTTTTCGACTTTTGGGTTGATCGCGCTGATGACTCCGGGAAAGTTTTGCGTCGGGTAGGCCGAGACTGTGACCTGTACCGGTTGGCCGATAGCGATTTTCGGTACCGATTGTTCCGGCACGTAGAAGTCGACGTACAGGCTGCTCAGGTCCTGGAGTGTGGCGATGACAGTGCCGCTGGGCAGGAAGTCGCCGACGTCCACCTGACGAATGCCGATGGTGCCGCTGAAAGGCGCGACGATGTGTTTCTTTGCCAGCGCCGCCTTGAGCTGATTGACCGTGGCCTTGCTCTTTGCGAGCACCGCGGTGAGCCGATCGAACTCACCCTTGGAGATGGCCCGACTACCGACCAGTTGGCTGCCACGGCCGTAATCCAGTTGCGCCAGGCCAAGGTCGGCCTGGGCGGTTTCCAGCAGGGCACTTTCGACGGCGCTGTCGAGCTGCACGAGCGGCTGGCCGGCCTTGACCTTTTGCCCTGACTCGAACTGCACATCCTTGACCGTGCCGGCGATCTCCAGACTCAGGTTGACCCCTTGCAGCGCCTTGAGGGTCCCGACCGTGGGCAAGCGCGATTGCCAGGGCCGTTCGGTGGCCGTGGCCACGGCAACGCTCACCGCTGGTCTTGGGACCGCGAAGGTCTGGATCATCTTGTAGATGGAGAAGGCTTTGTAGCCTCCCAGCATCAGGATGATCAACAGGACAACACCCAACATGATCAGCATGCGGCGACGCAGCATATTCCACTTCCTTGGAAAAAATCTGGTCAGACAGGCCGAACATTACTCCGTGTGTGTCGGTGATTCCAGATACTTGCCGGCGAGCTGTACCTGACGCGATCCGTAGCAGCTGGCGTAGCCTGCGTTCGAGCGCGAAGCGGTCGTAAATCCTGCTGCCACGGTTAGCCTGACACACCGCGGCGTATGATTTTGCGACTGCTGCGCAGCCGAACGCAGGCTGCGCCAGCTGCTACGGGGTTTGTGTGTATCAGACCAGATTGATCGTTCCCACGAGCGTGGGAACGATCAATTTGGCAGCGCAGATTTCAAACCAGATGCAGGTGGTTATCCCAGAGCCCGGCGGGGAGTTCGAGGGGCTTGGCCAGCAGCGGTGTCTGGCGACAATCATAGAAACGGCAACGTCCTTGCCCCGAGGTCACGACAAAACCATCGGCCACTGCACCGACACCGGCGCAGTCGGGCAACGGTGCATCGAGGCGCACTTCACCGCTGTCCATGTCCCAGATGAAAAAGCGGTTGCCGCGCGGTGCGGTGAGCGCCACCAGACGCAAGTCACTGTGCACCGCGACGCTCGCGGTGTAGTGCCCCATGGCCTGCAACTGGTGCTCGGCGACCGGGAACGCGACAAAGGGCTGGCCGGGACGCTTGATCGCCAACAGCTCGGATGATTCGTGCGCGGCGCCCATGAACTGCTGGCCGGTGACAATGGTGCCGTCGCTGGCGATCCCCATGTGCCGCACGCTGTTCATCGGCTGGGCCAGGGTTTCCTTGCTCAGCAGAGTGCCGTCCCGCTGCATCAGTACCAGGCTCGGCTCCATGGCATTGAGGTTCATCTCGACCCGGCTCTCGGCTTCGGTACGAATCCCGCCGTTGGCCACCACCAGGGTTTCACCGTCGGGCATCCACGACACCTGATGCGGGCCGATACCGTGGGTGGAAATCTCACCGCTGTGCACCCACCGTTCACCCTCGAAACGGTACACCCCGAGCAGGCCGCGACCTGGGTCGGAGGTGTCGTTTTCGGTGGCGTACAGCCAGTCACCGCTTTTGTGAATGACCGCGTGGCCGTAGAAGTGCCGGTTCGGTTGCGACACCACGGTTTGCAGCAGCGTGCCATCACGCAGATCGACCAGATAGCTCTCGGTGCCCGGACGACGGGCGACGAACAGCGCAATCGGCAACGTCGGGTGGTTGATAATGTCGTGGCAGCGTTGGCCGACTTCGGTGGCGAACACCCGAGTGCCGTCCAGCCGATAGCCGACAGCGTAATGTTTGCCGTCGCTGTCGTCGCGCGCCGAAAGCAGTAAAGGACCGTGGTCCTTTTGCTTGAACAGCTTCCAGCCGCCCAGCGTTACGGCGCCCAGCAACAAACTGCCTAAAGTCAGAGCCTGGCGTCGCAGCATGGAGCTAACCCTCATCAGTCACCGTCGTTGGCGTTGAAGCCCAGTTGGATACCCAGCGCCTTGGCCAGATCACTTTCGTGCAGGCGATGGACGACGTTGAGGCTGTCGTAGAGGTCGTTCAGTTGCTGGCGACCGGCATCGTCGGTGAGCATTTCGGTCAGCGAGCGCTGGTTGCTTTCGAACAGTTTCAGTGACGCGGCGTAGGCGGCATCGATCTTGTCGGCCAGCGGTTTCTGTTCGGCCGGCAACAGACCACGCAGGCCCTTGTTGTCGACACCCACCCAGACGGTCCGGGCGGCAGCCAGGCTCGCTTCCATGCTTTGCAGCGACGTATGACTGCGCCATGCGTCCGCCTGGAACGGCTGCGGAATGCCCTTGGTCTGACGCCCCATCGGCGTGCCGAGCTTTTTCTTCAGGGTATCCAGTGCCGTCACTTGCGCGCGCAGCAGATCGGCGATGGCTTCGTGGGAGTCGGCGTAACGCTGGTTCGGGAATTTGCTTAGTTGCGCGAGCATGCCGTCGTTACTGTTCCAACTGGTCAGAATCTCTTCGGCCAGTTGCTTCTGACGTTCGCCGATAGCGGTCAGCAGTGGGCAGTAACGGGCTTTTTGCGCGGCGTCGGCAACGTTGGTCTTGTCGTCGAACAGAATGTACTCATAGGCCGAGAGGCCCTGCACGACGACGCTGGATTTAGCCAGCGCAGCGGCGTCGATCTGCGGTTGCGCGGTGACCAGTTGCTCGACCTGACGGCCGACCAGGTTTTTCTTGTCCGGCCAGAACTGCACCTGCCAGGAGCGATTGCCCTCTGCCAGCGGACCAATCAGCAACGGTTGCAATTGTGCCCAGGCTTTTTGTGCATGGAGGAAATCGGCGCGAGCGGTCGCAAGGTCGGCCTTGCCTTCGCAGTAGGCCAGCGCACTGACGGCCAATTGGCGGTCGGCTTCAACCCAGCGGCTGTAGGTCGGCAGGATCACTTGCTTGGCGATGGCTGCCGAGGTGACGGCTTGAGGATCCTGGGGCGAACAGGCGCCCAGGGCGAGTGCGGCAAGGCTGGTGAACAACAGCTTGGGACGGAACATGTCGGGCTCCCTTTTTATATGAGCGAAAGCTTATGGGAAACGCATTAAAGAGAATTCAAAAAGGCCAGCAATGCAGCGCGCTGCTCGGCATTGAACGCTAAAACCTGTTGCTGCGCGGCCGTCGCTTCACCGCCGTGCCAGAGCACGGCTTCGAGCAGATTGCGGGCGCGGCCGTCATGCAAAAATTGAGTGTGGCCACTGACTGTCTGCGTCAGGCCAATGCCCCACAACGGCGGTGTGCGCCAGTCGCGGCCAGAGGCCTGGAATTCGCTACGGTTATCGGCCAGGCCTTCGCCCATGTCATGCAGCAACAGATCGCTGTAGGGGCGAATCACTTGATTGGCCAGTTCAGGTTCTGCGGCATTCGCGGCGGTGGTGAATTTCGGCGTGTGGCAGGACTGGCAACCGGCCTGATAGAACAGGTTTTTACCGGCCAGGACTTGCGAGCCGTTGACGTCACGGCGGGCAGGAACGGCCAGGTTACGGCTGTAGAACAGCACCAGGCGCAAGATGTTGTCGCTGACTTCCGGTTCGCCATTCGGGCCATTGCCGTTGGGCGCCTGCTGGCAGGCAGTCTGGGCCTGGGTGCAGTCATCAAAGGGTCTCAGGCTGGTCGTGAGGCCCATATCACCGGAAAACGCGTGAACGTTTTGCTGATTGAGATTCGGTTGCCCGGCTTTCCAGCCAAAACGACCCAAAACGGTCTTTTGTTGCGCGTCATCCCAGACCCGGTTCGGACGTCCGGCGATGCCGTTGTTGTCTTTAGCCTGCGCATCGGCGTTGGCCAGAATATCCGCGTCGGAGATGGCTTCGAGCAGCCCGAGGCCGATCATCGGCGGGGCGATTCGCGCGGAAAAAAGCGTGTCGGGATGCATCGGGCCGTAGCCCAGTTGGGTGATCAGCAGCTTGGGTTTGCGCAGTTCGACTTCGGTGCCGTCTCTAAAGCGTACCGGGACCGGGTCGTAGTCGACGCGAACCTTGCCTTCGGGGGCGACGCCGGGCACGGCCATGTCCTGAAGTTGCCCGCCGTAGACCGGCTCAGGCACCACACCCAGTTGTTCGATGACCTTGGCGTAGGCGGGAGCGTTGGGGATCGACAGACGCACCAGCATCGACACGGCGTTATCGGAATCGGCCGTCGGTGGATGACCGCGCCCGTCCTTGATGTGGCAGTTCTGGCAGGCGTTGGTGTTGAACAGCGGGCCAAGGCCGTCGCGGGCAGTGGTGGTCGACGGGGCGATCACCCAAGGGCTGCGGAAGAAACTGTTGCCGACGCTGAAGTCCAGCCGACGGGTCGGCGAGAGGTTGGCTGAAGGCAGGGAGAAGGCGTTCCGGTCGGTTTTTTTGACCGTCGCCGCGCCGCCGGAGCGAGCTTCATCGGGTTCGGCCTTGGTAAAGCGCGGGGCGTCATCGCAGGCACTCAGGCCCAGGGCCAGAATCAGTGCAGACAAGCGAAGAGGCAGCGAGGGCATCAGCAATCCTGAATGACGAGCAAAACAAGGGCGCAAAGTCTAACAGGGCGAGGGAGTTTGAATAAGAGGAATTATCGTTTGCTCTCACAGGTTGACCGCGATTCCCTGTGGGAGCAAGCTTGCTCGCGATAGCGGTCGTACATTCAAAATCAATGTTGGCAATGATGGCCCCATCGCGAGCAAGCTCGCTCCCACAGGGATGGATACCAGACGGACAAAATAAGGCGACCCGAAGGTCGCCTTATTGGTCAGCCAGCGTAGATCAGAACTCGTGATCGGCGTTGTCCGGGTTCAGGTCACTGATGCCCAGTTTGCCTGCGGCCTGTTCGATCGAGGTGGTCTGCTTGACCAGTGCCGCAATGGCATCACGGACAATCTGGTTACCCGCGGTGTTGCCGGCAGCGATCAGTTGGTCGTAGTGCTCACCCTTGTTGGCGTGATCAACCATGACCTGCATCCTGGCTTGGGTAGCGTCCAGGTCGGCCTTGAGCGCAGCATCGGCAGCCGGGTCGGCCTTGGCCACCAAGGAGGACAGGCTGGCACCGGTAATCTTGGTGCCGTCTGTACGGGTGTATTCGCCCAGGTACACGTTACGAATGCCCTTGGCATCGTAGAAGTGCGAGTTGTGGGTGTTGTCGCTGAAGCAGTCCTGCTCGTCTTCAGGGGAGTTGGCTTCCAGGGAAACCTTCATGCGCTCGCCCGCCAGTTCGCCCAGCGAGAGGCTGCCCATGCCGAAGAACATTTTGCGCAGACCGCTTTCAGCCGGTTCTTCTTCCAGTTCGGCGCGGTAGTTATCGGGCACGTTCGGCTTCCAGTTGCCGACCATTTCTTCCAGGTCGCTGACCAGCAGTTGGGTCACGGCTTTCAGGTAAGCGCGACGACGATCGTTGTGGCCACCGGTAGCGCCGGCGCCTTCCAGATAGTCTGAAGCCGGGCGGTTGCCGGCACCAGGGCCGGTGCCGTTCAGGTCTTGACCCCAGAGCAGGAATTCGATGGCGTGGTAACCCGTCGCGACGTTCGCTTCGGAACCGCCCAGCTCGTTCAGGCTGGCAAGTTTTTCCGGAGTGATGTCGGTCACGTCGATCTTGTCTTCGCCAATCTGGATGATCGGATTGGCGATGATGTTGGCGTTGGCGCCCGGGTTACCCAGTGCGTGCTCGTAGCTCTTGTCGACGTAGTCGATCAGGCCTTCATCGAGCGGCCAGGCGTTAACCTGACCTTCCCAATCGTCGATGATGGTGTTGCCGAAGCGGAACGCTTCACTCTGCAGGTAAGGCACGCGCGCGGCGACCCAGGCAGCACGAGCGGCTTTCAGGGTTTCGGCATTCGGCTTGGCGAGGAAGGCGTCGATAGCGGTTTGCAGGGTTTTCGCGGTGGATTCGGCATCGCTGAAGACCGCAAAAGCCATGTCGGCGTAGTGCGCGACAACGGCTTTGGCAGCGGCTTCATCGACTTTGCCAGTGTCAGCAGGCGCAGCAGGTGCTGCGGTGCTGGCGGCCGGAGTAGGCGCTTGAGGAGCCGCCTTGTCTTTGCCTTCGCCGCAACCGGCGAGGGAAATAGCGATGGCCAGCAAACTGGCGGTAGCCAGAGGCATACGAATCATGGCGAACATCCTGCTTCGGTAAATAATGGACAGGCGCGGGGGTGCGCAAAACTGCGACATAATGCAAATCTTTCGCATTATGTGTAAAGGGCCGCGATTGGAAATATGTCTTGTTTACGAGGTAGTTGCGCCTGCTACGGGACAGAGTCAGATCACAAGATCAACGCATTACTGCGCTGAGCCTGTTTCAGATAAGCACTCAGCTCCCGCGCTGGCAACGGTTTGCTGTAGAGATAGCCCTGACCTTCGTGACAGCCTTCGGAGATGATGTACGTCTCTTGTTCGACCGTTTCCACACCCTCGGCGATCACCTGCATGCCAAGGCTTTTGCCGAGCTGGATGATCGCGCGAACGATGGTCGCATCGTCGTCGTCGTCGAGCAGGTCCTGAACGAAGCTCTTGTCGATCTTGATCTTGTCCAGCGGCAGGCTTTTCAGATAACTCAGCGATGAGTATCCGGTCCCGAAGTCGTCGATTGCGATCAATGCCCCCGAGCGGCGCAGGCTGAGCAAGTGCTGCGCGGCGGTGCTGATGTCTTCCATCAGGCCGGTCTCGGTGACTTCCAGCTCCAGGCTGCGCGGCGGCAGGCGATACATTTGCAGCAGGTTGTTGACCACCCGCGGCAGCTCGGCGTGGTGCAGTTGCACAGTGGACAGGTTGACCGCCATGCGCAAGTCGCTGAACCCCTGGTCGTGCCATTCGCGCAGCTGTCGGCAGGCCTGGTCGAGCACCCATTCGCCGATGGCGATGATCGTGCCGTTCTGCTCGGCCAGTGGAATGAACAGATCCGGCGGCACCAGTCCGTGTTCCGGGTGTTGCCAGCGAATCAGCGCCTCGACCCCGACCACCCGGTGATCGCGGTAGCTGATCTGCGGTTGGTAAACCAGATAGAACTGATTACGGGTGAGGGCGTCGCGCAGGTCTTTTTCCAGTTCGCGGCGACGGCGCATTTCGCTGTCGACGCTGGCGATGTAGAACTGATAACGGTTGCGCGAGCGGGTCTTGGCCAGGGTCATGGTCTGTTCGGCTTTCTGCAACAGCTTCTCGGTGCTGTCGCCATCTTCCGGGAACAGGGTGATGCCGATGGTTGCGCGCAGGCGGATTTCCTGATGATCGAGGGCAAACGCCGCTTCCAGGTCATCGAGGATGCTTTGCGCCAGTTCGGCGGCTTCGTAGGGTTGTTCGATGTCGGCCTGAACCAATGCGAACTGATCGCCCCCCAGGCGGGCGAGTGCGCCGAGACGACCGCTGTGGGCACGCAGACGGTCGGCCAGGGCCAGCAGCAATTGGTCACCGGTCTGGTAGCTGAACTGCTCGTTGATGCCTTTGAAATCGTCCAGGCCCACACACAACACAGCGACCCGGCGTTGCAGGCGACCGGCGTCGACCAGAATCTTGTCCAGTTGCTGCTGCAATTGCTGACGGTTCGGCAGACCCGTGAGGAAATCATATTGAGCCATGCGCAGCAGACTGTTTTCGGCTTCGTGGCGCAGGTGAGTATTGCGTTCGATGGACTCAAGCAACTGATTGGCGGTGTTGATCCAGATCCCCAGCTCGTTTTTTTCGTGGCCCTTGAGCTGCGGGATCTTGTGTTCGCTGGGGCGGTCGGGATTGACGTTGGTCAGGTGTTCGATAATCCGCGACAGCGGTTTGGTCAGCAGCCAGTGATAAACCAGGTACAGCACCAGGCCCATGGCCATGGCTCGCAGCACGCCGGAAATGAAGATGATCACCGAGCTGACAATAAAACCCTGACCGTAGGTGGCGGTGTCGAGGGTGATGCTGAGGTCGCCGTAATATTCGCTGTAGGGGCCACGGCCCACCAGTTGTGTGGTGAACGTGCGTTCCTGGCCCAGAATGAGATCAGTCAGCCAGCGGCTGTGAGAGTGCTGCAATTCACGAGACTTTTCCGCAAGCATGGTTTCGTTGGGATGGCCGATGGAAGCCATACGCACGGCGTCGTCCTGGAACAGGCCTTCGATAACCTGCATACCCATTTCCCGATCGAGGCTGTACACCGCCTGGGTCGAGGGGTCGCGAAACATGTCGAGAATGCGCTGGGCATCATTGGCCACGGCCTGGCGTGTTTTATAAGCATCGAAAACGATCTGCGCGCAGCTCAAAACCACACCGACGATCAATGCCGACAGGAGCACGACCCGGAGCAACTTCACCGACAAGCTGTTTTTGAGTTCCAGCTTCAAAGGGTTATTCCTTGTTCCGTGCGGGTAACGTCAAGTTGCCATGAGTATTGGCAATCCCGTGATGGCAGTCAAAGGGACAATCAAGCCGTGTAGATTTTGTCTGCAGGCTTGGCCGCATTGCCGGGGTACTGACAATTAGAGCCCATTAGTAGTGTTTCGGTAGGCAGCTCCTGCAACTTGAGGGGCTGGGGAGAATATTTGTGTCTGGTTGATGGTAGACGGCTGTGGCGCAGGGGCAAGGGAGTGCTTGTTTTCGAGGTGTTGCAGGTGACTTTCACGTGGCACAGGCATAAAAAAACCCGGCAATGCCGGGTTTTTTTCACTGCAAGCAGACTTAAGCGGTGAAGGTTTTGCCTTCGAACTGCTCAGCCACGAACTTCCAGTTGACCAGGTTCCAGAACGCTTCAACGTACTTCGGACGCAGGTTGCGGTAGTCGATGTAGTAAGCGTGTTCCCAGACGTCGCAGGTCAGCAGCGGGGTGTCGCCGCTGGTCAGCGGGTTGCCGGCGCCGATGGTGCTGGCCAGGGCCAGGGAACCGTCAGCTTTTTTCACCAGCCAGCCCCAACCGGAACCGAAGGTGCCGACCGAAGTCTTGGTGAACTCTTCTTTGAACTTGTCGAACGAACCGAAAGCCGCGTTGATGGCCTCAGCCAGTGCGCCGGTTGGTTGACCGCCGGCGTTTGGCGCCAGGCAGTTCCAGTAGAAAGTGTGGTTCCAGACCTGAGCGGCGTTGTTGAAGATGCCACCCGAAGAAGTCTTGACGATTTGTTCCAGGGTCTTGCCTTCGAACTCGGTGCCTGGCACCAGGTTGTTCAGGTTCACGACGTAGGTGTTGTGGTGCTTGTCGTGGTGATATTCCAGAGTTTCCTTGGAAATGTGCGGCTGCAGTGCATCGTGTGCGTAAGGCAGTGGCGGCAATTCGAAAGCCATGGTGATTCTCCTAATCAGGTCAGTTGCGGTGAGCGCAAGGCCGATCACGGGCGGCCAGACAAGCGCCGGGGAGTTTGTACTCTTTGGCGGCGCAGGTGTCGGATCATAGCACCGGGGGGGCGGCTTAACCACGCAACAACTGTGTGGAATAGAGGTTCCAGAGCCCTTGAGAATAATCAGGCCGCAGTGATCAGTTGAAAGGCCACGGTAAACATCATCACCGCCACCAGCAGGTCGAGAATCCGCCAGGTGCTCGGGCGTGCCAGCCACGGCGCCAGCCACGCGGCGCCCAGCGCCAGGGTGAAAAACCACAGCAATGACGCGCTGGCCGCGCCCACTACATAAGCGCCCGGTACTGTCTGTTGTGCCCCGAGAGAACCGATCAGCAATACGGTGTCCAGATACACGTGAGGGTTGAGCAGCGTCACCGCCAGTGCACTGAGCAATACCGCTCGCAATGAACGCACGGTCTGATTTTCGCCCTGTTGCAGGCTTTGCTTCGAACAGGCGCGACGCAGTGCCAGGCTGCCATACCACAGCAGGAAGGCCGCGCCGCCCCAACGGGCGATAGCCAGCAACGTCGGGTTTTGCGCCAGCACCGTCGCCAGCCCGAACACCCCGGCGGCCACCAGCAACGCATCGCAGGTCACGCAGAGCGCGGCCACCGGCAGGTGATGTTCGCGGCGCAAACTTTGCGCCAGCACGAACGCATTTTGCGTACCGATCGCCATGATCAGTCCCGCAGCGACCAACAGGCCGTTCACATAGCTTTGCCACATAAGGTTTACTCCGCGTTTGCCGCGAGTTGCCGCAGTACCGACATCGCGCGTTTGGCGTCGGCCTGGCCGACAAACAAATGGTCGTGGTAATAGCCGGCAATCACGTTGCAACTGATCCCGGCCTGGCCGAGGGCGGTGGCGAATGCGGCGGTCAGGCCGACGGCTTCGAGGGCCGAATGCACGTTGAGGGTGATCCACGCCGCCAGGTAGTCGAAGCTCAACCCGGCCTTCTCGGCTTGCGAGCGCTCCAGGATCACCGTCAGGCCTTCCTGTTCGCGGAAGCTGCCGATGATCTCGCAGTCGTAGGGCAGCTGGCCGTCGCGAATCGTGCAGAACACGTATTCGCCGTCGTTGAGCTGCGGGCTCATGCTGCGCAGCAGGGTGTTCAGTGAGGTTTCGCCAGCCATGTCGTTGATCCTTGTTGAGGAGTTCTTGCTGGTCATTCTCCTGCCCCAGGCTGTATAAGAAAAACCAATATTGCTGATCGCTCATTAGGAAAACTGATGTTCGACTATAAATTGCTGTCCGCCCTTGCGGCGGTGGTTGAGCAGGCCGGGTTCGAGCGCGCCGCTCAGGTGTTGGGGTTGTCGCAATCGGCGATCTCCCAGCGCATCAAGTTGCTCGAAGCGCGCATCGGCCAGCCAGTGCTGGTGCGGGCCACGCCGCCGGCACCGACCGAGATTGGCCGGCGTTTGCTCAACCACGTGCAGCAGGTGCGTTTGCTGGAGCGCGACCTGCAAAGCCTGGTGCCGGCGCTGGACGAAGAAGGCTTGCCGGAACGCCTGCGTATCGCCCTCAATGCCGACAGCCTGGCCACGTGGTGGGCCGAGGCGGTGGGCGACTTTTGCGCTGAGCAACATCTATTGCTCGACCTGGTGGTGGAGGACCAGACCGTCGGCCTCAAACGCATGCGCGCCGGTGAAGTGGCGGCGTGCGTGTGTGCCAGCGAACGCCCGGTGGCGGGTGCCCGTAGCGTGTTGCTAGGCGCCATGCGTTATCGCGCCCTGGCCAGCCCGGCATTTATTGCCCGACATTTTCCCCAAGGCGTGAGGGCCGATCAGTTGGCCCGCACGCCGGCACTGGTGTTTGGCCCGGATGATTTTTTGCAGCATCGCTACCTGGCGTCATTGGGCGTGGACGGTGGTTTCGAACATCATTTGTGCCCGTCATCCGAAGGCTTCATCCGCCTGACTGAAGTCGGTCTGGGCTGGGGGCTGGTGCCGGAGTTGCAAGTGCGCGAACAGCTGGAGCGCGGTGTACTGGTGGAGTTATTGCCAGATAAACCGATCGATGTGCCGTTGTACTGGCATCATTGGCGCAATGGTGGCCAGTTGCTGGGGTTACTCACCGAGCATCTGGTGCGTTTATCTAAACAGTGGCTGGTGCCCTGGGAGCAGCAGTAAGCGTCAAGCTGCAAGCCGCAAGTAAAGAGCTTGCGGACCGGTTTTAACTTGCAGCTTGTAGCTTGACGCTAGGAGCTGCATCTGTAGGAGCAATGCATGAAAATTCTGGTCACCGGCGCAAGCGGCTTCATTGGCGGGCGCTTTGCGCGATTCGCCCTGGAGCAGGGCCTGGACGTACGGGTCAACGGCCGTCGGGCCGAAGGCGTCGAACATCTGGTACGGCGGGGTGCAGAGTTTGTCCAGGGCGACTTGACTGATCCGGAACTGGTTCGCGAGCTGTGCGCGGACGTCGAAGCCGTGGTGCATTGCGCTGGCGCTGTCGGGCTTTGGGGGCGTTATCAGGACTTTCATCAGGGCAACGTGCTGGTCACCGAAAACGTCGTCGAAGCCTGCCTGAAGCAAAACGTCCGGCGGCTGGTGCACTTGTCGTCACCCTCGATCTACTTCGATGGCCGCGATCACCTGGGGCTGACCGAAGAGCAAGTGCCCAAGCGCTTCAAGCATCCTTATGCGGCGACCAAATACCTGGCTGAGCAAAAGGTCTTCGGCGCTCAGGAGTTCGGTCTCGAAGTGTTGGCCCTGCGCCCGCGTTTTGTCACCGGAGCAGGTGATATGAGCATCTTCCCGCGTCTGCTGAACATGCAGCGCAAAGGGCGTTTGGCGATCATCGGCAACGGCCTGAACAAGGTCGATTTCACCAGCATGCAGAACCTCAACGAGGCCATGCTCAGCTGTTTACTGGCGACGGGCTCCGCGCTTGGCAAGGTCTACAACATCAGCAACGGTGCGCCGGTGCCGCTGTGGGATGTGGTCAATTACGTGATGCGTCAAATGGACGTCCCACAGGTGACTCGCCACCGTTCCTATGGATTGGCCTACAGCGTTGCGGCGCTGAACGAGGGCTTTTGCGCACTTTGGCCGGGACGTCCAGAACCGACGCTGTCACGCTTGGGCATGCAGGTAATGAACAAAAACTTCACCCTCGATATCAGCCGCGCCCGGCATTATCTGGACTACGATCCCAAGGTCAGTCTGTGGACGGCGCTCGATGAGTTTTGCGGCTGGTGGAAGGCTCAGGACCCGGGCGCAAAATAAACACTGAACCGAGCTCGCGGATCAAGGTCGATCAAGGCGGCGAATTCAGGGTTTATACTCGTCGCATTTAGCCATCACTGTGGTTCAGAAAGGTTGCCTCATGTCCATGCGTAACGATGCCAACGACGACTTCGATGATGTACCGAGCCTGCGTGCCGACACCCTTGATGACGACGATTTTCCGATCACCGCCAAACCCCGTGAACATACCAGCGTGCATGCGCGGACGGCGCCCAAGGCCAAAGTCCCGAGCACCGGGCCGCTGTGGGCCTTGGTCGGCGCATTGGTTTTCGCCTTCGCCGGCCTTGCCTGGTGGAGCTTTCAGCAGATCTCGTTGATGGAACAGCAATTGGTCGCGACTCAGGAAAGCTTCGCCCGCATCAGCGAGGAAGCCGCGGGGCGCTTGCAGGACATTTCCGGCAAAGTGGTCGCCAGTCAGTCGAACGTTACCAGCGACAGCGAAGCGCTGAAACTGAAAATCAAGCAACTGGAAACCAGGCTGCTGGAGCAGAACCAACAGCAGCAGGGCGTGGTCGGTCAGGCGTCTGACCTGGACAAGCGCCTGGCACAGATCGCTGCGCAAAGCGTCGAGCAACATACCGTCAACTCTCAGTTGCAAACTGACCTGAAAGCCCTGAGCGCTGAACTGACAGCCCTGAAAAACACCCCGACCGACACCAGCAAATTTGACGCCCAGCTGAAAAGTCTCGGCGCCGATATCGTCGCGTTGAAGAAGCAGGGCAACCCGAGCGCGGCCATCGAGCGTCTGGAGCAAGAGCTGGTGGTGATCAAAAGCCAACAGGACAACCGCCCGGCCGCCTCTCAAGGCAGCAGCGCCAACGTCGCCGAATTCGACGCCTTCCGCGGTCAGGTCACGCGCAACATCACCACCTTGCAGAGCCAGATTCAGAATCTGCAGCAGCAGATCAACGCTCGGCCTTGATGTTGTGATCTCTGACCCACCGCATTCGCGAGCAAGCTCGCTCCCACATTAGATCAGCATTCGCCCGAGATTTGGCGAACAGAGACGATCCAGTGTGGGAGCGAGCTTGCTCGCGAATGAAGGCGACGCGGTCTATCTATCGAACCTTGTCTTCCCGCCCGCGCAACAGCATGTTCGGCATCGCAATCGCCGCCGCCAAACCCAGCAACGACACCGCCGCGCTGACCATCAGCAAATGCTGGAAGGTCAGCAGCAGTTGGGCGCGCAAGGCGTTTTGCGCGTCGCCCGGTGCGGCGTTCAAGCCGTCGAGCAGCACGTTCCCGGAGCGGCCCTCGGCGATCAGCGCTGAGCCGGTCAAATGGGCGAAGCTCGAATCCTGCAACAGCGCCAGCAACAACGCCGACATCAACGCTACCCCCACCGCGCCGCCGAGTGCGCGAAACAGGTTGGTGGTGCTGGTGGCGACGCCGATGTCCCGTTGTTCCACCGAGTTTTGCGTACCGACCAATGACGTCGGGAACTGCATGCCGGCGGCGATGCCGCAGAGCAACATGAAGCAACTGCTGCTGATCATTGCTTGCGGCGGGCTGAACGCCATGCCGAGAATTGCGATCGGGGTGAGCAGGGCGCCCGTCAGGATCATCGGTTTGTAGCGACCGGTCACCGAGGTCCGGCGACCGGCGAAATAGGCGCCCATCGGTAACCCCATCGCCAGCGGCAACAGGTGCAGCGCCGCACTGTCGGCCCCGGCCCCGGTGACGCTCTGGAAGCGCAGCGGCATCAGCACGATCAGTGAAATCGCCTGGAAACTGGTGAAAAAAATCGTGCACCAGCAGAGGATCGCGTTGCGATTGGCGAACAGGTGCATCGGCAGCAATGGCTCGCGCGCCCGACGTTCATGCCAGACGAACAGCGCCAGGGTCAGCAGCGCACACGCCAGCAACTCGAGCACTTCGCTGCTGCGCCACGAATGCCCCTGGCCGATCTCAGTGATGCCCAGCAGCAACGCGGTGAGGCCGATGATCATCAGCAATGTGCCGAGGTAGTCGATAATCGGCTTGCGCTGCGGCACCGGCAAACCCACCAGCGTGCGGTTGGCCACCAGCCAGGCACCCAGGCCCAGCGGCAGGTTGATCAGAAACACCCAGCGCCACGACAGGTACTCGGTCATGTAACCGCCGAGCACCGGCCCGGCCACGCTGGCCATCGCGTACATGCTGCTGAAATAACCCTGATAACGTCCGCGTTCACGGGGCGGCACGATGTCGCCGATGATCGCCTGACTGACCGAAATCATCCCGCCGGCGCCGATGCCCTGAAAGATCCTGGCGAGGACAAGTTGCTCCATGCTCTGGGCCATGCCGCAAAACACCGAGGCCAACGTGAACAACCCCATGCCGAACAGCATCAGCCGCCGACGGCCATAAAGGTCGCCGAGCTTGCCATAGATCGGCACCGCCACGGTCATCGCCACCATGTAGCCGGAAATCACCCAGGCCAGCAGGCTGACATCCTTGAACTGGGCGGAAATCGCCGGCATCGACACGGCCACGATGGTTTGATCCAGCGCCCCGAGAAAGATCGCCAGCATCAGGGCGATCAGCACACTGCGGATGGCCGGTTTGGTGGAGTCAGGCTGGTTCAGATTGGTCACGGGTAAAACCTGCGGGCGCTGATTGACCCGCAAGGAAAAGGGCGAGCGGGGATGCTCGCCAGTGTAAGTCGATAGCAGGCTATTCGATAGCCTCGTACGGAAGGCCGACGTAATTTTCTGCAATGGTTTTTCGCCCGGCTTCGGAGTCGACGAAGTACTCGAGTTCCGACTCGCTGATGCGTTGGCTAAAGGCATCGTTGCCTTCGAAGGTGTGCAGCATCGAAGTCATCCACCAGGAAAACCGTTCGGCCTTCCAGACCCGGCGCAGACAGATTTCGGAGTACTTCTCCAGCAACTCGGTGCGACCGTCGCGGTAGACCTTGAGCAGAATGTTGTACAAGGTGCTGACATCGCTGGCGGCCAGGTTCAGGCCTTTTGCGCCTGTGGGCGGGACGATATGCGCGGCATCGCCGACCAGGAACATCCGTCCGTACTGCATTGGCTCGACCACAAAACTGCGCAGCGGCGCGATGCTTTTTTCGATCGACGGCCCGCTGACCAGGTTATCGGCGAGGACCTGTGGCAGACGCGATTTCAGCTCATCCCAGAAACGCTGATCGGACCAGTCCTCGACCTTTTCATCAGCGGGCACCTGCAGGTAATAACGAGTACGCGTGGTCGAGCGCATGCTGCACAACGCAAAGCCACGGGCATGCCGCGCGTACACCAGTTCATCGTGGACCGGCGGGGTGTCGGCGAGAATGCCGAGCCAGCCAAACGGGTAGACCCGCTCGAATACCTTCAGTGTGTCGGCGGGAATCGACTGCCGCGCCACGCCATGAAAGCCGTCGCAACCGGCGATGTAGTTGCAGTCCAGACGCCAGGTTTCGCCGTCCTTTTCAAAGGTCAGGAACGGCTCGGCGGATTTCATCCCGTGGGGCACCACGTTGCTGGCTTCGTAGAGGGTCGATGCTCCGGCCAACTCACGGGCGGCCATCAAGTCGCGGGTCACTTCCGTCTGGCCGTAGATCATCACGGTTTTGCCTTCGGTCAGCGCGTGCAGGTCGATGTGCACCTGGCGTCCACCGAGGGCTAGCTGGAAGCCGCCATGCACCAGACCTTCAGTGTCCATGCGCTGGCTGACCCCGGCCTGGCGCAACAGATCGACCATGCCCTGTTCCAGGACTCCGGCGCGGATTCGCCCCAGTACATATTCAGGCGTCTGCCGTTCGACAATGACCGTGGCGATGCCGGCGTTATGCAACAACTGGCCGAGCAGCAGGCCAGAGGGGCCGGCGCCGATTATGGCGACTTGGGTTTTGAGGGTTTTCATTGTTGTTATGGCTCGCAAGCTTCACGCGGACAAAGTCGGTGAATGGTTTTTATGAATCGAGTGCTTGCATTTTTCTCTTGTGAGTCTGTCAATTGAAGGTGAAAACTGAGCCGATACCTGTACATTTCGCCAATCGGGGCGATTATCGCCCGTTATGCTGAGGCCTGGACTGAAGTTATGAACAAGCCTGCCCTTCCTTCGATTCCTGTATTCAAACTCTATGGCGAGAGCCTGGACTGGCCGACCCCTGACTTGTTGCATTGCGAAACCATTTCCAAACGCAGCCGCGAACACCAATGGGAAATCAAACCCCATCGGCATGCCGATTTATGTCAATTACTGTTTGTGTACAAAGGCCAGGCGGAGCTTGAGATCGAGGGCCAGCGAACGCAGCTGGGAGAAGCCGCGATCCAGATCCTGCCACCGCTGTCGGTACACGGTTTTCGTTTTTCCGAAGATGTAGAAGGGTTTGTGGTGACGCTCGCTGCACCGCTGGTGGCTCATCTTCAAGCGCAGCTGGGCAATTCGGTGAACGCCCTGGCGCTGGCGGAGAGCTACTCGGCAGGTAGCGACGCGGACTACCTCAACAGCCTGTTTTCAGCCCTGCAGAATGAATACGTCGGGCACCAGCCCGCACGCGAAATGCTCATGCACTCGCTGGTCAGCGTGATCATGGTGTGGGTCAGCCGTCAGGTGATCCAGCGCCGCACCGCCAGTCAGCGACCACAGCGTGCACGGGAATATCTCAACGGGTTTATTCAACTGGTGGAAGAGAATTATCGCCAGCACGTGAAGGTCGAGGATCTGGCACACCGGCTGGGGATTTCCGTGTCCCACCTCAACGGCACCTGCCGCGAACTGGCGGGGCAACCGGCGTTGCAGATCATGCATGAGCGTCAGTTGCTGGAGGCCAAGCGACTGCTGACCTACACCAGCATGACGATTTACGAGATGTCCGATGTGTTGGGGTTCTCCGACCCGACCAATTTCACGCGGCTGTTTCGGCGCCGCGTCGGGATCTCACCGAAGGCGTTTCGCGATCGCTTGAAAGCCGATCAGGACAGCGAGGGTTAAGAAACCACCCTCGTTACTTGAGGTTCAGGGTCGCGGTGTGTGGAATGCACCGTTCGAAGTTGCAGCTGGCGTAATCGCGCGGCAACTGCCGGGCCTGTTCAACGCGGTAGGCCGCAGTGCCATACAACGCCAGCGCGGCGGTGCAGGTGATAAAGATCGCGAGATACCTTCTGGTTTTGACGTTCATGGCGCTGACCTCTGAACCCGTACCCCTTATTTCTTGAGGGGTACTGATATCAGCATAGGTCAGAGGGGGGCAGCTGCAAGCTCCAAGCGGCAAGCTACAAGTACAAGCCGAGCGCGTTGAGCTCTTGCTTGCAGCTTGAAGCTTACAACTTGTCGCTGCTTCAAAGCCCCACATCCCACGCAGGTTCTTCGGGAAACCTCAACACCAGAAAATCCAGCATGCTGCGCAATGCGGCCGGCATGTGTTTGCGTGAGGCGTACACCGCGTACATGTTCATCTGCCGGGGTTCGGCGTCAGGCAGCAGGCGCACCAGTTCACCGCTGTGGATATGCACGCCGGCCTGGTAGCTGGGCAGCATCGCTACGCCGGCACCGGCCATTGCTGCGCGCAGCAGAGTGCTGGCCTCGTTGGCGCTGATGTTGCCCTGCACCGGCACTGAAACCTGCTCACCGTCCTGTTCGAAATGCCAGAGGCTTTTGCCGAAGTAGGAGTGGGTCAGGCAATTGTGCTGGCTCAAGTCTTCCACCCGTTGCGGCGTCGGGTGTTCGCGCAAGTAGGCGGGGGAGGCGCAGATCACTGAGCGGCAAACCGTCAGCCGCCGGGCGATCAGGTTCGGGTCCAGGTCGTTGCTGGTACGAATCGCCAGATCGATGCGCTCATCCACCAGGTTCACTGTGCGATCGAGCATTTGCAGGTCGATGCAGACCCCCGGAAAACGTTTGACGTACGCCGCCATGGCGTCGGCCAGTTGCGCCTGGCCGAACGAGGTGCTGACGCTGATGCGCAGCAAGCCGCGTGGCGCGTCGTCCGGTTCGCTGACGGCGGCCTGCATGTCGCTCGACAAATCGAGCATCTGTCGGCAGCGCGGAAGGATCTCGGTGCCGGCGGCGGTCAGGCTCAATTTGCGCGTGGTGCGGTGCATCAAGCGCGCCCCGACCCAGTCCTCCAGTTCGGCCAGATAGCGCGACACCACCGGGCGCGACAGGTCCAGATGATCGGCCGCGGCTGACTGGCTGCCGAGGTCGACGACGGTGACGAACACCCGCATTGCTTGAAGACGATCCATGATTTGCCCGCTTTCAGAAACAAACTATGTTCAAGCATCGCATTTTTTGTACTGACTCAGGCAACTAAGCTCTGTCCCACCGCCAAACACGGCTTATGCATAACGGAGCAGCACCATGATCGGCTTCACTTCTCTCAAGCGTCTTTTACTCGCCAGCGCCACCCTGGGTTTTGCCGCTCATGCGGCCGCCGCCACCCCGGCACTGACCCTGGATGTTTACAACCCAGGTACGGCAGCGATCTTCCCGGTGACCTCGGTACTGGTCAGCGGCGAGAAAGAAGCGATTCTGGTGGATGCGCAATTCGGCAAATCCCAGGCCGAGCAGGTGGTGGAAAAAATCCGCGCCAGCGGCAAGCAACTGACCACCATCTACATCAGCCACGGTGACCCGGATTACTACTTCGGCCTGGACACCCTCACTGCCGCTTTCCCTAAAGCCAAAGTGTTGGCTTCGCAGCCGACGGTTGATCACATCAAGGCCACCGTTGAAGGCAAAGTCGCGTTCTGGGGGCCGAAAATGGGCGCCGATGTACCGGCCAAAACCATCGTGCCGGGCGTGCTCAAGGGCCACAGCCTGACCCTGGAAGGCAAGAAGCTCGACATCATCGGCCTGGACGGCAAACAACCGGATCGAACCTTTGTCTGGATCCCGTCGATCAAAGCCGTGGTCGGTGGTGTGGTAGTGGCGGAAAACATCCACGTGTGGATGGCCGATACCCAAACTGCACAGTCCCACGCCGATTGGTTGACTACCCTGAAGACCATCGAAAGCCTGAAACCGAACACCATCGTTCCAGGTCATTACCTGGGTGACAGCGCACGTTCGCTGGCCGCCGTGCACTTCACCGCCGACTACATCAAGGCCTTCGATGAAGAAACCGCCAAGGCCAAAGACTCGGTCGAGCTGATTGCTGCGATGAAAAAGCGTTACCCGAACCTCGGCGAAGAAAGCTCGCTTGAGCTGAGCGCCAAAGTCGCCAAAGGCGAGATGAAGTGGTAACTCGTTTTACCCCTTGATTGATCGTTCCCACGCTCTGCGTGGGAATGCAGCCCGTGACGCTCCGCGTCACACCTGAACTGGAGAATCTCATGAGCAAGATCGCAATCATTGGCGCTACCGGCCGTGCCGGTAGCCAACTGCTGGAAGAAGCCCTGCGTCGCGGTCACAGCGTTACGGCTATTGCCCGCGACACCTCGAAAATCAGCCCGCGTGCCGGTGTCGTCACCAGGAATGTTGACGTTGCCGACGGCGCAGCATTGCAAGCGGCTGTTGCAGGTGTTGATGTGGTGATCAGCGCGGCGCACTTTTCGACGATCCCGGCCAAGGCGATTATCGAGCCGGTCAAAAAGGCTGGCGTGAAGCGTCTGCTGGTGGTCGGCGGTGCCGGTTCGCTGTTGGTGCCGGATGGCAGCAAAGTCATCGAATCCCCGAACTTCCCTGAAGAGTACAAGGCCGAGGCCACTGCCGGTGGCGTCTACCTCGACACCTTGCGTCAGGAAAAGGATCTGGACTGGACCTTCCTTTCACCGTCGGCGCTGTTCGTCGAAGGCGAGCGTACCGGCACCTTCCGTGTGGGCAAGGATGACCTGCTGGTGAGCGCCGAAGGCAAGAGCTGGATCACCTTCGCCGACTACGCGATTGCGATGCTCGATGAAGTCGAGAAGCCTGCGCATAGCCGTCAGCGGTTTACTGTCGGTTACTGATCGGTCCTCAAAGCACGGACTATCCTATGGGAGGTCCGTGCTTTTTGCTGTTTATTAATGCTCAACTAATACTGCTCGGCAATGGGGGGTATTGATTAAGATTTTTGTTGTTAGTGAAGTTTAATGTTGAAAAAAATGGCGAGTAATGGGTTTTGTTGCGTTTTGTTTTTTGGGAATTGTTAGGTATTAATTTTTATTTTACTTCGAATGTGCGCATCTAGAGGCTTTGGATGGCGCGGGGTTGTATTGGTCAGTGTGTTGTTTTTCTAGATGTTTTCATTGTTGATGCTTCGTGTCATGGCGGGTTTATTCCTACGATGTGTGGAGCGGGCGGCGAACTTGTGGCTTCGCGTGTGCGCTATTAGTGTTGTGTTCTGGTTTTGGTGGCGAGGCACGCGACCAAGACTTGTGAAAAGGAGGTTGTTTGAGGCGGTTTGCCCTCACTATATGGAGGTGATAAATGATTGTAGAAACAAAGGAAGAGCTTCAGAAGAAACTTCAGGAAAGGCTGAGGTCGACAGCCATTCAAGCCGTTACCGATCTGGAAGGTATAGATAATATAAGTGATGCGGCAAAGTACGTGCCGGTTCAATACTTTGGTGTCATGGTGGGCAAAAATGGAGATTCTTATAAGGACGGAACATTTGTTGTTCAGAAACACAATATTGTGGCCATCAAACGTTATGTAAAAGCCGCCTTGGCATTACCGGTCGACCTGACTCCCATTGAGCGTCAGTTGGGTTACATCAGATCAGGTCGAGAGGGATTGGAACCGGCAGACATACAGAACCTTCATCAGAAAATTCACCAGCATGCACTGTCCTGGGGAACCCTTGAACGTGATACCAAGGATCTTGGAGGGCGGCTGGATCTATTTTCCCGCGGGTTTATCAATACCGGAAACCTGATAGTGGATCATCTTAAAAGCTTTCAGGGGTACAAGGATCTGACCGGTACGATTGACACGTTGACGGAGGGGGAACGGGCCGAGATGGCCGCAATCCCGTTGGGGAGCTCGGCCACTGAAAAAGTCGAGAACCTGGACAAATACTTCACTCGGATGAAAAACGATATCGAGAGTTTCTGTCGCAGGATCAGCGCGGTAAAGGCACTGGCGACGGAGTTCTCCCGCAAGATCACCGAAGACCTGTTGCCCCTCGTCGAAGCAAAGCTCAGCGATGTGAAGCAAGCCGGTTTTGATCAGGTCGCAGAGGAAGAGCAACTGAGAGTCGAAATAAAAGAACTGGATGAGCGTATTGCCGAGAAACTCAAGGAGTACGACAGTCTGGTGGGGTATGCCTTTACCGGATTGGTATTTGGCCCCATTGGCGTTGCTATCACCGGCGGTATTTTTGGTTCGAAGGCAGAAGCGACCAGGGCAGAGAAAAACAGCTTGATCGAGACGCGGGATAACTTGCTCAAGACAATGGATAAGGCGCGCTTGTCCAAGCTATTGATGGAACTGCGCGTACGGCTGGAAAATATGAAGTCGCAGATGATCGATGCCGAACGGGGGGCGAAAAATCTGGAGGACGTCTGGGCCATTATCTGGATGAACGTCGAGGAGTCTCGAGAGCGGCTGTTCGAAGTGGATAACGCATTTGACCTGAGCTTGCTGGTTATGGATATTCAGGCGGTGGTGGCACCTTGGGAAACCATTAAAGGTCATGCCGCTAATTTGTCTCGTGTTTTTAATTTGGTTGTGGATTAAGTTGTAAATAAATTGAGTTCAAGGAAGAATTTTATGACCGTTCATGAATTTAAGGGTCTGTTCATCTATGCCGTGCCTGATGCCGCGGTAATGAAACAGGCTAAAAGCCAGTTTGACTTGAAAGTGGCTGATAACACCTACGCATTCGCTCCAGCGGTACAGGAAAAACTTGGATACCTGCGTACACAGATCAACGACGCAGACCATCAAATGTTTGAACACATCAAGAGGGTGCAGACCACCCTGGGCAATGTAAGTTTTGAGAGTACTCTGGCGCGTATCGCGGAGATCGAAGGGAACTCGCTGGCCACCGCCGCAACGCGTGCCAAAAAGGTCGAGGAACTGGTGACGTATTGCGTGCAGCGGATCACCAGTTCGCTGGCGCCGGTGCTTGCGGCCCAGGACCATCTATCCCGAGAGCTATCAGAAATTGGCAGCATCACGTTGGTTCAGGAGGGCGCGCAGTGGGGCCATCCCTATGAAACGAGGCGTGAGGCGCAAGAGCGCAGGCGCCTGGTGCTCAATTCCGATCTCAACGAACTTGCAGAAGAGAAACGCAGGGTCGACGAGGCGCTGCAACAGTTCAAGTCCCCCACCTGGATCAACATCTTCAAGGGCATGATCCTAACTGCCCAGGAAATCGAGGCAGCGCTCAAGCTTGTCAGCACCCAAAAGCCCGATCGTGAGTTCCTGGAGCTTGCATTGAAAAGGCTCAACGGCAATCTCGATGGCATCGAGCAAGGTCGTCAATACGCGAATTTCGTGGAGGCGCGAGACGCTATTCACAAGCGTATTGATGGGCTACGGGTTGAGGTCAAGGACGTTGAAAAAGAGCTGCTTGAATTGAGCCGAACATTGAACAAACTCAATGCGATCGGCGCCCTCGACCAATCCAGGTTGAGCTGGTTGCAAGAGGCACAAAAGGTCTCCAGGGCCTATGACCATTTCCTGACGACGACCCAACCGGAAATGTTTCGCGATGCAGTGTCGATCAAAGAGATGGCAGCACGTTATGGCGCCATGCTGGGCTATCTGAAAGCGATTAAAAAAGCCTGATCGAGTCAGGTGTGGGTGAAAGCGCTCCGTGCTGAAGACGGAGCGCTTTCATGCCTTGGGCATGGGCGGCTTACGGGGCCTGCGTGCCTTGGTCCCTATTGGCCTGCACCACCAGCCACTCCATCAATTCACGCAACTGCGGCGACGGTCCCGGTTTCTGCGGGAATACCAGGTAATACCCCAGCCCCGTTTTCACCTTCAAATCAAAGGGCATGACCAGCCGTCCGGCGCTCAGGTCTTCGCCGATCAACGACCAATCCCCAATCGCCACGCCCATCCCCTGAGACGCCATCGACATGGCCAGGTCCAGTGTTTCGAACTGCTGTCCACGGGCACTGTTGCCCAGCTGGACGCCTGCGGCGTTGAGCCAGCTTTTCCAATCGCGTTGATCACGCGTCGGGTGCAGCAGCAAATGTTTATCCAGGTCCGACGGACTATCCAGTGGCACCGGGCCGTCAAGCAGCGGTCGGGAACAGACCGGCGTCAGTTGTTCGTCAAACAGGTGCAGTGACGCCAGTGAACTGTCGGGCGGTGCGCCGTACATGACGGCGGCGTCGAACTGCTCGCGATGAAAATCCACGCCATGTTGCACCGTGGTGGTCAGTTCCACCGGCACGTCCGGGCGTTCCTTTTGCCACTGCAGCAAACGCGGCAGCAGCCAGCGCATGATGCAGGTCGGGGCCTTGAGCTGCAGGGTTTCACGGTGCGCGCCGACCTGTTCCACCGCCTCATCGATCAAGCCGAATACCTGCTGGATCCGTGGCAGCCACTCCAGCCCCTCGGCCGTCAGGCTCAAACCGCGCGCCTGGCGGTGAAACAGCGTGTAGCCCAAATGTTCTTCCAGCCCGGCGATCTGCCGGCTCACCGCGCCCTGGGTGATGTGCAACTGCTCGGCCGCCCGCGTGAAATTGCAGCACTGGGCGGTGATCAGGAACGTGTGCAGCGCGGGAAGGGGGGGAAGTCGTTTCATGGGACGCCAAGGCATGAGGTGAGGACATGGCGAGTATGACTTTTTATCGATTGTTGCGGCTACCCGCTGACCGTTCCAATAACGCCATGACTGAGCACCGCTGCGCGCCTTCAATTGCCGCGCGGGGCCAGCGTCTCAACGAACAAGAAGGGCAAAGATATGGCGACGTGCGGCGAAGTATTGGTCAAGTTACTCGAAGGTTACGGGGTCGAGCAGGTGTTCGGCATTCCCGGCGTGCATACCGTTGAGCTGTATCGCGGGCTGGCCCGTTCGAGCATCAACCACGTTACTCCGCGTCACGAGCAGGGTGCCGGCTTCATGGCCGACGGTTATGCACGCACCAGCGGCAAACCGGGCGTGTGCTTCATCATCACCGGTCCCGGCATGACCAACATCACCACGGCGATGGGCCAGGCCTACGCCGATTCGATCCCGATGCTGGTGATCTCCAGCGTGCAATCGCGCAGCCAGTTGGGCGGTGGGCGCGGCAAGCTGCATGAGCTGCCGAACCAGGGCGCACTGGTGGCCGGCGTTGCGGCGTTCTCCCACACGCTGATGTCCGCTGCTGAATTGCCGGGTGTGCTGGCCCGTGCCTTCGCCTTGTTCCAGGCGGGGCGCCCGCGTCCGGTGCACATCGAAATTCCGCTCGACGTGCTGGTCGAAGACGCCGATGCCTTGCTTGCCAGCCAACCGGTGAGCATTACTCGCGCCGGTGCAGCGCCGTCGGCCGTGGCGCAGATGAGCGAACTGCTGGCCAACGCCAAACGCCCGTTGATCCTCGCCGGTGGCGGTTCGATTGACGCGGCGGGCGAGCTGACCCGGCTCGCCGAATTGCTTGACGCACCGGTGGCACTGACCATCAACGCCAAAGGCATGCTGCCGTCGGCTCACCCGTTGCTGATCGGTTCGACCCAGACCCTGGTGGCCACCCGTGCACTGGTGGCTGACGCCGATGTGGTGCTGGCAATCGGCACTGAACTGGCCGAGACCGATTACGACGTGACCTTCGCCGGTGGCTTCGACATTCCGGGCACCTTGCTGCGCGTCGACATCGATCCAGACCAGACCGTGCGCAACTACCCGCCGAAAGTGGCGTTGGTGTCCGACGCACAAAGCGCGGCCCAGGCCTTGCTCGACGGCGTGGCCAAACATTCGCTGGCCGAACGCAGCAGCGACTGGGGCCAGGCTCGCGCCGCCAGTTTGCGTGCCGAGCTTGAAACCACGTGGGACGCGCCAACCCGTGCGCAGACGCTGTTCCTGCACACCGTGCTGGATGAGTTGCCGCAAGCGGTATTCGTCGGCGACTCGACCCAACCGGTGTACACCGGCAACCTCACATTCAACCCGGAGCGCCCGCGTCGCTGGTTCAACTCGTCGACCGGTTACGGCACCCTCGGCTATGCCTTGCCGGCGGCCATCGGCGCTTGGCTTGGTGGTGGTCAGGAGCGCAACACGCGTCCGCCGGTGGTGTGCCTGATCGGCGACGGCGGTTTGCAGTTCACCTTGCCGGAACTGGCCAGCGCGGTGGAAGCACGGACCCCGGTCATCGTCCTGCTGTGGAACAACCAGGGCTACGAAGAGATCAAGAAATACATGGTCAACCGCGACATCGAACCGGTTGGCGTCGACATCTACACCCCGGATTTCATCGCCGTGGCCAAAGGCCTGGGCTGTGCGGCACACGCGGTCAATGGTGTCGAAGAGCTGCGCGCGGCACTGCGTGCGGCCACTGATCGCCAGGGCCCGACCCTGATCGAAATAGACCAGACCCAATGGATGAAGGCGGTGTCGGCATGAGCTTTCCAATCACCCTGGACGGACTGTACATCAATGGCCAATGGTCGGCCGGCGAGGAGCACTTGCGGGTTATCAATCCGGCGACCGAAGCTCTGCTGACCACCGTCAAAGGTGGCGATGAATGCGCGGTCAATCAAGCAGTCACCGCAGCCAGCGCGGCATTTGCCCAGTGGTCGAAAACCACCGGCGCCGAGCGTGGCGCGATCCTGCGCAAGATTGCCAACGGTGTGCAGGCACGCCGTGAGCGCTTGATGTATTTGCAGTCGAGCAACAACGGCAAGCCACAGTTTGAAGCGGGCATCGACGTCGATGACGTGATCGCCACGTTCGAGTATTACGCCGGTCTCGCCGAAGCGCTGGACGCCGGTCAGGACCGCGCCGTGGAACTTCCGAGCGAAGACTTCGCCGCCCGTGTGCGCCGTGAAGCGTGCGGCGTGGTGGGGTTGATCGTGCCGTGGAACTTCCCGATGGTCACCACCGCCTGGAAGCTCGCGCCAGCCCTGGCGGCGGGTTGCTGCGTGGTGCTCAAGCCTTCCGAAGTCACGCCGCTGCCGGAGCTGGAACTGGCGGCAATCATCGCCGAAAGCGACTTGCCCCACGGTGTGTTCAACCTGGTCTGCGGTACGGGGCTGGCGGTCGGTGCGCCGCTGTCGGCTGATCCGCGCGTGGCGAAAATTTCCTTCACCGGCAGCAACGCGGTCGGCGTTCAGGTCATGCAGCGTGCGGCGGAAACCGTCAAAGGCGTGAGCCTGGAACTGGGCGGTAAATCCTCGCTGCTGGTGTTGGCCGATGCCGATCTCGAGCTGGCCGTGGAGCTGGCCTGTGGCGGTGGTTTCTTCAACGCCGGGCAGATGTGCTCGGCGACCAGCCGGGTGTTGGTCGCCGATGAGCTGGCGGATGAATTCCTGCTGCGCCTGACGGCGCGGGCCGAAGCGATTCGCGTGGCTGACCCGTTTGACCCTGAGGTTGAAATGGGCGCGTTGGTCAATCAGGCGCAATACCAGCGGGTGCTGGGACACATTGATCGCGGTTTGAGTGCTGGGGCCCGGTTGGTTTGCGGCGGCGAGCGCCCGGCCGATCTGCCACGCGGTTATTTTTTGCGGCCGACGATCTTCACCGAAGTGCCCCTCGACAGTGCGCTGTGGTGTGAAGAGATTTTTGGCCCGGTGCTCTGCGTGCGCAGTTTTGCCACGGAACAAGAGGCGATCGAGCTGGCCAACGACAGCCAGTTCGGTCTGGTGGCCAGCGTGGTCAGCCGCGACGCAGTGACCGCTGAACGGGTCGCCAACGCCTTGCAGGCGGGGCTGGTGTGGATCAACGCGCCGCAGGTGATCTTCCCGCAGACCGCCTGGGGCGGCTACAAGCAGAGCAGCATCGGCCGCGAATTGGGGCCGTGGGGCCTGCAGGCGTTTCAAGAAATAAAGCACGTGATTCGCGCCGTCTGAAGGCACGAAAACGGCCCGCGCATGCCTCGAAACGAGGCATGCGTCCGGGACATGGCTCCAATGATTTTTTTTCGATTGTTGCGCGTTTTGCGTGACCTCAGGATGAACCCGCAGACCTCGCTACAACCCCCGTAATACGGGGTCTTGCAGTGGATCGAACAGCACGGGCGCAAGGGATGCTCCACCTCATACCTACAACAATAAACGGAGTCCTTCATGGGCGATCATGATCTGAACAGAAGACAATTCATCAAGACCGTAGGTGTTGCATCGGTTGCCGCGGCCGCGATGAGCATGCCGTTCATCCGCGCCAACGCCAGCGATACGCGCTTTCAGGGCAAGACCCTGCGGCTGTTGACCTGGTCCGATGACACCGGGCTTGCCGCACTGCGCAACATCGCCGCGACCTTTGAAGCCAAAACCGGCGCCAAGGTCATCGCGGACCGCACCGGCAGTACTTCGGAAATGGTCGCCAAGCTCAAGGCCGGTGGTGATCGCCCGCAATATGACGTCATCACCCTGGCCGGTGTCGGCGCTGAAGGCCTGGCCGCCGCCGGGCTGCTGGAAAAGCCTGACCTGAACCGCATTCCCAACCTGGTCGACGTACCGGAGAAATACCGCACCGGCGCCAACGGTCACGGCATCGGTTACCTGCTCTGGTGCAACAGCCTCGTCTACAGCACCCGCACCCAGAAAGAAGCCCCGGACAGCTACGCGGCCCTGTGGGATGCGGACCTGGCGCCGAACATTTTCCTGCCGCCGCCGAACTGGACCGAGGCCATGGACCTGATCATCATCGCCGCCAAACTGGCCGGTGGTGACGAACACAACATCGAACCCGGCTTCAAGAAACTCGCCGAGCTCAAGAGCCGTGTGGTGACCCTGGGCGAAAACCCGAACCAGATCGCCGAGCTGTTCCGTACCGGTTCCCTGGATATGGGTGGTTTGTACGCTCCAGCGTTCTTCCCGAAACAGATCCGCGATCCGGCCTACGGCCTGAGTGCAACCTTTGGCATGAAGGAAGGTTTCTACACCGACCTGATGCAGTCGGTCATGCCGAAAAACCGTCCCGGCGATACCGACCTGGCCTACGCCTTCATCAACCACTCGCTCGACCCGCTGGTGCAGGGCAAGATGGCCGAAGACATCTACAACGGCCCGGTCAACGCCAAGGCGATCATCTCTGCCGAAGCGCGCAAGAATCCGTTCATCCTGACGCCAGAGCAGATTGCCGAGAAGGCGATCATGCACGACAACGCCTTCCTGGCGACTGTGCATGACCAATGGATTCGTCGTTACACGGAAATCTTCTCTTCCTGATCGAGTGTCGAACACAGCCCTTTGGAGCACTACAAACCCCTGTGGGAGCGAGCTTGCTCGCGATGACTGCTCATCAGTCGACATTGATGTCGACTGACAGTCCGCTATCGCGAGCAAGCTCGCTCCCACATGGGAAATGCACTGGTTTGAAGTCCTGTGTTCACTCAGTTGCTTTCCATTGACGAGACCATTGCTATGGAACACCAACCTCTGACCCAAACGGTCAGCCCCGTTGCCGTACGCCCGAACCTTGGCATTTCGCCGACGACGCGCGCCTGGTTATTTCTTTCGCCATCGATGCTGTTTCTCGGTGTGCTGATTGCCGCCAGCCTGCTGGTGTTGCGCATGAGCGTGGGCACCAAAGGGGCGGAATGGAGCGGTTTCAGCCTGGCCAGTTATGCCCAGTTGCTGGAACCCTATTACCTCAAATCCCTGCTGTTGACCTTGCGTCTGGCATTGATCAGCGCGGTGATTGCGGTGCTGCTGGCGATTCCAGTGGCGTACACCATGTCGCGGCTCACTTCACCCTTGCTGCGCCGGGTGTTTCTGGCCGCAGTGCTGTTGCCGTTACTGGTCAACCTGTTGCTGCAAAGCTACGGCTGGCTGGTGATCCTCGGCCCAGGCGGGATGCTCAATCAGGCATTGATGGGCCTCGGTTTGATCAAGCGTCCGATCATGCTGCTGTACAACCAGAACGGCGTGTTGATGGGCCTGGTACAAACCGCTTTCCCATTGGCCGTGCTGCCGATTGCCAGCGCCATGCGCGGTGTCGCGCGGACCTATGAAGAAGCCGCAGCGACCCTCGGCGCCAGCCGCATGCAGGTGTTTCGCCAGGTGGTGCTGCCGATGAGCATGCCAGGCATCATCACCGGCGCGACCCTGGTGTTTGCCTACAACGCCAGCAGCTTCGTGGTGCCTTTGCTGCTCGGTGGCCGGCGTGTGCCGATGCTCGCGGTCATGGTGCATGACCAGATCGCTCCATTGATGAACTGGCCTGCGGCTTCCGCTGCCGGTGTGGTACTGATCGTGACCACGCTGGCCATCATGACTTTGTCCGAATACATCACTGGCCGTCGTCGGCGCATGCTGGAGGCTTCGCAATGAGCACGTTGATCAAGAAGCGCCTGTCGCTGCTGCCAGGCGACACCGGCAAATTTGCCGGGATCCTCTCAGGTGTCATCCTGTTTCTGGCGGTGTTGCCGATCCTGACGATGATTGTCATGTCGTTCAGCGGTTCTTCGAACCTCGACTTCCCGCCAAGCAGCTACAGCCTGCAATGGTACAAGGCGGCCTGGCACACCTTCGCGTCCCCGGATGCCAGCGATGTGCTGAGCCTGGGCAAAGCCATGACCACCAGCCTGATGGTGTCGTTCATGGCCATGATCTTCGCCACCCTCGTTGCGGTGCCGGCGGCTTATGCGCTGACCCGTCTGGAGTTTCGTGGCAAAGCCGTTGCTCTGCAATTGATGTCGCTGCCGTTGGTGTTCCCGATGGTGGTACTGGGCCTGGCGTTGCTGCTGGTGTTCGACAGCCTGCCGTTTCAGATGACTGTTTCGCGACTGGTGATTGCCCACGTCATTCTGGCCTTGCCGTTTGTGGTGAAGAACTGCACGGCGGCGATGCTTTCCATCGGCAGCGAAGTCGAAGAGGCCGCGCAAATGCTCGGCGCTTCGCCGCTGCGGGCGATTGTCGATGTGGTGGTGCCGTTGATGAAGTCGGGGATCCTTGCCGGGATGCTGCTGGCGTTCATCGTCTCGTTCAACGAATTCACGGTGACTTACTTCCTCTACACCATCGATGTCATGACGGTGCCTATCTGGATGTTCAGCCGCACCGTGTCGTCGCTGGACCCAACCGTATTCTCGTTTGCCGTGCTGATCGTGCTGATCGACTTCGTCCTGATCTGGGCGTTGGAGAAGCTGGTCGGTGAAGGCGGCGTTTCCTTTTGATTTGAGGTGAGCAACATGACTGGTCTGATTCTGGAAAACGTCGAGAAACGCTACGGCACCGCATGCGCGGTCAAGGACGTCAATCTGCACCTGCCCGAGGGCAAACTGGTGTGTTTTCTCGGCCCTTCGGGCTGTGGCAAAACCACTTTGCTGCGGATGATCGCAGGTCTGGAAACCCTGTCCGGCGGCGAGATTCGTCTGGATGGCGAAGACATCGGCAACACGCCGGCACACCTGCGCAACTTCGGCATGGTGTTTCAATCGCTGGCGCTGTTCCCGCACATGACGGTCGGCGAGAACATCGCCTACCCACTGAAACTGCGTGGCGTGAGCAAGGCTGATCAGCAGGCGCGGGTTGTCGAATTGCTGCAACTGATTCAGCTGCAAGAGATGATTGATCGTCCGGTGTCGAAACTCTCCGGTGGTCAGCGTCAGCGCGTGGCGATTGCCCGGGCGATTGCCACGCACCCGAAAATTCTCCTGCTCGACGAGCCGCTGTCGGCACTCGACGCCAAGCTGCGCGAGTCGATGCAGGTGGAGATTCGTCAGCTGCAGCAGCGCTTGAACATCACCACCATCATGGTCACCCACGACCAGCGCGAAGCCATGACCATGGCCGATATCGTGGTGGTGTTGGGCGAGAATCGGGTGCAGCAGGTCGGCACGCCGATCGAGATCTACCGCCATCCGGCCAATGAATTTGTCGCCGACTTTATCGGCACCGGGAACATTTTCCCAGCCACGGCATTGGGCGATGGCAGAATCGGTTTGCCCGGCGGTGATGCGCTTCAGGTGCCGATTTGCAGCAGCATCGTGGTCGGCGAGAAGCTCAAGATGCTCGTGCGTCCCGAGGACCTGCAACTGTCGCACCCACAGGCGAGCGCAGGTAATCGGCTGCTGGGTAGAGTGACGTTCGTGCGCGATATCGGTGCGACCATCGAAACCACGGTCGAGTGTTCGGGGGTGACGCTGACAGCCTTGAGCACGCCGTGCCAGGGCATCGGCCTGAGCATCGGCAACCCGGTGTCGGTGACTATTCCATCGGAAGCCTGCCGCGTGCTCGGCGCCTGACTTTAGAGGTGGGTTGCCTTTACTGGCCCCATCGCGAGCAAGCTCGCTCCCACAGTGGATCTTCTGTGAATACAGAATGTGTGAACACAACAGATCACCTGTGGGAGCGAGCTTGCTCGCGATGAGGCCGGCACAGCCTGCCAAAAACTCTGATCAGACAGTCATCCGCAACCGCGCCAGATCCCGCAACGGTGGCGCGCCAAACAGTCGGCTGTACTCGCGGCTGAACTGCGAGGGGCTTTCATAGCCCACGCGGTAACCCGCCGCCGAGGCGTCGATACCTTCGGCGAGCATCAGGCGCCGCGCCTCTTGCAGGCGCAGTTGCTTCTGATATTGCAGTGGACTCATGGCCGTCATCGCCTTGAAGCGATGGTGCAGGGTCGACACGCTCAGGTTCACTTCCCTGGCCAACTCATCAATGCGCAACGGTTGCTCGTAGTTGCCGTTGAGCCATTTGATCGCCTGGCTGATGCGATGGCTCTGGCTGTTGGCGACGGCGATCTCATACAGCCGATGGCCCTGTTGGCTGCGCAACAAGCGATAGAGAATTTCCCGACGAATCAGCGGCGCGAGCATGGCGATGTCTTTTGGAGTGTCGAGCAAGCGCGACAGACGCAACACTGCATCAAGCATCGGCTGATCCAGTTGTTCGACATACAGGCCGCGGCCGGCAGGGCGGGTAGGCACGCCGATGGGGCCGGCGTCGGCGATCAATGCGGTGATTTCCGCCGGGTCGATATCCAGGCGCAAGGCGAGTATCGGTTTATCTGGCGAGACATCGACCACCCGTCCGCTGAGTGGCATCGAGACCGAGACCACCAGATAGTTGAGCGGATCGTAGTTGAAGACGTCGTCGGCCAGCCGAACTTCCTTGCGGCCCTGGGCCATGATGCACAGGGCCGGTTGCGCGAGCACCGGGGCGAAGTCGTGGGACTGGCTGTGACGCGACAAAAACAACGAGCCGATGGCGGTCGCGTAGCTGCCGTCTTCACCGGTATTGCGGCGGATGATTGCCGCGAGCTCCACACGCTGTTTTTCCATGTTGGCGTCCAGCGGGGCGTGGGTGGAATCCAGAGGCGACATGCGAAACATCCTCGGCAAGGAGATGGGATGAGCACAGCTTAAATTTGTGCAAGTCCAGGTGGTAGGCGAATCCTGCGCAAAACTTGCCTGATCCTGCTGCGTGGTCAGGTTCAGCATAGAGAACCTGAACAGAACGCGGGAAAACTTGCTTGAAACCCCTTTGTCACATTTCAGGATCAGATCTTGTCATGGCGCGGCAGTAACTCTGTTCGCGTGCAGTATTGTGCAACAAGCCGGCAGGAATCGACTAACGGGCCTTGAGCCTGTCGCTTAATCTCTGTTCCTGTCGCAGCCTCTCTCAAGGCTGCTGATCGCTTACGCCTAGGGAGAGTCAAACATGTCCACGCAAATCCCTGTCAGCCATATGGCTTTTGTCCGCGCCCGCGCTGGCCGCTCGATGGAGTTGGGCGCGCGTTTGAGCAGCCTGATCGAACCGTCGCGTCAGGCCAGCGGTTGCCTGCACTTTGCATTGCAACATTCGTTGTGCGATCCCGAACTGTGGCTGGTGTCCGGTTTCTGGGTCGACCAGCAGGCCATGACCGCCTACTTCGGCACCCCGGCCATGCAGATATTTGCCGAGTTGGTGCAGGAACTGGTGGTCAACAGCCTGGATTTTCACACCTTCAGCGAAGTCTCGGCGGCTCAGGCTCGCGGCGAATATCCGCAGTTGAACACAGCACCATTGCAGCAGTTGGCCAGTTGAGGGTTTAGAATGGCCGACTTTCCATTGGCCAGGATCCGCGACATGGCACGCAAAGAGTTTGCACAGTTCGAAGCAGTTTCCGCCGTAGTACCGGGTGAAGGAGGCTATAGCGCCGCCATCGCCGTCAAAGCCCTGGGTGGCTCAGGCGCCCCGCGTTTTCACAAAATCCTCGATGAGCAGAAATTCAAGACCGCCTTCGAAGCCGATCAGGCTGCCGAGCAGAAGCTTGAGCAGTTGACCGACGTCGCTGAAGACGGCGAACTGGTCTGGTAACGATTGGCCCTAGGCCTTGGTCGCCCCCGGGCGGTACATTTTGAACAAGGCCTCAGGCCCCAGCTGGAAATAATCCGCCGGCCCGCCGCCGCGCAGAATCGGTTCTGCCGCGGCGGTGTCGTACACCCCATCCTTGAGCAGCCACTTGGCGATATGCACGGCGACCACTTCGCCGAGGATCAGCCAGCTCGGCACCACTTCCTTGTTCGCGCGTTGCAACTGAATGATCTGCGTAACCTTGCACTCGAAGGACACCGGGCTTTCAGCGACGCGTGGCACCTGAATGATTTTCGACGCTGCTGGCGTCAGCCCGGCCAGTTCGAATTCGTTGATGTCGGCCGGGACCATCGCGCAGCTCTGGTTCATCTGCTCGGCCAGCGGACGGGTGGCCAGGTTCCAGGCGAATTCGCCGGTCTGTTCGATGTTGTTCAGGCTGTCTTTACGGCCAACGCTTGCGAACCCGATGATCGGCGGGATGTAGTTGAACGCGTTGAAAAAGCTGTACGGCGCCAGGTTCAGCCGACCTTCGGCGTCCTGCGAAGAAATCCAGCCGATGGGGCGTGGGCCGACGATGGCATTGAACGGGTCGTGGGGCAGGCCGTGGCCCAGGGCAGGTTCGTAGTAGTGGATGTCGTCGGGCATTGCATGGGTTCCTGAATACAAGACTTGGAAGGTTGAAGGCCATAGTGCAAGGGCTGATGGCTTATTTCCAGTTGTCATGGTGCATCAAAACAATGAGAACCCCTGTGGGAGCGAGCTTGCTCGCGATGATGGCGGCACATCCAGCATTGATGTGACTGACAGACCGCTATCGTCGGAACGCCGCCCGGACCAAGCTCGCTCCCACAGGGATTGTGTTGGCCTTAGACACTTCTTGTCCCCCCAGAAACAACTAAGCCCGGCCGAAGCCGGGCTGTGAAGTCTGCCCAAGGTGTTAGCTGATAGCGGCGGCAGTACCAGTGCGGTCAAAACCATCGGCGGCGATAGCGCCAGCGGTGCCGGTGTGGTCAAAACCGTCAGCAGCGACTTTGGCCGAGCCGGTGCGGTCGAAGCCGTCAGCAGCGAAAGCGGCTGAGCCCGTGTGATCGTAACCATCAGCTGCAACAGCGGCGGAACTTTCAGACGTGAAAGCGGCGGAGCCGGTGCGGTCATAACCGTCGGCGGCGAAGGTGTTGGCGGCCAGTACGGAAAGGGTCAGAGCGAGGATCAGTTGGGTTTTCATGATGTGTACTCCAGGTTCGTAGGTGTTTAATGCGTTGGGTATGGAGTTCATATTACGCATGTAAAATTGATTAAAAAGCGCAAATAAATGCTTAAATCAATCTGATTTATCGATACATGTTCCGTCGCAGAGTGTTTTCAGACGCCGCTTGGAAGCCTGCATTCTGTATACGTGCGAGATATCGATATGGATTCAGATGGCAGCAGAATGTCGCCCGGGCATTAACCGATCATTAATCGAGCTGAACCCAAAAGCAGAGCCGTCTGTGGATTGGCGGGGGGACGGGGAACGCTCAATACCGAGTCGCGGCCATCGCGAGCAGGCTTGCTCCCACATTGGATCTCCAGCGTTCACGAATTAAGTGTTCACCGCAGATTAAATGTGGGAGCGAGCCTGCTCGCGATAGGGCCATGGCAGTCACCGTTGCAGTGACTGCCAAACGCGTTTAGTCAGTCTCGATCCGCGAGTGTTTGCGGGTATCTTTCATGGTCACGTACACCAGCAACGACACGGCGATGCAGGCCGTGACATACCAGTAGTAACCGGTCTCCATGCCGATGCTCTTGAACCACAGGGCAATGTATTCAGCCGTACCACCGAAGATCGACACGGTCAGCGCATACGGCAGGCCCACGCCCAGGGCGCGGATTTCGGTGGGGAACAGTTCGGCTTTGACCACCGCGTTGATCGAGGTGTAGCCGCTGACGATGATCAGCGCCGCCATGATCAGGAAGAACGCGCCCCACCAGGTCTGGATGGTGTGCAGTGTGGTGAGGATCGGCACGGTGAACAGAGTACCGAGTATGCCGAAGGCAATCAGGATCGGCCGCCGCCCGACTTTATCCGACAAACCGCCAATGATCGGTTGCAGGCACATGAACAGGAACAGCGTGGCCGCCGAAATGGTGGTGGAGTCGGAGATGCTCATGCCGACCGTGTTCACCAGGTACTTCTGCATGTAGGTGGTGTAGGTGTAGAAGGCCAGGGTGCCGCCCATGGTCAGGCCGACCACGGTCATCAGTTCCTTGGGATGGCGCATCAGGGTGCGCATGGCGCTTTCTTTGGACTTTTCTTTCTTGGTGAACGACTCGGTTTCTTCCATGCCACGACGCAGGTAGAGCGCGACCACTGCACACAGTGCGCCGATGCCAAACGGAATGCGCCAGCCCCAGTCGTACAGTTGTTCGGTGGTCAGGGTTTGTTGCAGCACGATCAGCACGCCCAGGGCGATGAGCTGGCCGGAGATCAGCGTGACGTACTGGAAGCTCGAGAAGAAGCCGCGACGTTCCTTGGTCGCCATCTCGCTCAAATAGGTTGCCGAGGTGCCGTACTCGCCACCGACCGACAGGCCCTGCAGCAAGCGGGCGAACACCAGCAGGATCGGTGCGCCGACGCCGATGGTTTCATAACCCGGGCTCAACGCGATGATCAGCGAGCCGAAGCACATCAGATACACCGACGCCATCAACGCGGCTTTACGTCCGGCGCGGTCGGCATACAGGCCCATCAGCCAGCCGCCGATCGGGCGCATCAGGAAGCCCACGGCGAAAATCGCAGCGGTGTTCAGCAGTTGGGCGGTGGTGTCGCCTTTGGGGAAAAAGGCTTTGGCGAAGTACAGCGAGAAGGCGGCGTAGACGTACCAGTCGTACCACTCGACCATGTTGCCGACAGAGCCGCTGAAGATCGATTTGATGCGGCTGGCGGTGGTCCTTTCTTTGGCAGGCGTAGCTGCCGACCCAAGAGGCAGGGCTTGTGAGTTATCCATGACGGATCCTTCATTTAATTGTTTTTGTGGAGCGCGCGTAAACGCAGCCTGCGAGGGCTATAGCAGGAGCTGTGCCAAGGGGGAGAGGGGCGGTTTAGAGGGGGTGTAAGGTTTTGGTGAGCGGAAATCCGCTTATTTTGAAAGAGGTGTGAGCGAAAATCCGCTTATTCAGTTCATTAACTTGCGTTGTCTGTGCCTGCCTCATCGCGAGCAAGCTCGCTCCCACATTGGTCCTATGTGAAGCACAAATAGTGCACACACCGAAAATCTACTGTGGGAGCGAGCTTGCTCGCGATGAGGCCAGTACAGACACCACAAAAAATCAGCTTTCTTACAGAAACATCTCTCGGCTCAACCCATGCCGCTGCATCTTTTCATTGAAGGTCCGGCGCGGCAGTTGCAGCTCTTCCAGCACGGCTTTGATATCGCCCTTATGCCGGGTCAGTGCGGCCCGCAGGCAGTGTGCTTCGAAGGCTTCCTGCTGGGCGGCGAGGGACTGGCCGGGTTCGATGCCGACCGGTTCCGGCTCACCCAGGCCCAGCACCTGACGCTCGGCAACGTTCGCCAATTCGCGCACGTTGCCCGGCCAGTCGTGGCTCAGCAACCGACTCAGCTGCGGGCCACTGAGCGGTGGAAAGCTGCGTCCCAGCCGCTGCGCGGCGGCATGAGCGAAGTGTTCGAACAACAATGGAATGTCCTCACGCCGTTCGCGCAACGGTGGCAAACGCAGTTCCGCGACATTCAGCCGATACGCCAGGTCTTCGCGAAAACGCCCGGCGCGGGCTTCATCCAGCAGGTCGGGTTTGGTCGCGGCGATGATCCGCAGGTCCACGTGAATGCTCTGGTTGGAGCCTAGCCGTTCGAGCTTTTGCTCCTGCAACACCCGCAGCAATTTGACCTGTTGAGCCAGCGGCATGCTTTCGATTTCATCGAGGAACAAGGTACCGCCATCGGCGTATTCCAGCTTGCCGATACGCTTGCCCTGAGCACCGGTGAAGGCGCCGCTTTCATGACCGAACAACTCGGCTTCGAACAACTGCTCGGGGATCGCCGCACAGTTCAACGCCACGAATGGTTTGTCGGCGCGCGGACCAAAGTCATGCAGGCAGCGGGCGACCAGCTCTTTGCCGCTGCCGGTTTCACCACGGATCAACACGTTCACCGGCAACGCCGCGAGGTCCAGCACTTGCCGGCGCAGGGTCTGCAAACCCCGGGAGACGCCGAGCAGGCTGGCGTCGAGTTTGCTGCGGTTATCGGCCTGCTCGTGCAAGGCGCGGTTTTCCAGCACCAGCCGACGTTTGTCCAGCGCGCGGCGCAGGCTGCTGAGCAAGGTCTCGGGGCTGAAGGGCTTTTCGAGGAAGTCGTAGGCGCCATCGCGCATGGCTTCGACGGCCATTGGCACATCGCCGTGACCGGTCAGCAGAATCACTGGCAAATCGGCGTCCACCTGCTGCAACCGAGCCAAGAGCTCCAGGCCGGTCATGCCGGGCATGCGCACGTCGCTGAGGATCACTCCGGGAAAATTCGCCGACAGCTGCGCCAGGCATTCATCAGCGCGGCTGAACAGTTGCACCTCGAACCCCGAGAGGCTCAGCCACTGTTCGACGGCATCACGAATACTGCGTTCGTCATCGACCACGATCACCGCGTTCAACATTGAATGTGCGCCTCCAGATCGATGGGCAAAGTGAGGGTGAAGACGGCGCCGTCGCCGTGATTGTCGGCACTCAGGCGACCGCCAAGCTCATGCACGATGGCGAACGATACCGCCAGCCCGAGGCCCAGGCCATCACCTACCGGTTTGGTGGTGAAGAACGGATCGAAGACATTCGGCAGATCCTGCTGCGCAATACCACCGCCGTTGTCGGCCACCGTCAGGCGCCATAACTGCTCATCGGCTTCAAGGCGGATTTCCAGGCGCTTGAGCGGTTTTTCACGCATTGCGTCGAGGGCGTTGCGCAGCAGATTGATCAGCACCTGTTCCAGGCGAATCGCATCGCCGCGAACCCAGGCCGGGCGACTCAGGTGCAATACGCAGTCGATCTGTTCATCGCGCAGCCGAGCGTCGAGCAACTGCAGCGATTGATCGACCACCGATGCCAGGTCCAGACGCTCGCGCAAACCGCTGGGGCTTTTACGTGCGAAGGTTTTCAGGTGGCCAGTGATCGCCGCCATGCGCGTCAGCATCTCATCCACCGGTTTCAGCGCTTTATAAGCATCGTCGACCCGACCGTGATCGAGCAACAGGCGCAAGGTCGCCAGCTGCATGCGCTGGGCGGTGAGTGGCTGGTTGATTTCATGGGCCAGCGCCGCCGACATCTGCCCCAGCGCCGCGAGCTTGGCCGATTGCACCAGACCGTCCTGCGCGGTGCGCAGATCGCGAGTGCGTTCCTCGACCAGGCGTTCGAGCTCTTCGCGGCTGCGCTGGCGCAACCTGGCCAGACGCCAACGCTGGTTGAGGAACAGCAGCAGGAACACCAGTGTCAACCACCCCCCGGCGGCGGCCAGCCCGGCGTTACGCAAATCTTCGAAGGCTATCTGCGGGCGCCGTAACAGATGAAGGGTCCAGCCTTCGGCGCTCAGGGGCAGCGATTCCCACAGGTAATCCGCCGCGCCATCGGGGCCGTCGACGCGGGCCAGATAACTGTTCTGGTCAAAGTGCCGAAGCGGTTGATGGTCGAGCGGGATCAGCGGCTGCTTATCGTATTGGCGCGTGGTTTTAAGCTCGGCGCGATCAGTGTCCGACAGCGTGCCCAGCAGCCGATAACGCCACCCTGGTTGATTGGCAATGAACACAATGCCCCGCGCATCGCTGACCAGCAGGGTATCGCTGCCCTGACGCCATTCGCGCTCCAGTTCCGGAAACTCGAGTTTCACCACCATGGCGCCGAGAAACTCGCCGTTGTCACCGGTCACCGCACTGGACAGGAAATAGCCGGGAATACCACTGGTCACGCCCACCGCATAAAAGCGCCCGGTGCCCTGACTGCGGGTCTGGCTGAAGTAGGGGCGGAAGCCGTAGTTGTGGCCAACGTAACTGCTGGGCAAACGCCAGTTACTGGCGGCCACGGCCAGCCCTGTGTGATTCAGCAGTTCCAGGGTGGACGACTGCGCCGCACCGTTGATCTTCTCCAGTTTGCGGTTCAACGCGTCTTGCTGTTCCGGGCTCACCGGGCCATCGAGCGCCGAACGCAGCTCCGGGTCCAGCGCCAGCACGGCGGGCAGGGCGCGGTAGCGTTCGATCAGGGTGTGCAGGGAATTGGCGTACAGCGCCAGTTGCTGATTGGCGCGGGCGGCATCGTCTACCTGGGCCTGGCGTTCGGCGTGACGCATGGCAAGCCCTGCTGCGAGGGCCGCACCGGCGAGGATCAGCAGGGTGTACAACGACAAACGCAGGGTACGAGAAGTCGGCAGCATGCTGTAGGAAAAAGACAGGAATAAGGGCGGGCACCATAGCATGCAGCGGTGCAGGAGGACTTGACCAAAGACACCGTCGGCTAGCTCGACATGGATAACAAAAAAGCCGCGCTGTTTTTGCAAACAGTGCGGCTTTGTTTTTCTAGCGGTTAAAGGCTTACTGCACTTCTACCGCCAGGCTTTCACTGATTTTCTTCTGCCAGATGGCCGGGCCGGTGATGTGTACCGACTCGCCCTTGCTGTCGACCGCAACGGTCACTGGCATGTCTTTGACGTCGAACTCGTAGATCGCTTCCATGCCCAGTTCGGCGAAAGCCACCACGCGGGACTTCTTGATCGCTTGCGCCACCAGGTAAGCCGCGCCACCCACTGCCATCAGGTAAACCGCCTTGTGGTCCTTGATCGCTTCGATCGCGGTCGGGCCGCGTTCGGATTTACCGATCATGCCCAACAGGCCGGTTTGCTCGAGGATCTGGCGAGTGAACTTGTCCATCCGCGTCGCGGTGGTCGGGCCAGCCGGGCCAACCACTTCTTCGCGCACCGGATCAACCGGGCCGACGTAGTAGATGAAGCGACCCTTGAGGTCCACCGGCAGGGTTTCACCCTTGTTCAGCATCTCGACCATGCGCTTGTGCGCGGCGTCGCGACCGGTGAGCATCTTGCCGTTCAGCAGGACGGTTTCGCCCGGCTTCCAGCTCTGCACGTCTTCAGGCGTCAGGGTGTCGAGGTTGACACGGCGAGCCGATGGGCCGGCTTCCCAGACGATTTCCGGGTAGGCGTCCAGCGGTGGCGCTTCCAGCGACGCCGGGCCGGAACCGTCGAGCACGAAGTGCGCGTGACGGGTGGCGGCGCAGTTAGGGATCATGCACACCGGCAACGAAGCGGCGTGGGTCGGGTAATCCATGATCTTCACGTCGAGCACGGTGGTCAGGCCACCCAGGCCCTGGGCGCCGATGCCCAGTTGGTTGACCTTCTCGAACAGCTCCAGGCGCATCTCTTCGATACGGTTGGACGGGCCGCGCTTTTTCAGCTCGTGGATGTCGATGGATTCCATCAACACTTCCTTGGCCATCACCGCGGCTTTCTCGGCGGTGCCGCCGATGCCGATGCCGAGCATGCCCGGTGGGCACCAGCCAGCGCCCATTTCCGGAACGGTTTTCAGCACCCAGTCAACGATCGAGTCGGACGGGTTGAGCATGGCCATTTTCGACTTGTTCTCGGAGCCGCCGCCCTTGGCTGCCACGTCGACTTCCACGGTGTTACCCGGAACGATCGAATAGTGGATCACCGCCGGGGTGTTGTCCTTGGTGTTCTTGCGAGCGCCCGCCGGGTCGGCGAGGATCGAAGCCCGCAGGACGTTTTCCGGCAGGTTGTAGGCGCGACGCACGCCTTCGTTGATCATGTCGTCCAGGCCCATGGTCGCGCCATCCCAGCGCACGTCCATGCCCACGCGGACGAACACGGTGACGATGCCGGTGTCCTGGCAGATCGGACGGTGGCCGGTGGCGCACATGCGCGAGTTGATCAGGATCTGCGCCATCGAGTCGCGGGCTGCCGGCGACTCTTCACGCAGGTAGGCCTCGTGCATCGCCTGGATGAAATCCACGGGGTGGTAATAGGAAATGAACTGCAGGGCGTCGGCAACGCTCTGAATCAGGTCGTCTTGCTTGATCACGGTCATGAGTCGCGCTCCTCTAAAAGACGGGAACATTCAATAAGGTGCTTGCAGTTGGGGTGCATCGGTCGGCTGCAAACACCTTTCAAGGCACGCCGGGGTTGCTGGCGCGACGCTAAAAAGGCGCGGCAGTATAACGCGCCTCGGGTTGCGGCACATCCGTTGGCGATCAAACGAAGGTCGTCTATCTCTCTTGCCACACTTGCGTCACTTGCGTCACTTGCTTCTCGCGCGGCGAACGAAAAGATCGCAGCCTTCGGCAGCTCCTACGGGGCGCTGGTGTACGATCTATTGCCCAAAAATTGAATGGTCATTCTTGAGGTGCAACACTAAAGTTACATCTGGAATTTCAGGGCAGGACACTCTTGTCAGCCCCCTCTGTACGGTGAGTCAACGATTGGCCCATAACGCTCTCCAGAGTCTGTTGCTCAAGCGCTTTATTCTGGCGGCGGGCACCTATGCGCTGGCGTTATTGCTGCTGTGGCTGGCGATACTCAGTGGACATTATCAAGGGCCGGTGCGCGGCGCGCTGATCGGTACAGTGCTGGTGATGCTCAGCCAGTCGGTGTTGTTCGCGGTGTTTTTCACCGGGCGCAATCTGCGCTTTGCCGACCCCAGCCTGACTGAAGTTCAGGTACTCCTGGGGCTTGGCTGGCAGACCTGGCTGATCGCTCACCTGGACTCGGCCCGTGGCGCCTTTCTGGTGTTTTACCTGTTGATTCTGTTATTCGGCCTGTTCCATCTACCGCGCCGGGCCTTTGTCCGATGTGCGGTATTGGTTTTTATCAGCTTTGCGAGCCTCAACCTCTGGGAAGGCTATCACTTCGAACTGGCTGATCCGGCGCTGGCGGCGCTGCAAGTCTGCGTGTTGTTCATCGTGCTGGTCTGGCTGGCGCTGTATGCCAACTACGTTCAGACCTCGCGGCAACGCATGCGCCAGCGACGGTTTGCCTTGCAGGCGCACCAGGTAACGTTGCGCGGGATGATGCGCCAGCTTGAAGACCTGGTGGCCACCGACGAACTCACCGGGCTGTTCAACCGCCGGCATTTTCTACGCCTGGCCTCACGCGAACTGCACAGCATGGAAGAGGGCGTGGTGCATGGCCTGGCGCTGGTTGACCTCGACCATTTCAAACGCATCAATGATCGGCATGGCCACGCAGCCGGCGACCAGGTTTTGCAAGCGTTCGCCGCCGTCGCCACGGCCTGCCTGCGCGAAGACGATGTACTGGCGCGCTACGGCGGCGAGGAATTTGTGTTGTTGCTACCCGATTGCGATCCCGAGCGCCTGACCTCCTGTTGCGAGCGGCTGCGCATTGCCTTTACCGAAGTCGAGTTGATCGGCCTGAATGTGCGCGACCTGAGTTTGTCCGCCGGTATGACCTTGCTGGAACCGGGTGACAATCTGGATGACGCCTTGCAGCGTGCCGATCAGGCGCTTTACCGCGCCAAGCGTGACGGTCGCAATCGCTGCGCCGCGGCCTGGGAAAACGCCGATGCCTGAATTACGTGTTGGCGATCGTCAGTGGTCGGTGGCGGAGGGCAGCAACCTGCTCGATGCCTTGAACCAGAACGGTATGCACGTGCCTTACAGCTGTCGGGCCGGCAGTTGCCATGCGTGCCTGGTGCATTGCCTTAAAGGCGAGGTCAGCGACCGGCGTCCCGATGCGCTGAGCGCCGAGCAGCGTCAACAAGGTTGGCGCCTGGCCTGTCAGTGTGAAGTCGTCGACGACCTGCAAGTGGCGGTGTTCGATCCACTGCGTGACGGTTTACCGGCCACTGTCGAGGCTGCCGATTGGTTGAGTCCCAGTGTGTTGCGCCTGCGTTTGCGGCCTGAGCGCCCCTTGCGTTATCAGGCCGGTCAGCATCTGGTGCTGTGGGCCGGCAACGTGGCGCGGCCGTATTCACTGGCCAGCCTGCCGCAGGAAGATCGTTTTCTGGAGTTTCACCTCGACTGCCGCTTGCCGGGTGAATTCAGCGATGCGGCGCGCCAGTTGAACATCGGCGACCCGATCCGTCTGGGCGAATTGCGTGGCGGCGCATTGCATTACGACCCCGATTGGCAAACCCGGCCGCTGTGGCTGCTGGCGGCTGGCACCGGGTTGGGGCCATTGTTCGGCGTGTTGCGTGAAGCACTACGTCAGGATCATCAGGGTGAGATCCGCGTCATTCACCTGGCCCATGATGCCAGCGAGCATTACCTGGCCAAACCCTTGGCGGCGCTGGCGGCGAACCGTCCCAACCTGAGTATCGAGTTACTGACGGCGGCAGAGCTGACAGCCGCTTTGGCGCAATTGCGCCTTGTTTCCCGGCAAACCCTGGCTTTACTCTGCGGGCACCCCGACAGTGTCGACGCCTTTGCCCGACGCCTGTATCTGGCGGGGCTGCCGCGCAATCAACTGTTGGCCGATGTATTCGTGCCTCGCGGTTGAACGCGAAATCACTTTCACGAGACTCACCATGACGAACGCCATCCTGCTGGAGCGTGAGCGCGGGCTGCTGACCTTGCGCCTGAACCGCCCGGACAAGAAAAACGCCCTGACCCGCGCCATGTACAGCCAGTTGGCGGACGCCCTGCAACAGGCCGACGCTGACCCCGAGATCAACGCCATCCTGATCACCGGCAGTAGCGAATGCTTTACCGCCGGCAACGACATCGCCGATTTTCTCGAAGAGCCGCCGAGTGATCTCGCAAGTCCAGTGTTCCAGTTCATGCGCAGCCTGCTGGAATGCCGCAAACCGGTGATCGCCGGCGTGGCCGGCGCTGCTGTGGGCATCGGCACGACCCTGCTGCTGCATTGCGATCTGGTGTACATCAGCGCGGACGCGAAGTTGCGCATGCCGTTCGTCAACCTCGGGCTGTGCCCGGAGTTTGGTTCGAGCCTGATCCTGCCGCGCTTGCTGGGGCAGGCCAAAGCCGCCGAATTGTTGCTGCTGGGCGAGGGCTTCAACGGTGAACAGGCCGCCGCCTGGGGCATCGCCACCGCCGCGCTGCCCACTGGCGAGGCCGCGTTGGCCAAGGCGCGAGAGATAGCGCTGCGTTTCGAAACACTGGCGCCGGAAGCGGTACGCATCAGCAAACAGCTGATGAAAACTCCTGACCGTGAACAGCTGCGCAAAGTGATCGAGGAGGAGGGCAACCTGTTTATCCAGCGGCTGCACTCGCCGGAAGCGATTGCGGCGTTGTCGGCATTTGTCCGTCGGTAGCAAGGCAACCCTTCGGCAGGCGGAGGGTTGCCTTTGAGGGGCGCCTATCCCTGCGCGGCATTCAAGAAGCGGGCAACGACGGCGGCGGTGCTGAACGGAGCTGAATCACCTACGACCAGGATCTTCCCGTCGCTTTGAAGGGTCATGGCATTTGCGATGGGATATGCATCTTCAAAAGTGATGTGGACCCAACCGGCACCGTGTCCGAAATCCAGATCCAGTGTTCCGTCACTCAGGTAGCGCGCGACGCCAAAACCGGCCTTGCCGGTTTTTGGCAGCCATCTGCCCGAGGCGATGATTTTCCCTTCTGATACGCCGACACCGAAAAACATCAGACCGCTCTCTTCTTCAAAGGCTTGAATCAGGATCTTCCCGTCATTGAACCCAGGGTCTGGTTGGCCATCATTTGCAAAGCAGGCCAGCACGCCACGACGAGGTGTATGAGAGTGGCTCCAACCCGCGACAATCACTTGCCCTTCGGGAAGAGTAGACAACGCCATGAACTCGAAACTATGTTCCGTGATCGCGAAGCCGTCTTTACCAAAAGAGGTGTCGAAGCTGCCATCCTCATTGAGGCGAGTGACCATGCCATCACCCTTCAGTGTTCCGCACACGGTGATTTTTCCGTTCTGCACCAGAACATCGTTGATGGTGCTGTTGCCCCAATATTGATTGGTAACGGCTACATAGCCGCTCTTGTTGAAGCTGGTATCAAAAGAGCCATCGGGGTGCAGGCGGCTCAAGATCGCTACCGAGGCAATCCATACCGGCGAACGCACCTGTGTCACGACATAGATCTTGCCCTGTGCATGTACGGTGCAATGTCCCTGTGTTTGCGCGTCATGACTGGCGTGCATGATCGCAGCGTCCTGCTCGAGACTGCTGGCAACGTGGGTGGGTAGTTTGATCGTCAATTTTCCACCGATCCCGAAGCTCTGATCCAGGCGTCCATCGTTGTGCAGACGAGCCAGCACGTTTTCGCCTTTTATCAAATCAATCCCGGACAACAGGACTTTTTCTTCACCGTTGTGATGCAAAAAATGAATCTGACGCAAGGCAGCATTTTGTTCGGGCGCAAAGGGGATGAACACTTGCCCGTTATTGCCGAATGCAGGATCAAGGGTGCCGTCTTTCAGCAGTCGGGACAGGATGAACTTATTTTTTTGTTCCCGCTCGGGATCGGCGCTCCCGCCGACGTAAATTTTACCGTCAGGGCCTTCGGCTATGCAGCGGCCTGTTGCATAGTTGCTGGAGGAGTATCTTAAAACCACTTTGCCATCGTGCTTCTCGCCGAATGCGGGATCAAGGTCACCAGCGGCGCGAGCGGTCAGTGCTGTGTATTGGCTCATCGTTCTATTCCTTTAATTGGAGTGAGTTATCCGTCGAGAGCTGCCAATGACAGGCCGTAACAGCCAAGCGTGAGAAAGCCTTGATAACAGCGATAGCAGAAGGTCGAGATCGATTAAAGGGGCAGGGCAGAAGAACTGTCTACTGTCATATCTGACAGGTGAGAACCGGTGAAATCACCTATCTGACTGGTTTGAAACGAAAAAAGCCCCGCAGCGTTAACTGCGGGGCTTTTGCGTTTCAGCGATCTGAAACTCAGACCATCTTGTCGCCAACGTGCAGGATCTTCATGCCGTTGGTGCCACCGATGGTGTGGTAGCTGTCGCCCTTGGTCAGGATGACCCAGTCGCCTTTCTCGACCACGCCGAGTTTGAGCAACTCGTCGATCGCGGCCTGGCTGACTTGCTCGGGCGGCAACGATGCCGGGTCGAACGGTACGGTGTAGACGCCACGGAACATGGCCGCGCGGGCCTGGGTTTCGCGGTGCGGGGAGAACGCGTAGATCGGCACCGAAGAACGAATGCGCGACATGATCAACGGCGTGTAGCCACTTTCGGTCAGGGCGATGATCGCCTTCACACCCGGGAAGTGGTTGGCGGTGTACATGGCGGCCAGCGCGATGCTCTGGTCGCAGCTTTCGAACACTTTACCGATGCGGTGGCTGGAGGTTTTGCTGGTCGGGTGCTTTTCAGCGCCGATGCAAATCCGCGCCATGGCCTCGACCGCTTCGAGCGGGTACTGGCCGGCGGCGCTTTCTGCCGAGAGCATCACGGCGTCGGTGTAGTCGAGCACGGCGTTGGCCACGTCGGACACTTCAGCGCGGGTTGGCATCGGGTTCTGGATCATCGACTCCATCATCTGGGTCGCGACGATCACCGCTTTGTTGTGGCGGCGTGCGTGCAGGATGATCTTCTTCTGAATCCCCACCAGCTCGGCGTCGCCGATTTCCACACCGAGGTCACCACGGGCGACCATCACCGCGTCGGAAGCCTTGATCAGACCGTCGAGGGTTTCGTCGTCGGCCACGGCTTCGGCGCGTTCGATCTTCGCCACCAACCAGGCAGTACCGCCGGCCTCGTCACGCAGTTTGCGGGCGTATTCCATGTCGGCGGCGTCACGCGGGAAGGACACCGCGAGGTAGTCGACTTCCATTTCCGCGGCGAGCTTGATGTCAGCCTTGTCTTTTTCAGTCAGGGCCGGGGCGGTCAGGCCGCCACCGCGACGGTTGATGCCTTTATGGTCCGACAGCGGGCCGCCGATGGTCACGGTGCAATGCAGTTCGGTGGCGGTGGCGGTATCGACGCGCATCACCACGCGGCCGTCGTCGAGCAGCAGCTCGTCGCCCACGCCGCAATCCTTGACCAGGTCCGGGTAGTCGATGCCGACCACTTGCTGGTTGCCTTCGGTCAGCGGATGGCTGGTGGAGAAGGTGAATTGATCACCGATCTTCAGCTCGATGCGCTTGTTGGCGAACTTGGCGATACGGATTTTCGGGCCTTGCAGGTCACCCAGCAGGGCAACGAAGCGGCCGTGCTTGGCGGCGAGGTCGCGCACCAGCTTGGCGCGAGCTTTGTGCTCGTCCGGGGTGCCGTGGGAGAAGTTCAAGCGGGCGACGTCCAGGCCAGCCAGAATCAGCTGTTCGAGAACTTCCGGCGAGTTACTGGCCGGGCCAAGGGTAGCGACGATTTTGGTACGACGGACGGTCATGCAGAGACTCCTGAGTTCAAGCGCTGAGTGAGGCTACTATGGTCTGCGGTTGTAGTCATTGTTCGTTTGCACTACTTATTATTCGTTTGTTTTCGTTATTCGCTTGTTTCTTTAAACGAACAATCCTGAAGATTTCCACCAACGGGTCGATACAGAGCTCAAGACAGGAGAACCCCCATGCGATTCGTGCTCATTGCCGCCCTTGCCCTCAGTGCCGTGGGCTGCACCCGTTGGTCTATGGACCATCATTTGAACAACGCCTACCGCGCCTATGACCGTGGCAACTGCGAGGACGCGATGCTCGAATTGTCCCAGGTCGACCGCGCCAGCCGGGCGCGGCGCTATATACAGCCGGAAGTGTCGATGCTGCGCGGCCAGTGCCTGGAACGCCAGAAGCTCTACGTGGATGCGGCCCAGACCTACCAGTTCATCATCGCCCAGTACCCGGACAACGAATACGCCTACCGTGCCCGAGCGCGCCTGGAAACCTTGCAATCGCTGGGCTGGTACCCGCCGCGCAGCAGCGCCAAAAGCATGCCCGCGCCTTTGTAACAAAGGCCGGGTAAGTGCCTGATGCCAGTCAGTTAAGCGAACACAAGGCAAAAATCGAATGTGGGAGCGAGCCTGCTCGCGATAGCGGTGTGACAGTAACCATTGATGCCGAATGTAAAACCGTCATCGCGAGCAGGCTCGCTCCCACTCTGGATTTGCTTCGTTTTACGGAGTGTATTTCCTTAACTGACGGGCATTAGTGTGCGCGCGCCAGCCTTGAGCTAATCTTCGATTAGCGCGTTTTAGAATGTTCAACCTAAACGCGGTAACACCCGTGAACGGCAGCGGTAAAGCGAGCGTGCCACAGTGACGTTCGCACCAGGATCGGGGACAGCGCACCTGCCACAGGTCCGTTGCGAAGTAGTAGTGCGGCTCTGCTTAAGGGCCTTTCCATGGCGATACTCAGCATGTTCACCGACCGCCGGATCGAGCGGCATCAACTGCCGTATTTTCTGAGAGTGTTCAACAGCGTCACCGACAAACCCGTCGGCTTTATCGGCAGTCTCTCCGAAGATGGTCTGATGCTCATCTGCCCATTGCCGATGATGGTCGGCGCAGCGTTTGAGCTGCGCCTGAAAATTCCCGCCAGCGAGGGCATTTTGCAGGTGATCGACCTGCGCGCCTGTTGCCTGTGGTGCCATGAAGACGCCACCCCCCAGCATTACGACGCCGGTTTCGAGGTGCAACGCGCACCGCCCGAATATGGGCAACTGGTGAGCGCCTTGCGACAGTACTTCAGCTTTTATCCGCTGCCGGCTTCGGTTTAAGCCTTATCTGCAAATCGGAAGATCAAAAGATCGCAGCCTTCGGCAGCTCCTACACGGTATAGGCTGCGATCATTTGATCTTGATTTTCGGCATTCCCGGCACTGGCAAAAGATCGCAGGCTGCGCCAGCTCCTACGCGGTTTCAGGTGGATCGAGGTGATCCAGTGCGCGATTCACCGCCAACTCGGCCAGAGAAATCATCTGTTGAATCGCCAGTGCGGTATTGCGCTTGGGACCGTCGAGGTCGAATGCCAGATCGCTGGCCATGACGTTGGCCGAGGCGAGGGTTTCGCTGGCATGGGCCAGCAGGGTTTCGCTGTCGACGTCGGGGGCGATGACGAAAATGCAGCTGGGACGTCGGTCGGCCAGCAATTGTTTGGTTTCAGGCAGTACCAGGTAATGATCGAGCGCACGGTGCGCGGCGGCGTGGAGCTCTTTCGAGTCGAGGGAGGCGTAGGGGGAAACGGGGTCTGTTTCGGGGGGATTCGGTGTGGCTTTGAACATTTTATTACTTCCTTTTAATGGGGCTGCCACCGATTCGCGACTAAACGAATGGGGTGGCGGCTGTACGCAGGTTAGTCGACCGGGGAAGTAAGAAGCCGGCGCGCCCGAGGGCGCCCTGCGCACAGCCACCATAACGTGCAGGGATGGGAATACCTGACGGGATGATGCCTGTGCACCTTACTTACAACCACGGGCGACTAAACCCGATCGCTGATGGGCAGCGACAGGACTCACGTTAGCCGTGGCGGACAAGGCGCACAAGCCGGCGGATTCTGGCGGATCTGTAGGCTGCGGCGCAAGGATTTGTAGCCTCAGGCCGGTCATGTGGTTGTGGTGAGATCTTTAGAGCACCCCGGCTTTCTTCCAGCTCAAATACTGCGTCACCAGTTCAGCGCCCAGTTCACGAGGCCGCACATCCAGCACCGGCACGCCATGAGCACTCAAGCGCTCATGGCGTTCGGCCCTGGCGTTCAAGTAGTCCACCGTGCCGCAATAGGCGAGGGCTTCGTCGAGGGTGTGCACCGGCATTTGCCGCACCGTGTCGAGCACCTCTTCGCGCAAGCTCGCCACCAGCACCCGGTGTTGTTTACCAATGCGTTTGACGGCGCTGAGCAATTCTTCATCGTCTTCATCGCGCAGGTTGGTCACCAGTACCACCAGCGCCCGACGTTTTTGCCGGGCGAGTAACTGGCTGGCGGCGGCCTGGTAGTCGGCGGGGCGCTGGCTGCTGTCAAGGTCATAAACGGCATTGAGCAACACGTTGAGCTGGCCGCTGCCTTTGACCGGGGCGAGGTAGCGTTGTCGATCGCCGGCGAAGGTGCAGAGGCCCACCGCATCGCCCTGACGTAACGCCACGTAGCTGAGCAGCAGGCAGGCATTGAGCGCATGGTCGAAATGCGCCAGTTCACCGTCCTGGCTGCGCATCCGGCGGCCGCAGTCGAGCAGGAAGATGATTTGCTGGTCGCGCTCGTCCTGGTACTCCCGGGCAATTGGAGTGCGCTGGCGGGCGGTGGCTTTCCAGTCGATCTGCCGCAGGCTGTCGCCTTCGCGAAACTCACGCAACTGATGAAACTCCAGACCCAACCCGCGACGCTGGCGCTGGCGGACGCCGAGCTGGCTGAGCCAGTTGTCGACGGCCAGTAACTGCGCGCCATACAGACGGGCGAAATCCGGGTAGACGCGGGTGCTGTCGCTGACGTTCAGGTAGCGTCGGGCGGACCATAAACCGAATGGGCTGGGCAGGTTGATTTCGCAGCACTCGAAGCCGAAATGGCCGCGCCGCAGAGGGTGCAGGCGGTAGCTGAGCTGGCTGTGTTGGCCGGGTTGCAGTTCGACCGATTGCGGCAGGTGTTCGAAGCTCAGACCGTCGGGGACGTGGTCGAACAGTTGCACCTTCAGTGGCTGCGAATAGTCGTGCGCAATCTCCACATAGACTTCACCCCAGCGCCCAAGCGCAAGACTGCCGGGCATCTGGCGTTGCACCCTGGGCGAAGGCAGGCGCATCAGCCGAACGGCATCGAGCAGCGCCAGCAGTAACAACGCCAACAGCAAACCCCAGTTGATCGACAGCAGGCTCGGCGCAACGCTGACGCCCAGCGCCCGGAGTGTGCCGAGCACGATACTCAGGCCGAGCAGGGCGGCGAGCCAGATCAGCAAGAGGCGGGTGGGTTTCATCTTTCGCAACCCTGTGACTCGTTGAAGGGATCATGCACACGGAAGATCAAAGGATCGCAGCCTGCGGCTGCTCCTACGCCGACCGTATTACGGTGGCCTGCGCGATCCCGTAGGAGCTGCCGCAGGCTGCGATCTTTCCCGGCGTCCCACTGAACCCGAGCCAAACGGCTATCCCTCATATCCTCGGCGCCGGAACCTGATCGAGCAGTTGCTTGAGCACTTGATCGACCTCCAGCCCTTCGATGTCCAGCTCCGGGGCGATTCGCACGCGATGGCGCAGCACGGCCAGCGCGCAGCCTTTGATGTCGTCCGGAATCACGAACTCGCCACCGCGCAGCAACGCCCGTGCCCGGGCTACCCGCACCAGCGCGATGCTGGCCCGTGGGCCGGCGCCAAGGGTCAGGCCGGGCCAGCTGCGAGTGGTGCGCGCCAGGCGTACCGCGTAGTCCAGCACCTGTTCGTCCAGCGGCAGGTCGCTGGCGATCCGTTGCAAGGCCAGTACATCCTTGGCTTGCAGGACGGTACGCAGCGGTTGCACGTCGAGCATGTCGGCGCGGGTCGAGCGGCTGACCTGACGGACCATGTTCAGCTCCTGATCGGCGTCGGGGTAGTCCATGCGCACCTTGAGCATGAAACGGTCGAGCTCCGCTTCGGGCAGGGGGTAAGTGCCTTCCTGTTCGATCGGGTTTTGCGTCGCCAGCACCATGAAAGGTTGCGCGATGGGCAGGGCGCGGCCTTCGAGAGTGACCTGGCGCTCCTGCATGGCTTCGAGCAGTGCCGCTTGGGTTTTCGCCGGTGCGCGGTTGATTTCGTCAGCCAGCAGCAGGTTGGTGAACAGCGGGCCCTTGCGCAATTTGAACTGCTCGGTTTGCAGGTCGTACACCGCATGCCCGGTGACGTCGCTGGGCATCAGGTCCGGGGTGAATTGAATCCGCGCGAACTCGCCACCGAAGCAACGAGCAAGCGCTCGTACCAGCAAGGTTTTGCCCAGCCCCGGAACGCCCTCGAGCAGCACATGGCCGCCGGCAATCAGCGCGGTGAGCACATCGTCGATCACCGTGTCCTGGCCGATGACAGCCTTTTGCAACTCAAGGCGCACGGCTTGCGCGAGTTGGCTGGCGCGCTGGCGCTGTTGGGCGGCGTGGGTCTGGCCGACGGGCTCGATAGGTTCATTCATAAGGCATTCCTGAGAGTTTGCAGGTGGGCGACCTGACGGCTGAAGTCGGCGCTGGAGAGCCGCTGTCTGGACCGTGGGCTGAGTGCCTGGCTGATGGCGCGGGTCGGTTGACCGGTCAGGCGTGCGAGCACCTGCCATTGTTCGGCAACGCCGAGTTGTTCGAAGCCCGGGTGACGATGTCGGGCCCGGCGCAACACGTCGTGTTGCAGGCCAAGCAGCAGATTGTCCTGGCCGCCGCGCCGCAACATGAAGTCAGCGCTGGCGCGCAAGTGCTCCTGAAGTTGCCGGCGGTTTTTGGGTGTCGGTGCCTGCAAGGGTCCCTGGCGTAACCCGACATGCCAGATCCACAGGCCCGTCAACGCGGCGAGCGCCACCAGTGCCTGAGGGAAATAACGCAGCAGCAAGGTCAGCACGTTGTCGTGATCAATATTGAAGAGCAGGGTCACGCCCGTGTCCGAATACAGATACCAGAGCAGCCAGGCGTTGTCGTATTGACCGATGTTCGGGGTTTTCCACAGTTCGGCGTCGGTGACCACCGTGATGGAGCCCAGGCCGTAGCTGAGTTGCATCATGTGGGTGGTCAAGGCGCTGTTGGCCCAGGACTGGGCGAGGTTTTTCGGGTCGTCGAGATGAAACTGCGGGTCGAAGCTGGCATAGGCCGGGGCGTCTTCGTCTTCGAGATAGAGTTTGGTCAGGTTCGGGTAAGGATCTGCTTCGGCATCGGGCGGTGGGTTGCCAAGGTCTTTGCTCATGGATTGATGCAGTTGCACCTGGTCGAGCAGCAAGTCGCCACTTTTACCGGTTTTTTCATCCCACAAGGCTTCGGCCACGAACAGCAAACGTCCACCGGCGCGGGTCCAGTTCAGCACTTGATCGGCCTGGCGCGGGGTCATGTTGGCGCGATCGCCGAGCAGTAACAGGCTGTGCTGACGCGGTTCCAGCAGCGGCAAAATGTCCAGGCTGTTGGCGTGAGTCACCGTCAGCCCTTGTTTACGCAAGAAGTGTTCGGCCGCCAGATATGGGTTGGCTCGGGCTTCGGGGGAAGGGCCGTGGTCGATGACTTCCTGGTAGGGAGTGGCCTGCTGGTACAGATAAACGCCCAATGCACCGAGCAGCCCGGCGATCAGCAGGCCGAGGGTCAGCATTCGCCGGTTCAACGCGTGGCTCCCGGGCCGAACAACGCTCGCCACTCATTACACAGTTCCTGTTGCAGGTGCACTGGTGGCAGGCGATGCCCGTAGGCCATGTTCTGCCAGTGCACGGTCAATGTGTTGCTGAAGGCTTGCAGGGCCGGTTGTTGCAACTGCTGGACACGTTCCAGCACCTGGCCCTCGGTGTCGGCGGCTTTGAGTGGCAGATCGAAATCGTGCAGCAAACGGCTGAGCAGTGCTCGATAGAGCAACCCGAGGGCTTCACGAGGCTGGGTCAGCCAAAGGTTTTCAACACTGGCGGCGATATCGTCTGGCAGGGTTTCGCGGTTGAGATCAAGGCCAAACAATTGCGGCGGCGTCGGGTGGGCGGGCCTAGTGCGCGGTTTTGGCTGGCGACTGACAAAGGTCTGTAGCCAGTCGCGGTAGCGCCAGATCAGCAGCGCGATGGCGCCGATGACGCTCGCCCACAGCAGCACCTCGATGACTTGCGCCAGATTGGCGAAACGCTGACTGTCGAACAGTGCGAAAAACGCTTTGAGCCAACCCGGTGTTTCAGCGTTGGCGGGTTGATCGGGCTGTTCTTCACCGAAGCGATAGTGGGTGACGGTCTGCGGATTCTTGAACGGTGGCGCGTCGAGTATGGCTTTGATGCTGTTGCTGGCGGCCTGGCTGGTCAGCGGTTGCTGGAGCAGGCGCGGGCTGTCCGGGGCGTCGACGGGTTCGGCGGCCCAGAGTGGCTGAGCTGCGGGTAGCCACAGCAACCCGACCATCAGCAGGCTGGCCGCGACGCTGCTCAGGCGTTGGCGCAGGCGGCGGAACACCAGTTCGATATCCCAGGCTTCGAGCCGGGTGCGACGGTTCAGGTACAAGCTGAAACCGCAGGCGACATAGATCGGTTCCCAGACGATCAGGATCAACGCGTAAAGCGCATTGATCAGGTGGTCCAGCCAGAGCCAGTCTTGCTCGGTGGCGGCGATCAGCGTTTGCCAGTCCCAGTCCAGTTCGATTTGCGCGGGCAGCAATAGATAGAACAGCACCATCAGACCGATCCACAAGGCAGCTTCCAGATGAGCGCCGATCAGCGTCATCCAGCGTGCGGCGCCAGCATCGCGTTGTTGCAGCACGGCCAGGCGCTGCTGGCGTTCCAGGCCGCTGAGCCCTTCAAGTTGTACGACCGGCATGATGAAGCTGCGGCTCAGGCCAAGGCGGCGCCAGGTCAGGCTGGCCAGTAACTGTGGTTTGAGCAGGCGTGGCCATTGGCGCAGCGCCTGCTTCAAGGTCGGGGTTTCGCCGAACAGGGCGCTGGAGAGGATGTACAGCGGTAGTCGTTCGAAGGCCGGTTTCAACCACCAGAACAGCAGCACGGCCATCGTGGGCGAGTCCCACAGCAACAGGCTCAGCAGGGCAAAAACCGGCAGCGTGACGATGGCCCAACTGGTCATCAACAGGCGGCGATGTTGCTGGCTCAGCAGAACGCCGAGGTCCATGGCTTCCCAAGTGGTACGAGGGCGAATGACCACGCTGGCGTCAGTCAGGCGCATGGCGTGTGCGTCCGGCAAATATCAGGTAAATCGCCACCACCAGCCAAAGGACCACGCCCACCAGGTATTTGATCAGCGGCGCAGGTCCGGTACGGGATGACCAGTAGGCTTCGATGAACGCGGCAATCAGCAGAAACAGCATGACGCCGCAGATCATCGATACGCTTTTGCGCGCCGCCAAACGCAGCGCTTCACCGCGTGGCAAACGGCCGGGAGCGATCAGCGCCCAGCCCAGTTGCAGGCCTGCCGCACCGGCCAGGGCGATGGCGCTGAGTTCGAAGGCGCCGTGGCCGACGACGAATGACCAGAAGTTTTCCCCGTAGCCGATGTGCGTCAGATGGCCAGCAACCGCACCGATCATCAAGCCGTTGAAGAACAGGAAAAACACGCTGCCCAGGCCAAACAGCAAACCGCTGGCGAAGGTCTGAAAGGCGATGCCGATGTTGTGCATGATGTAGTAACCGAACATCACCCAGTCATCACTGGCGGCACGTTCCGCCGCGCGCCCCAGGTGACCGGCCATCGGGTCGTACATGCTTTGCATCTCGGCAACCTGTTCGACCGGGATCAGGCTGTAGACCAGCTCGGGGAACCGGTACACCAGCAGACCGATGCCGATCAGCGAGCCGAAAAACAGCAGGCTGGCGACCAGTACAAAGGGCCATTGCGCTCGGACCAGTCGAGGGAAGTCGGCAAGGACAAAGGCCAGCAGCTGGGCGCCGACCCGGCTGCGATACCGATAAAGTTGTTGGTGTCCACGCAGTACCAGCTGTTGCAAGGGGTCGATCAGAAAGCTGCTGTAGCCGCGCTCCTGGGCCAGTGCGAGGTGCTGGCATAGCCGTCGATAATCCTTGGGGAACGAGGTGAAGCCATTGGCGTCGGCTTTACCGCGCTCGAGCAGATCGAGCCGTTGGGCAAATCGATCCCACTCAGGTTGATGGCGACTTTCGAAAAGGCTCTGTTTCATGTCGGCCCCAGCAGACCGCGAGCGATGCCATTGAGTTCGGCGACCGCGTGGGACGGTGCAACGTGGAGCGGCTCGGCCAGGATGGCGGCCAGCTCATTGACCCGCTCGCTGGAAAGCTCCGCCTGACGCTCGGCGAAACCCAGCACCGCGCGTTGCTCATTGAGGGTCAGCGCAAAAGACGGGGGCAGCGCCAGGGCCAGCGGTATCTGTGGTCGGGTGACCGGTTGCTCGCGGTAGATCACCAGCGTGCCGGCGGCAATATCGCCCAGCCGTTTGAAAGTCGGATGCTGCAGGCAACTGATGGCACCGAGGGCGTAGCCAAACGGCAGCATGTCGACGAACCGCAACAGATTGCGGATCAGTGAGGCCGACCAGCCAATGGGCGTTCCATCGTCATGCACGACGCGCAACCCCATCAGCTGTTTACCGGGCGAGCAGCCCTGGTTGAGGACTTCGAACAGCACCATGTACCACCAACTGACCAGAAACAGCAGCACCGAGCCCAACCCGACGCCGAGTTTCCCCAGAAAGGCCAGGGCAATGAACAGCAGACCCAGCACCAGCCCGCGTACCCCAAGGTCGACGGTAAATGCCAGTACACGGGGCATCAACCCGGCAGGTCGCAGAGGCAGATCGATGCCTTCCGGCGTTTCAACCTGATACCGCGTGTCCAGTGGCGGGGGCAGCGTTGCTTTCCTTGGCAGTGCTGAAGTCTTGCGCATGAGCAACCTGATGGTCGGATTCAATACGGTTTCGATGCTAGCAGCCTTCGTAGAGCAAACGACATAACTATGTATGACAAGGTATCAACGAGAAATGCTTGAATAGCAAGATTGCTGGTCGGCGCCGCGCTTGAGCGCCTAGACTTCGCCCGTCTCAAGTTCAGGAACGCCCCGTGACCTCCATCTTCTGGTACGACTACGAAACCACTGGCATCACACCGCGCTGCGACCGTCCGCTGCAAGTGGCCGGGATTCGCACCGACTTTGACCTCAACGAGATCGACGAGCCAGTCAATCTCTACTGTCAGCCGAGCGACGATATCCTGCCTCACCCGGCGGCGTGCGTGATTACCGGCATCACTCCCGGCCGCCTGGCAGAACAGGGCCTGAGTGAGGCCGACTTCATGACCCGGGTGCATGCGCAGCTCGCGGCCCCCGGAACCTGTGGTGCCGGTTACAACACCTTGCGCTTCGACGATGAAATGACCCGTTACAGCCTGTACCGGAATTTCTTCGACCCGTATGCGCGGGAGTGGCAGGGCGGCAACAGTCGCTGGGATTTGATCGATGTGGTGCGCGCGGCGTATGCGTTGCGCCCCGACGGTATCGTCTGGCCCGAGGAGGACGGCCGCGTCACGTTGAAACTCGAACGCCTGACCGCCGCCAATGGCATCGACCATGGTCAGGCCCACGATGCGTTATCCGACGTGCGCGCGACTATTGCCCTGGCGCGGTTGATTCGCGACAAACAGCCGAAACTCTACGACTGGCTGTTCAAACTGCGCAGCAAGCAGAAAGTCATGGATCAAATCCGTCTACTGCAACCGATGGTGCATATCTCCGGGCGTTTCTCGGCCGCCCGCAGTTATGTGGGTGTGGTCCTGCCGCTGGCCTGGCACCCGCGTAATCGCAATGCATTGATTGTCTGCGACCTGCATCTCGACCCTCAGGGGCTACTTGACCTGGACGCCGAAGCCTTGCGTCAGCGTTTGTATACCCGCCGTGAGGAACTGGCCGAAGGCGAGTTACCGGTGCCGCTCAAACTGATTCACATCAATCGCTGCCCGGTAGTGGCGCCGTTGTCGGTGTTGCGCGGTGAAGACCAGCAACGATTGCAATTGGACATGGCGCTATATCAGACACGGGCGCTGCGGCTAAGTGACGCACAAGAAGTGTGGCGAGATAAAGTTCTGGCGATTTATGCCAGTGAGGATTTCACGCCAAGTGAAGACCCTGAGCAACAGTTATACGACGGCTTCATTGGCGACCGCGATCGGCGTTTATGTGAACAAGTCAGAGCGGCTGACCCGATGCAATTGGCACAAGAGCAATGGCCGTTCGATGATGAACGTCTGCCGGAATTATTATTTCGTTATCGCGCACGTAACTTTCCCTACACGTTGAATGACGAGGAACACGAGCGCTGGAGATTATTCTGTCAGCAACGTTTGTCAGACGCGCGATGGGGGGCGCCCAATACCTTGCAGGGGTTTAATGAGGCGATGACAGAGTGGTCACTTAGTGCTACAGCGATTCAGCAGCAGGTACTGGACGAGTGGCGTGAGTATGCCGACGCATTACGCAAACGTTTGGACCTTTGAAATACTCTGTACAAATGCCCGAATGCCGGACATAAAAAAACGCCAGCGGATGCTGGCGTTTTCTGGTGTTCGCAAATGAACCTGCGAAGCGGGTTGCGGCTTAGCCCAGCAGGGTAGCCCAGCCTTCAACCACGTCACCGCCCCACTTGGCTTTCCACTCTTTCAGAGTCTTGTGGTTGCCACCTTTGGTTTCGATGACTTCGCCGTTGTGCGGGTTTTTGTATTGTTTAACTTTGCGAGCACGCTTGGTGCCGGTAGTTTTTACAGCGCCGCGTGGCGCTTTAACTTTGGATTCCGGATCCAGCAGGGCGATGATGTCGCGCAGGGACTTGGAGTATTCGCCCATCAGGGTGCGCAGTTTGCCTTCGAATTCCAGCTCGGTTTGCAGTTTGTCGTCTTGGGACAGGTTCTTCAAACGGGCTTGCAGCTCTTTGATAGCTTCTTCGGTGGCGCGGTATTCGTTGATCAAGGACATGGGGACTACCTTATGTTAGGCGCTGGATGACAGGGGACAGTGGCGCAATAATAGTCAGGGTGTTTCACCAAGTAAACATTTAAGCGGGTTTTTATTTAATTTAATTAGAGTGTTTAGCGCAAAAGCCTCACTCGCTGTTAAAACTTGTCAGGGTTTCATCACAGATACACACAAATGCCTGCTTGCGTATTTTTCCCAAGAACATTGTTGAACGTTCAGGCGCAGCCAATCGGAATGGCGAGGCGGTGCTCGCGACCCTGATACGTTGTGCTGGACGTCAGGAGTACTGCAGTTTTGCTGCGCAATCGCTAGAATGGCGGCCTTTGCGAAGTTCTGGAGTTTTCCCCCCATGCGCACTTTTCGGCTAGTGATTGCTTGCCCGGACCGCGTCGGTATCGTTGCTAAAGTCAGTAACTTTCTGGCGTCACACAATGGCTGGATCACTGAAGCGAGCCATCACTCGGACAATCTCAGTGGCTGGTTTTTCATGCGTCACGAAATTCGTGCCGATTCGCTGCCATTCGGCCTGGAGGCGTTTCGTGAGGCCTTTGCGCCGATCGCCGAAGAGTTTTCGATGAACTGGCGTATCACCGACACCGCGCAGAAAAAGCGCGTTGTACTGATGGCCAGCCGCGAGTCTCACTGCCTGGCCGACTTGCTGCACCGCTGGCACAGCGACGAACTGGACTGCGAAATCTCCTGCGTGATTTCCAACCATGACGACCTGCGCAGCATGGTCGAGTGGCACGGCATTCCTTACTACCATGTGCCGGTGGACCCGCAGAACAAAGAGCCGGCATTTGCCGAAGTCTCGCGCCTGGTCAAACAGCACGACGCCGAAGTCGTCGTGCTTGCACGTTACATGCAGATCCTGCCACCCGAGTTGTGCACCGAGTACGCCCACAAGGTCATCAACATTCACCACAGCTTCCTGCCATCGTTCGTCGGTGCCAAGCCGTACCACCAGGCTTCGATGCGTGGCGTGAAGCTGATCGGCGCGACCTGCCACTACGTGACCGAAGAGCTGGACGCGGGTCCGATCATCGAGCAGGACGTGGTGCGCGTCAGCCACAGCGACAGTATCGAAGACATGGTGCGTTTCGGCCGTGACGTCGAGAAAATGGTGCTGGCCCGTGGCCTGCGCTATCACCTGGAAGATCGCGTGCTGGTGCATGGCAATAAAACCGTAGTGTTCTGATTGCCGAGTACCTGTTGAAAAAACAAGGGCCTGAGCGTTCAATCGCTTCAGGCCCTTTTTTTCAGAGTGAGGTAGGGGAGATGGCTGAGCCACTGGATAAAGCGACATCCAAAGCGCCCGCGACCTTGGGCGAGGGCTGCTTGAGTCGGTACGATCCGGATGAGCTGAGCCCTGAAGACGGCACGGAGTTTCCTGGCGCCGCGCAGTTGTGGGAGCAGTTGAAGCCAGACGTTGACGATGAAACTGCGAGCCCTGAAAAGATTCCGAGCACAACGCATAACCCGTAGCAGCAGGCTACGCCAGCTGCTACGGATTGCGTACATCCGCCCCCGTAGGAGCTGCCGAAGGTTCGGGCCGCGTTCGGACGATCTTTTGAGGATTCACCCCTAAGCTTCTTTGAACTTCATCAGTTTGTTCAGCAGAGGTTTGCCGGCCATCAGCAGGAACACCGGTGCGCCGGCCAGCAAGTAGAAGTAATAGGTCATCGCTCGCCAGATCAGAATCGCTGCCGCCGCCGTCGATTTCCCCACCATGGGGGCCAACAGCGCCGCCGACGTCAATTCCGCCGCTCCGGCACCACCCGGCAGCAGGCTGAACTGCCCGGCGCTGAGTGACAGCATCTGGATCAAAAAGCTCCAGGCCCACTGGAGATCCGTGCCCAGCCCCCGCAAGGCCAGATACAACACGCTGTAGCGCAGTAACCAGTGCACGCAGGTCAGTGCAAATACCATGATCAGTGTGTGAACAGGCAACTTGAGTGTGTCCGTGAAGGCCGCGAGAAAGCGCAGCAGCTTGCGTGCCCAACGGCGCCGGGTGGCAGCGTTGAGCTTGAAGTGCTTGAGCACGCGACCGCTGAGGCGAATCAGCAGACGATGGTAGCGTGCCACTACCACGCAACTGAACAGGCCGCCCACCATAGAAATGGCGCTGAGCGTCAGCATCCACTCCAGATTCTGACTCAGGTGCTGAAACAGCGCATACACCACAATGGCGATCAGCGCGCAGAGAAAGAACAACAAATCGCTCAACTGGTCCATGGCGAACACCGCGCTGCCATGTGCCGGGCGCACGCCATTGCGTGCCAGCAGGGCCATCAGCGTCAGCGGCCCACCGCCGCCGCCAGGAGTCGCGCAAATCGCAAATTCGGTGGACATCACCACCCCAAGGCTTTTCAGGCGACCTATCCGGCTGCGCTGTTTACCCAGCAACAAGCGTAAGCGCACTGAATTGATGAGCCAGCAGAGCAGGATCATTCCCGGCATCGTCAGCAAAAATGTCAGCGGAAAGTGCTGCAGTCGTGGCCATAGTTCACTTGCGCCCAGCAACAGGGGGATCAGCACTGCGCAGAGCAGGGCTGCGACCAGCCATAGGACGCGACTCATGCGGCGCTACTGACCCGAGCGTTTTGCGTGCGCAGCCACTGGGCTTTGGTCATTGGCCCCCGGCCGTCATTGAGCAAGCGTTCAAGGGTGTGCAGCCAGTAAGTACGGGAGAACTCATGGCGGATGTCCACCGGGTGTACGCCCAGGCGAATCACCGGGGCGTGCTGCCAGCGCAGTTCGCGTTGAACGCTGACAATCTTCGACGCCCCACGACGCCAGGCACTGCGCGCGCTCCAGACCAGGCCAGGGGCGTTGATCCGGGAGAAGTCCGGCAGGCGATACAGATGCTGCGGATCACTGGTGTAGCTCAGCGGTAACTGGCGCAGGGCTTGACGCGTGCCTTCGCTCATCAGCCAGGCCGGTGCAACAAAGCCCTCCAGTGGCCAGTCGTAACGGCTGAACAATTCGATCCCGGCGAGCAGGCGGGCGAGCGCAGCCGGTTGCGAAAGGCTGTAGAACTCGCCTTCATGGGTGTAGACCCGGCGCATGAACCAGTCACGGGGGCGCGCTGTCAGCGGGCTGTCATCGCAATGGTAATAACCGTGCAGCACCAGTTCATCGCCGCGCTCAATGCGGCGGGTCAGCACGCGTCGCAAACCTGGATGGGCATCGAGGTTGTTGTGTTTGTGGAAGTCGGGAACGACCAGCCACGTCATCGGCACCTCGCCGAGCGCGTCCACCGCCGCGACAAACGGCTGATAGTCGGCCCAGGTTTGCGGGGTGACGTCATGTAGCACCAGTAGCAGGCTGGGCGTGTTCATGGGTTCAGCCATTGGCCAGCAGCGGCAACGTGTCGCCGAGGACTGCGTGATAGTGGCCCAGCAGGCTGTTGACCACAGAGTCCCAGGCGTAATGCTGTTCGACGTGTCGGCGGGCGTATTGGCCGAGATCGTTAGGTTGTGCGAACAGTTCGCGGACAGCGTTGGCCATCGCCACTGGATTGTTGGGGGCGCAGAGTACGCCGCAGTGCTCGTTGATGGTTTCGTTGAAGGCGCCAGCCGCCACTGCGACCACCGGAATGCCACAGGCCATGGCTTCGAGAACGACCAGACCAAAGGTTTCCTGATCGCCTGCGTGCAGCAAGGCATCGGCGCTGGCCATCAGCCGGGCCACCTGTGATGCAGGGCAGAACTCATCGACCAGCGTGACGTTATCCGGTACCTGTGCCGGCATCGAGGAGCCGACCAGCAACAGGTGATAGCGGTTTCCCAGACGCTTCATGCAATTGAGCAGAACGGGAATGTTTTTCTCCTTGGAACCTCGCCCGGCAAAAATCAGCAGTCGAGTGTCTTCGGCGATCTTGAGCTTCGCCCGCAGATCCGGGTCACGGGCGTCTGGATTGAAGGTTTGCAGGTCCACGCCCAAGGGCTGGACGTAAACGTTTTTGACCCCAAGCCCCATGAGCTTGTCGGCCATGATCTGGCTTGGCGTCAGTACCCGATCAAAATTACCGTACAACTTGCGGATATAAGCTTCGACATTCGGCGTGACCCAGTTGCCCACACGGTTGCTCGCCAAATGCGGCAAGTCGGAGTGATAGAAACCAATCACTGGAACGTCCAGTTCGCGCCGCGCATCCAGAGCGGCCCAGGCTGTCAGGTAAGGATCGCCGACTTCTATCAGGTCCGGTTGCAGGTCGTGCAGGGCATTGCGCCAGGGCGCCAGTCGAAGAGGGAAGCGATAGCCTTTGCCGAAGGGCAGGGCTGGAGCAGGAACCTTATAAACGCCGTCGTGCTCGCTCGGATGCGCCCCCGGGATCAGCAAGCTGTGACGAATCCCTGGCTTGCGGCCCAGACGACGGTGCTTGGCATCCAGATAGGTGCGCACGCCACCGCTGGCCGGTGCGTAGAACATGGTGATGTCAGCGATATGCACGATGACCCTCCCGTCTATCCGTTGTTCTCCTTAGGGTTGACCCTTATGAAGAATAGATGTTCGGTTGGGGATGTGTGGCGGGGTGTCGGTGAGGTTTTGTGGTGTTTGGCAGACCGCTATCGCGAGCAGGCTCGCTCCCACATGGATCTTTGTCGCGCTGGAGATCCACTGTGGGAGCGAGCTTGCTCGCGATAGGGCCTTCAAGGGCGCGTCAGATTCTGAAACTACCCACCAACTGCTTCAACCGCGCCGCTTGCTGCTCCAGATCGGAACAGGCACGCAGCGTCGACTGCAGGTTTTCCACGCCTTCCTGATTCAGGGTGTTGATCTCGGTGATGTCGACGTTGATCGATTCCACCACGGCGGTTTGTTCCTCGGTGGCGGTGGCCACCGACTGGTTCATGCCGTCGATCTCGCCGATGCGCAGCGTCACGCTGTTCAGGCGTTCACCGGCGAGGTTGGCAATCTCCACGCTGTCCTGGCTGTGACGCTGGCTGTCGCTCATGGTGCTGACCGACTCGCGGGCGCCGACTTGCAGCTCCTCGATCATGGTCTGCACTTGCTGCGCCGATTCCTGGGTGCGGTGCGCCAGGTTGCGCACTTCGTCGGCAACCACGGCAAAACCACGTCCGGCTTCACCGGCCCGTGCTGCTTCAATCGCCGCGTTGAGCGCCAGCAGGTTGGTTTGCTGGGAGATGCTGGTGATTACTTCGAGAATCTGCCCGATGTTCACGGTTTTGCTGTTCAGCGACTCAATGTTGGTGCTGGAGGCGCTGAGCATGCTCGACAGCTGATTCATCGCCGCGATACTGCGATCGACCACTTGCTGACCGTCTTCGGCCAGGCTGCGGGCATCGCTGGCCTGGTGCGAGGCCTGCGCCGCGTTGCGGGCGATCTCCTGAGCAGCAGCGCCCAACTGATTGATCGCGGCCGCGACACTGTTGGTTCGGCTCGATTGTTCGTCCGAGTTGAGCATCGACGAGTTCGATGCGCTGACGACTCGCAGTGCAACTTCGTTGACGTGCTCGGTCGCCGACGACACTTCGCGGATCGAACCATGGATACGCTCGACGAAGCGGTTGAACGCGCTGCCCAGGATGCCGAACTCGTCCTGGCTCTGGATGGTCAGGCGGCGGGTCAGGTCGCCTTCACCGTCGGCAATGTCCTGCATCGCGCGGGTCATGACGTGCAGTGGCTGGATCAGGATGCGGATCAGCATGCCGAGCAAGGCGATGATGATTGCCACGGCAATGATCGTGGCAATGATGGCCGAGGTGCGGAAACTGCTGAGCATCGCGAAGGCTTTGTCTTTGTCCACCGACAGACCGACGTACCAGTTGACCGATGGCAGGCCTTTGATCGGCGTGAAGGTGACGATACGGGTTTTGCCGTCGACCTCGACTTCACTGATGCCGCCGCTGATGCGCGGGGTGTTCTTCGGGTAAGCCTCGCTGAGGGACTTCATCACCATGGCTTTGTCCGGGTGGACCAGGATCTTGCCATCGGCGCTGACCAGGAAGGCATAGCCCATGCCGCCGAAGTCACGCGCGGTCAGGGTGTCGATCAGGGTTTGCAGGCTCAAGTCGCCGCCGACCACACCAATGCTTTGCCCGGCTTTTTTCGAGGCGGTGGCTATGGAAATGATGGTCTGGCCGGTTGCCGCGTCTATATAGGGTTCGGTCAGGGTGGCGGTGCTGCTGTTTTCAGCGCCTTTGTACCAGGGGCGAACTCTGGGGTCGTAGCCGTCCGGCATCTTGGAGTCCGGGCGGTTGATGAAGGTACCGCTGGCATCGCCCAGGTACCTGGCCATGAAGGTCGACGCCAGGGCATTCTGCTCAAGCAGGCTGGCAACGTTGCTGTGTTCGGGGTTGAGAGCGATGTTCTGGGCCAGGTTTTCCACCATGAGAATCCGTCCGGCGAGCCAGGACTGGATATTGGAGGAAGTGACATCGCCCATCTCATGCAGGTAATTGTCCAGGTCCTGGCGAATCGCGTTGCGCTGTAAATAGTCGTTGTACAGCGTGAACGAAGCGAAGGCGGCAATGACGATGAGGGCGGCGGCAAGCAGGATTTTGTGGCTGAAGCGCAGGTTTTTGTTCATGGCTTGTGGTGTCCGCTAAGGTCATATTTGTTGGGGCGTGTTGCGTTGAAAAGCGCGCGCAAAATGGGCGCTGTCGCACGTAAGCTGATATTTCCGTCTGTCCTTAAGGAATTATCGGACCTGATTTTCAGTCTGGTCTCTTGCTTGTATCTATCGGCTGCGCAGGACTAAAGCTTAGGGGCTTGAAATCGGCGACGCGACAGGCGGCCAAAAAGCGAAAAATCGCAGCCTTCGGCAACTCCTACGCGAGTGGGCGTAGGAGCTGCCGAAGGCTGCGATCTTTTGATCCTGCTTCTAAACCTTCGGTTTTGCGTGAGCCGCCAGGCGTTCCAGCGCTGCACGTAATTTCGGATCGCTGATGCCATCGGCTGTAGCCTGGATGGTTGCGCCCGCATCGATCGACAAACTGATGGTATGGCCTGCCGCCCCTTGCTGCACGGTCGGCGGTTGCACCTTGAACAGAATTCGCGTCAGGCTGGCGAATTCGTCGAACATCTGTAATTGCCGTTGCAGACGCTTTTGCTGGTAACGCAGACGGGTTGCCCAATGACCGTCGGTGACAATTAGCAACAAACTGCCTTCGCGCCACGAGGCCACGTGACAATGTTCACGGGCGGCGGGCTGCAACTGGCTTTCCAGTAACCGCTGTAAATGACCCAGGCGTTGTGCGTGACCGAAAATGGCTTTTAACGGTTTGGCTTCGCGAAGCAGAACGGCGGGTGCTCTGGCCGTAAGAGGGCGAAATGCCATGAGGGGGCACCTGAAGTAACAGAGCCGCCATGGTAGCAGAAAGCACTTGATGCGCCTGACCCATTGCTTTGTGACCGCTTTACTCATTAAATCAACGAGTAACTTATGCCGTGAATGGCTTGAAGTTCAGCAAAAAGCCCTTATTTTAAGTGAGCCCCGTAACAGCGCTGTGCATGCATCGTGGAACAACGCCACTTTCCTCACCATCGTTTCCGGGTAGAATGCTCGTTCGCATGCGGCCATGAGGGCTGCACGGGCGACTCACGGGGCCGCCCTCCATCCCTTTGTGTGGAAGATCCTGCCGATATGTTTGCGCCTTTGTTAAAGAAACTTTTTGGAAGCAAGAACGAGCGTGAAGTCAAACGCATGCTCAAGACGGTACAGATCGTCAATGCCTTCGAAGAGCAAATGGTGGCCCTTTCGGACGATCAGCTGCGCGCCAAGACTGATGAGTTCAAGGCCCGCATCGCCAAAGGTGAAACCCTCGACAAACTGCTGCCTGAAGCCTTTGCGGTTGCCCGCGAAGCCGGCAAGCGGGTTATGGGTATGCGCCACTTCGACGTCCAGTTGATCGGCGGCATGACCTTGCATGAAGGCATGATTGCCGAAATGCGTACCGGCGAAGGCAAGACCCTGGTGGCGACACTGGCGGTTTACCTGAACGCGTTGTCCGGCAATGGCGTGCACGTTGTCACCGTAAACGACTACCTGGCTCGTCGTGACGCCAACTGGATGCGTCCGCTCTACGAATTCCTCGGCCTGACCGTCGGCGTGGTTACGCCGTTCCAGCCGCCGGAAGAGAAGCGTGCCGCCTACGCCGCCGACATCACCTACGGCACCAACAACGAATTCGGTTTCGACTACCTGCGCGACAACATGGCGTTCAGCATGGAAGAAAAATTCCAGCGCGAACTCAATTTTGCCGTGATCGACGAAGTCGACTCGATCCTCATCGACGAAGCCCGTACCCCGCTGATCATTTCCGGTCAGGCTGAAGACAGCTCCAAGCTCTACATCGAGATCAACAAACTGATCCCGCAACTGGAGCTGCATATCGAAGAAGTCGAAGGTGTCGTCACCAAGGCCGGTCATTACACTGTCGACGAGAAGACCCGTCAGGTCGAACTCAACGAAGCCGGTCACCAGTACATCGAAGACGTGCTGACCCGCATTGGCCTGCTGGCCGAAGGCGAGAGCCTGTACTCGTCACACAACCTGGGCCTGCTGACCCACGTTTATGCCGGTCTGCGCGCGCACAAGCTGTTCAATCGCAACGTCGAATACATCGTCCAGGACGGTCAGGTCGTCCTGGTCGACGAACACACCGGTCGTACCATGCCGGGTCGCCGTCTGTCCGAAGGCCTGCACCAGGCCATCGAAGCCAAGGAACACCTGAACATCCAGGCCGAAAGCCAGACCCTGGCTTCGACCACGTTCCAGAACTACTTCCGTCTCTACAGCAAGCTGTCCGGCATGACCGGTACTGCGGACACCGAAGCATTCGAATTCCACCAGATCTATGGTCTGGCGGTGATGGTCATTCCACCGAACAAGCCGCTGGCGCGTAAAGACTACAACGACCTGGTGTTCCTCACCGCGGACGAGAAATACGCTGCCATCGTTGCCGATATCAAGGAAAGCATGGCTCAGGGTCGTCCGGTACTGGTGGGCACCGCGACCATCGAAACCTCCGAGCACATGTCCAGCCTGCTCGTGAAGGAAGGCATCGAACACAAGGTTCTGAACGCCAAGTTCCACGAAAAAGAAGCCGAAATCATCGCTCAGGCCGGTCGCCCGGGTGCGCTGACCATCGCCACCAACATGGCCGGTCGTGGTACCGACATCCTGTTGGGCGGTAACTGGGAAGTGGAAGTCGCCTCCCTTGAGGATCCGACACCCGAGCAGATCGCCCAGATCAAGGCCGACTGGCAGAAGCGTCACCAGCAAGTGCTCGAGTCGGGCGGTTTGCAGGTGATCGCCTCCGAGCGCCATGAATCGCGCCGTATCGACAACCAGCTGCGTGGTCGTGCCGGTCGTCAGGGTGACGCCGGTTCCAGCCGTTTCTACCTGTCGCTGGAAGACAGTCTGATGCGTATCTTCGCCTCTGACCGGGTGAAGAACTTCATGAAGGCCCTGGGCATGCAGCCTGGCGAAGCGATTGAGCACCGCATGGTGACCAACGCCATCGAAAAGGCTCAGCGCAAGGTTGAAGGTCGTAACTTCGACATTCGTAAGCAACTGCTCGAGTTCGACGACGTCAACAACGAACAGCGTAAAGTGATCTATCACATGCGTAACACGTTGCTGGCCGCCGATAACATCGGTGAAACCATCGCCGACTTCCGTCAGGACGTGCTCGGCGCGACCGTCAGCGCACACATTCCGCCGCAATCGCTGCCTGAACAGTGGGACGTTGCCGGTCTGGAAGCTGCCCTGCAAAGCGACTTCGGGGTGGCACTGCCGATCCAGCAATGGCTCGACGAAGATGATCACCTGTACGAAGAAACCCTGCGCGAGAAGCTGATGCAAGAGCTGCTGGCGGCGTACAACGAGAAAGAAGAGCAAGCGAGCGCCGAAGCGCTGCGTACCTTCGAGAAGCAAATCGTGCTGCGCGTTCTGGACGATCTGTGGAAAGACCACCTGTCGACCATGGACCACCTGCGTCACGGTATCCACTTGCGTGGCTATGCGCAGAAGAACCCGAAGCAGGAATACAAGCGCGAGTCGTTCACGCTGTTCTCCGAGCTGCTGGATTCGATCAAGCGCGACTCGATCCGTGTGCTGTCGCACGTTCAGGTTCGCCGCGAAGATCCGATCGAAGAAGAAGCGCGCCTGCGTCAGGAAGCCGAGGCACTGGCTGCACGCATGCAGTTCCAGCACGACGAAGCTCCTGGCCTCGAGCAACCGGAGTTGTTGGGTGAAGAGGTCGATGTGGCGCTCGCTGCCGCTCCGGTGCGCAACGAACAGAAGCTGGGCCGCAATGAGCTTTGCTACTGCGGTTCGGGCAAGAAGTTCAAGCACTGTCATGGTCAGATCAACTAAGATTTCTGCCAGACATTGAAATACCCACGCCGCGACCGGCATCAGCCGTCGCGGCGTTTTACCATTTAAAACACCGATGCCACGTTAAAAAGAACAGGGCGACGACGGTGCAGACATTACATTAAGAGGAGCGCTTTCATGGCTGTTGGTCTTGGTCCTTTGCCAACGTTGCACCCGGTTGCCGGTTTTGAACTCGGTATCGCCTCGGCCGGCATCAAGCGCCCTGGGCGCAAAGATGTCGTGGTCATGCGCTGCGCCGAAGGTTCCACAGTTGCCGGCGTGTTCACGTTGAACGCCTTTTGTGCTGCGCCAGTGATTTTGGCCAAGCAACGTGTACAAGGCCCGGTACGTTACCTGCTGACCAACACCGGCAATGCCAACGCCGGCACCGGTGAGCCTGGCCTGGCTGCCGCCGAGCGCACGTGCGCCAAACTGGCTGAGTTGACCGGTGTCGATGCAAGCCTGGTGCTGCCGTATTCCACCGGCGTGATTGGTGAACCGCTGCCAGTCGAAAAGATCGAAGGCGCGCTGCAAGCTGCCCTCGACGACCTGTCGGAGAACAATTGGGAGGCCGCGGCCACCGGGATCATGACCACCGACACCCTGCCAAAGGGTGCGAGCCGGCAGTTCCAGCATGAAGGCGTGACCATCACCGTGACCGGTATCAGCAAAGGTGCCGGCATGATTCGCCCGAACATGGCGACCATGCTCGGTTACATCGCCACCGACGCCAAAGTGTCCCGCGAGGTGTTGCAGAACCTGCTGCTGGACGGTGCCAACAAGTCGTTCAACCGCATCACCATCGACGGCGACACCTCGACCAACGATTGCTGCATGCTGATCGCCACCGGTAAAGCCGCACTGCCGGAAATCACCTCCGCCAGTGGTCCGCTGTTCGCGGCGCTGAAGCAGGCGGTGTTTGAAGTGTGCATGGACGTGGCCCAGGCGATCGTTCGCGACGGCGAGGGTGCGACCAAGTTCGTCACCGTTGAAGTCAACGGCGGCGGCAATCACCAGGAATGCCTGGACGTTGGTTACACCGTGGCGCATTCGCCATTGATCAAGACCGCGCTGTTCGCCTCCGATCCCAACTGGGGTCGCATTCTGGCGGCCGTGGGCCGTGCCGGTGTGCCGAACCTGGACGTGAGCAAGATCGACGTATTCCTTGGTGAAGTCTGTATCGCCAGCCGTGGCGCCCGCGCTGCGACCTACACCGAAGCCCAGGGTTCGGCCGTGATGCAACGCGAAGAAATCACCATTCGTATCGAGCTGGGCCGCGGTGATTGCAGCGAAACCATCTGGACCACCGACCTGTCCCACGAATATGTGAAGATCAACGCCGAATACCGTACGTAATTACGTTTAGACCGTATCGCTCCAATCGCGAGCAAGCTCGCTCCCACATTCGATCGCATTTCTTCTGGAAGAACTCGGTCAACTGTGGGAGCGAGCTTGCTCGCGATGACGGACGACCAGACACTAAAGATTCTGGCCTGTTCCCCTCATCAAAAGGCGCCTGAACATGAGTTACCACCTGATCATCGGCGACAAACTGTATTCCTCCTGGTCCCTGCGCGGCGCTCTGGCGCTGGAACTGGCTGGCGCGACCTACACCGAAGAACTGATCAAGCTGAACCAGCCTGACACCCGCGAGCGCCTGCTCAAGCATTCGCCGACCGCCAAGGTCCCGTTGCTGAAAACCGAACACGGCACCATTGCCGACTCGTTGGCGATCGCCGAGTACCTGGTTGAGCGTTTCCCGAACGCCAACCTTTGGCCGAAGGACATCGCCGCCCGTGCCCAGGCGCGCTCGGCGTGCGCGCAGATGCACAGTGGCTTCTTCGCCATGCGTGGCAACATGCCGTTTGACCTGAGCCACGATGCGCCGCTGTCGCCGATGCCGCCGGAAGTGAAGGTGGAAGTCGAGCGGATGCTGGCGTTGTGGGCTGAATGCCGCGCGGTTGCAACCGAAACCGGCCCGTTCCTGTTCGGGAGCGTGAGTCTGGCCGACGCCTTTTTCGCACCGATTGCCGTGCGCTTGCGTACTTATCAAGTGGCGTTGCCGGCGGTTGATGCCGCTTATGTCGAAGCGATTTACCAATGGCCAGCCTTCAAGGCCTGGCAGAAAGCCGGTTTAGAGGAAATAGTGCGGTGAAACGAGTTCATGTAGCGGCAGCTGTCATCCGTGATGCCGGCGGCAGGATCCTCATCGCTCGCCGCGCCGATACCCAGCATCAGGGCGGTCTGTGGGAATTTCCCGGCGGCAAGGTCGAGGACGGTGAAGCGGTGCAAGCTGCGTTGTCCCGCGAGCTGCAGGAAGAGTTGGGCATTGTGGTCAGTGCCGCTCGGCCATTGATCAAGGTTCAGCATGACTATCCGGACAAGCAAGTGTTGCTGGATGTCTGGGAGGTCTCGGCGTTTACCGGCGAACCCCATGGTGCTGAAGGCCAGCCTCTGGCGTGGGTGACGGCGCGTGAACTGCGCGACTACGAGTTTCCGGCCGCCAACCAGCCGATCGTAGCGGCTGCGCGTCTGCCTGGCGAATACCTGATCACCCCGGAAGGCCTGGAAACCCCGGCCCTGCTGCGCGGTATTCAGAAAGCCATCGCCGGTGGGATAAAGCTGATTCAGTTGCGTGCGCCTAATGGCTACGACCCGCAATACCGTGATCTGGCGGTGGATGCCGTGGGTTTGTGTGCCGGCAAGGCGCAGTTGATGCTCAAGGGCCCGTTCGAGTGGCTGGGAGACTTCCCGGCCGCCGGTTGGCACATCACCGCCGCGCAGCTGCGTAAATACGCCAGCGCCGGGCGTCCGTTGCCAGCCTCGCGCTGGTTGGCGGCCTCCTGTCACAACGCCGAGGAACTGAGCCTGGCCGAGCAGATGGGTGTGGACTTCGTCACCCTGTCACCGGTTCAGCCGACCCAGACTCACCCGGATGCGCTACCACTCGGTTGGGAGCAGGCCTCGCAGTTGATTGCAGGCTTCAGCAAACCGGTGTTTCTGCTCGGTGGTGTAGGGCCTGCTGAACGGCAGAAAGCCTGGGAAGCGGGCGCGCAGGGCGTGGCGGGGATTCGGGCGTTTTGGCCTGAGGCCTGATTTGCGTTGTAGCTACTGGCCCCATCGCGAGCAGGCTCGCTCCCACACTGGATCTCCTGTGAACACAATATTTGTGAACACTAGAGATCACCTGTGGGAGCGAGCCTGCTCGCGATGGCGGCCTCACAGGCGACAATTCTCTTCCTGACTAAGCCTCAGGCTTCGCCGCCGCTTGCCACAAAATCTCGGCAATCCCCTGACGCTTGGCAATCAGCCGAGCCGCCACAAACAGCAGGTCCGACAAGCGATTGATATACGCCAGGCCAACCCCGGCCAACGGCTCCAGCGCATTCAGATGCTGACAACGTCGCTCGGCACTGCGCGCCAGGCTGCGGCAGACGTGGGCTTGGGCAATCAAGGCGGAACCACCGGGCAGAATGAAATTCTTCAGTGGCCCCAGCTCTTCGTTCCAGACATCGATCGCCGCTTCCAGGCGTTCGACTTCCGCTGCATTCAAGGCCTGATACACCGGCATTGCCAGTTCGCCACCCAAGTCGAACAACCGGTGCTGGCAAGGCTCAAGCACCTCGATCACCTCGGCCAGGCCAGGATGTTCGCGGCATTGCTCGGCCAACCCGGCCAGCAGCAATCCCAACTGACTGTTCAGCGCATCGACTTCGCCGATGGCCTCGACCCGTGGATGATCCTTGGGTACGCGGCGACCGTCGCCAAGCCCGGTTTCACCTTTGTCGCCGGTGCGGGTGTAAATCTTCGACAAGCGAAAACCCATGCTTAGCGCTCCAGTTGTTTGAGTTCGTGAGAGGCGAGCGGGGTGCCCGCCAATGGCAGGCGCAAGGTGAAACACGTGCCTTGGCCGAGGGTCGATTGCACTTCCATCTGACCCTTGTGATTGTTGGTGATGATGAAGTACGACACCGACAGTCCGAGGCCGGTGCCCTGGCCGATTTCCTTGGTGGTGAAGAACGGTTCGAAGGTGCGTTTTCGCACGTTCTCGCTCATGCCCACGCCGTTATCTTCCACCTGAATTTCCGCCCATGGCGGGTTCAGTCGGGTGCGCAGAATAATTCGCCCGGGTTCTCTGTCATCTTCGCGCTGGTGAATCGCCTGGGCAGCGTTTTTCAACAGGTTGAGCAGCACTTGTTCCAGTTCGTTGGCGGTGCCGGGCACCGGGCCCAGCTGCGGGTCGAACTGGCGCGTGATGGCCTGGCCCTTGAAGTCGAAGCCGATGGCCAGATCGAAGTCATTGCTGGCGATCTCCACGGCTTGATCGATCAGTGCCGGCAGGTCGCACGGGGCCATTTGGCGGTTGCTGCGACGACTGAAACTGAGCATGTGGGTGACGATCTTTGCCGCCCGGGCGCCGGCCTGTTGAATGCCATCGAGCAGTTGCGGTACTTCGCGGTTTTGCAGGTAGCGATTGACGCTGTCCAGTTCGAGGCCGAGCTGTTCGGCGGTTTCCATATTCTTCGGCAGGTCCGCCGACAAGCGCCGGCGAATGTTCTGCACGTTGTGCAGGATCGCGCCCAAAGGGTTGTTGATTTCGTGGGCCATGCCAGCGGCGAGGCCACCGACCGAGAGCATCTTCTCCGACTGCACCATCATTTCTTCCAGGGACAGGCGCTGGGTGATGTCGTCGATCCGGATGACCACGCCACGTCCGGCGCCGCCCATCAACGGATAAAAGGTCAGTGCGTAATGCCTGGGTTCGTCGTCCTTGATCCAGGTGACGCGCTCGATCTTGGCCACACTGTGTTGCTCGACGGTTTCCTTGAGCTGCGGCAGGAAAGGTTTAAGCGGTTCAAAGGCGAGGAAGATCGGCTGGTTCAGCGCTTCGTCCAGCCGTGTGCCGGAAAGTGCGCTGGCTTCCTGGTTCCATTGGGTCACGTAGAGCTGTTCATCGAGGGCAATCAGTGCTGAAGGCATCGAGTCGATGATGCTGTTGAGGTAGTTCTGAAAGCCGGTGAGTTTCTTCTCGATCTTGCTCCGCACCTGGACTTCCAGCTCCAGCTTGCGGTTGGTGTGACGGGTTTCTTCGGCCAGGCCCTGAGCCTGGTCGTAGGCGGCCTGGGAGTCGTCCCGCGCGCGCTTGAGTTGCTGCTCGCGGGCTTCGATGCGCGAGAGCATGGTATTGAAGGCTTCGGCGAGACTGCCGATTTCGTCGTGGTTACCGCGAGAGGCACGCAAGGCGTAGTTTTCTTCGCGAGTGACCTGCCGGGACAATTCTTCGAGTTCATGGATCGGTCGGGTGATCAGGCGTTTGATCTGCCGGGCAATGACCAGCCACAACAGCACGCTGAATATCAGAATCCCGAGGCTGGCGGTCAAAGTGCCGGTATAGAAAGCCATCGGCAATTCGCTGCTGGCCACCAGCAGCAGATGGCCGGGCGCCTCGCCTGGGCGCAGCAGGGTAATCAGTTGATTGCTGCGAAATTCGGTGGCCTGCCACGCTTCGATATTCCGATAGAGCTCGGGCAACTTGAGTTTTTCACCGTGCTGCACCTGGGCCAGGAGTTGGCCTTTAGCGTCATACAGCGCCGCCGTTTTGAGCGGTGAATAGCTGTTGAGTTCGTTGAGCAGCCTTTGGGCTTCTTCTGGCGAGTTGAGCGCCTGGGCGGCGATTGACGGGTTGGCCACCAGGCGGCCGATGGTCTGCAAGGCCTGCGGGGCCATGCTTTCCTGGGAGATCCAATAGGCGGCGCTGATAAAGGTCAGGTTGGCCACCAGCAATACGGTGGTCAACAGCACCAACAGGGCGGCCAGCAGTTTCTGGCCGACCGGCAGGTTTTCAAGGCGCTGGCGCAATGGCATCGGGGTCGTCGCTAAAGAGGAACAGGAAGGCAGCGTAGCCGCTGCTCAGTCGCTGGGCAATCCGTGCGTGTGCAAGTGCGTGATCAGCCGCTGCTGCAATTGGTTGAGGTGCGGCAGCACCAGTTGGTGCCTCGACGCAACGGTGCAGGCATGCCCCAGCAGATAGCTGATCTCGGTTCGGCGTTGGTTGGCGACGTCCTGGTACATCGACGAATAGTTGGCTGCGGTCGCTTGAATCACCCGTTCGACTTCTTCTTGCAGGTTCTGCGCAGCGTCCGGCTGCCCGCAACGCTGCAGCAACTCGCTCAGCTCGGCGCAGAGGGTGGCGACTTCGCAATGGTGGTGTTGCAAGCCACCGTTGCGGCAATCATGCAGGACTGTCAGGGGATTGATCGCGCAATTGAGCGCGAGTTTGCGCCACAAACGGGTCAGGATGTCCGTGCTCCACTCGTGGGGTATGCCGGCGGCGCTCAGGTCATCCAGCCAGATCGGTGGGGTGGGGTGGCTGGCATCGCCGAGCCAGGTGAACCCATGACCGGCAAACACCACGCGCCAGTCGTCATCGCGAAACGCGCCTTCGGTGCTTGAGGCAAAGATGCAGCGCGCCTGCGGGACGCGTGCGGCCACTGCGTCCTGGCTGCCAAGGCCGTTCTGCAACAGAATCAGCTCGGCGTCGGGTGCAAGGCGCGGCGCCAGTTGTGCGACCGCTGCTTCTGCATCGTAGGCTTTGCAGGCCACCAGCAGGCGCTGTATTGGACCGATGCTGTCGACGGTCTCGCCGGGAACCGCATACAACTGCGCTTCGCCCTGTTCGACCAGGGTCAGCCCGCCTGCAGCACGATAGGCCTGCAATCGCGCCGCGTCGCGCAGAATCAGTTTCACCGGCAAGCCAGCCCGCGCCAGGCGCGTGGCCCACAGGGTGCCCAGACTGCCGGCGCCAAGGACGTGCCAGGTGGTCGACATCAGTGTTTTGCTCGGATTGGCAGGTGCATGTGAGGCTCGCAGCGTAGGAAGGTAAAGACCCGTTATAATCAGCGCGGATTTTAACCGCAAGCCAGGCGTGTTCCATCTCTATTGAGCGCGCCCTTTTTATTGGAGAAATTACATGCCGTCGTTCGACGTGGTATCCGAACTGGACAAACACGAACTCACCAACGCGGTCGAGAACGCCGTCAAGGAACTCGACCGTCGTTATGACTTGAAAGGCAAAGGCAGCTTCGAGTTCAAGGAAAAGGACCTGACCGTCAACCTGACCGCCGAGGCCGACTTCCAGCTTGAAGCGATGATCGAGATCCTCAAGCTGGCCCTGGTCAAGCGCAAGATCGATGTGCAGTGCCTTGAGGTGAAAGACGCCTATGCTTCCGGCAAGCTGATGAAGCAGGACGCCGTGCTCAAGGAAGGCATCGACAAGGAGCTGGCGAAGAAGATCGTTGCTCACGTCAAAGACGCCAAGCTGAAGGTTCAGGCCGCCATTCAGGGCGAGCAGGTGCGGATCACCGGCAAGAAGCGTGACGACCTGCAAGAAGCCATTGCGGCCTTGCGCGCCAAGGAATTCGGCATGCCGCTGCAGTTCAACAACTTCCGCGACTGATCAGTCTTCAGGGAACCTCCTGGCGTTATTGACGTCCGAGGCCCAACCAACGGCAGAAACGATTGAGCCCTGACGGTTCGGTCTTTCTGCCGCTCAGTTTTTTACGTGCCGGGTAGCCGGGAATCAGGAGAGACAAATGGACATAAATGCTGAAGTGGACAACCTGGTCAAGGCTTCCCAGGCCTGGGTCCCGATGATCATGGAATACGGCAGCCGTGTGCTGCTGGCAGCCGTTACCCTGGCCATTGGCTGGTGGCTGATCAACAAGCTGACCCACAAGGTTGGCAAACTGCTGGCCCTGCGCAACGCTGATCTGGCGTTGCAGGGGTTTATGAGCAGCCTGGCGAACATCATCCTCAAAGTGCTGCTGATGGTCAGCGTCGCGTCGATGATCGGTGTTGAAACCACCTCGTTCGTGGCGGCCATCGGTGCTGCCGGCCTGGCGATCGGTCTGGCGTTGCAAGGCAGCCTGGCGAACTTCGCTGGTGGCGTGCTGATCCTGTTGTTCCGCCCGTTCCGTATTGGTGACGTGATCGAAGCGCAGGGCATTACCGGCACAGTCGACAGCATTCAGATTTTCCATACCCTGCTGCGCACCGGCGATAACAAAACCGTCATCGTGCCCAACGGTAATCTGTCGAACGGCATCATCACCAACCACAACCGTCAACTGACCCGTAAAGTGGTGTTTGACATCGCAGTGAATTACGACGCCGATTTGCAGAAGGCCCGTGAGGTATTGCTGGAGTTGGCCAAGGATGAGCGCGTGTTGGCCGACCCTGCTCCAGTCGCGGTAGTGTCGACGCTGGGCGATAGTTCGATTACGGTTTCGCTGCGCGTCTGGGTGAAAACCGCGGACTACTGGGATGTGCTGTTCCAGTTCAACGAACACTCCCGCGATCGTCTGAAGGCGGCAGGGATTGATATTCCGTTCCCACAACGAGTGATTCGTATGGTTCAGGAAACGGCGTAACAAATAGCGCTTTGTTACTTGGCCTTTTGGTCAAGTATCGACGACGAACTCAAGGGGCGATAAGCCCCTTGAGTGTTTTTACAGTCTGCTGTTTTGTTGCTCTGAAACTGGAATAGAGTGCTGGCTTATTATTAGCTGGCTATTTATTAAAGTTGGTTTCAGGGTGTCATAAAGCAGGCACAAAAAAAGGCCCATCAGTGATGGGCCTTTTTTATATCAAGCGAACAACTGTAGTCGTAGCGATTACAGGATGTTCAGCGGGTACTCGGTGATCAGGCGGAACTCGTTGATGTTGCCTTCGCCCGAGTCGTCATTGTTAGCTCTGTGCCAGGCTTGGCGTGCACGGAAGGACAGGTCTTTGAGAGGACCGGCCTGAACAACGTACTTGGCTTCCAGGTTGGTTTCGAAGTGCTTGCCATCTTTGCCGTACTGACCAACATACTGGCCGTCAGGATCAGCATGAGTACCGTCGATGCCTTGGCCGTGGACATAACGAGCCATGAAGCTCAGGCCTGGTACGCCGTATTCAGCCATTTTCAGGTCATAACGTGCCTGGACGGATTTCTCACCAGGACCGTTAAAGTCAGAATACTGGATGGAGTTGGCCAGGAAGATCGAATCGCCACCACGGTCTTGGCGATCGCCCACACCGATGTAGTCGAATGGTGTATCACCGTGTACCTGTTGGAATGCCAGGGTAAAGGTGTGCGCCTTCAGGAAAGAGTAGGCAGCCGCCAGCGAGTAGGCAGTGTTGTCGATCTTGCCTGCTTTCGCTGCGCCGGTGTCAGTTGTGTGATAGACGTTGACGTCGAAGTTCAGGGACTGGTCAGTCGCCAACGGAAGGGTGTAGTTCGTGTTGGCGTAGTACTGATTCCAGGTGTCCTTGAGCTTGGCACCGTAGAGGGAAACGCTCAGGTTCTCATTGATGCCGTATTTGCCACCCAGATAATCGGCGGACTCTACGGTGGTGCCCGCATATGCAGTCCGGAGATTGCCCTGCATCGTCATCTGGTCCTGGCTGCTACCAGCATAGAAGTGACCGGCTTCGAGATCGAGATCTTTGACTTCGCTGCTCTGCAGTTGGAAACCACGAGCGGTCTGCTGGAACAGGCGGCTGCCACCGAGAGCGAATACTGGAGCAGTGGTAGGCGTCTGGTCACCAAATTTCAGCTCGGTTTTGGAGATGCGAACAGCTACTGCCGCGCCTGCTTTACCCATGCTGTCGTTGACGTGTTTATTATTGGCGCTGTCCACGGAGTAGCTCATGTTACCCGTGCCAGCATGCCCGTCTGAACCGTCCAGTTTAAAGCCGGCATCGCCGAAGCCTTCGACACGAACACCAACAGTACCTTGGGTGTAGCCGGAACTGAATTTGCCCAGTACGCCTTGGGTCCAGTCGATCTGGTCATTGCCGCCTTTGTTGTCACGGTTGAAGTAGTAGTTCTTCAGAACTACGCCAGCCGAGGCACCTTCAACGAAACCTTTTGCGTCAGCCTGGTCGGTTACAAACGGGTCGGCCATAGCGACTTGGGTGCCGGTAGCTGCAGTAACAGCCAGGGCGATCATGCTCCACTTCATCACGCGCATCGTGATTTGCTCCTTTGGTTTTTAGAAGAGTACTGCCGTCCCACCTGATTTATTATCTGGGCGGCTCTTTCTTTTTGTGTCGGCGCAAACTTATATCACGCCGACAATGTTGGCGATACTTGCGTATCTAACCTTTCAGCTTCTTTACGGCCCTGTCGCAAAATGCGCGTTAGAGGTCGCAAATCAACAATTTTTATCCATTCGGACTGACAACTTCAGCGTTGTTTTCCAAGGCTTCAGTATCAGAAAAAGAAATCCCTGTCATACATTAAATCTCCCTGGGCAGCCATGCCGCTATTGTTATGAGCCTTAAGGTTCCCCACTTCCCGCGGATGCCTTATAGACGATGTGTGTATGAATGCAACAAGCGTGCACAAATCGGCTTTTTGTCGCCGGTTTTTTCAAAATCCCCGGTAATGATTACCGAAACCGCATAAAACCGGGGCTTTCAAGGTCGATTTGTTTGGGCTTGACTCCATGGTTCTTCTGGTGTTGCACCACGAAGGAGCATGGGTAGCAGCACAAAAATGTTACTGGTTCACCCTCGCGAGTGAGTAGACGGCGGATGCTCGACGATTTCAGCGTAGACGCACTGTGCCGATTTGGTGCAAAACTTTTTCAAGGCTGTACGAAATTCATACAGTGACGCCTCGAAAGCAGGTCCGCATTCGCGGATAGGTCGTTGATTTTTTGACGAAGTCCGGGGCTCCAGTTCTGATTTGGTGCGGCGATGAAAAAAATGTTCGGTGTCAGGGCGTTCGCATGTTTAACGTTTTTTCTGGTCGCCAGGCTCAGGGTGTACAGCAGGCTTTTTTCGCCGTGATCCGTGGGGCGTTCGCGGGTATGCTGCTGTTATGTTGCTGGCGATCAGCCTTCGGGGCTGGGCGCTAAACTGAATCTTATGAACGGTACGGGAGTGTGTGCGGTGTTCGCTTTAGATCCACGACTTGAACAAGACACCCTGCCAATTGGGGATTTCCCTCTAAGCCGGTTGTTGCTGTCCAATGATTCGAATTACCCCTGGTTCATCCTGGTGCCGCGTCGTGAGGATGTCAGCGAGTTGTTTCAACTGGATGTCACCGACCAGTTGCAATTGTGGCGGGAAACAACAGAGTTGGCTGAAACGCTCAAGGATTCGTTCGACGCCGACAAGTTGAATGTCGCGACTCTGGGTAATGTGGTTAGTCAGTTGCACATGCATGTCATTGTGCGCAAGCACGATGATGCCGCCTGGCCAGCCCCGGTCTGGGGCAAACACCCGGCCAAACCTTACAGTGCCGAAGAAGTGGCAGTAATTCGCGAACGGCTGCGTTTGGTTTTGACCGATGACTTCACGTTTCTGGAGGGCTGAATCATGAGCCTGGAAGAACGCGTTACCGAGCTGGAAAGTCGTCTGGCGTTTCAGGATGACACTATTGAAGCAATGAATGATGTGCTGGTGACGCAGCAGCGAGTGGTCGAACGCTTGCAGTTGCAAATGGCCGCGTTACTCAAGCGCCAGGAGGAGATGGTCGGTCAGTTCGAGTCTTTCGAAGAAGAGGCTCCGCCACCGCATTACTGAGTACTGGTTGCGGCAACGATTCGACAGGCAATAAAAAACCGCGATGCGCTTTGGCTGCATCGCGGTTTTTTTATTGCGCTACTGAAATCAGCGACGCGGCAAAGCGGCGATCACATCTTCAGCTTGCAGGCCCTTGTCTCGGTTCATGACGGAGAATTCCACGCGCTGGCCTTCGACCAGTACGCGGTGGCCTTCGCCACGGATTGCACGGAAGTGCACGAAAATATCGTCTCCGGAATCACGGGAAATGAAACCGAAACCTTTGGAAGTGTTGAACCACTTGACGGTGCCGGTATCACGATTGGTCATGTCGTAATTTTGCGTAGCGGCGGCAGGAGAGGATTTATAGAAGCTGATGGCCAGGTGCAGGGCGACGGCAATCAGGGCGACGATGAGGCTAAGCAGAACTGCAGGCTGACCACCAATGACCGGCATCGGAGCGAGGAGTGTCAGGGTTTGCAGGACAACGGCAAGCACCAGCAAGGCGCTGACCAGATTTTGCAGTTGGTGACGAGGACCTTTGTTCCAGTAAGGAATCACGGGAGCGAGGGTCAGGTTGAGCAAGCCGAAGAACGCCAGGTACAGCGCGTCAGGTTGTTGCAGGTAAGGTACGGCTTCGGTTCGCAAGCTAGGGATGAAGGACAGCAGCAGAGCCGCTGCGCCCGTTAGCAGGTGGACGATTTTCAACATTTTGATTAACTCACGTTAAGACGGATCACAAGGAAGAGCTGATTGGGCACGGTTCGCTTCTGAACAATGGGAGGCGCTGGACACGTACCCGGTATCAGCCTATGCGCTGCGCCCAGGGAAATAGAGGCAGCGACACGCTCTCTATTTAACAGCAAAGCCCAGACCTTCTCAAATCAAGCGCAGGCAGCGCGGGACAGGACGGATCGATGGTTTGCGTGATGTTGTCCGCGGGTGTCACCTGAAGGCCCGATCCAGAGCCTGTCGTGGGCAAACGAGGGGTCTTGAGTTCGCGGGGGTTATGGGCGTCAGACACAATTTGTCGCAGGTGGTTGCGTGATTCCGGGCTGCGAGGTGGGCCTCAGTAATGCTGTCCGTGCTGATGGTTCCCGGACGGCGCCATCAGTGCGTTCCCCATCCCTGGAGCGCCAGGCTCCTCTGATGGGGCGATGTCCGAGCCTTTTGCGGCTTCTTTCGCTCTGAGGTTTTGACTTTTCCTGCGCTGGAATCCTGCTTTATAGATGGTTGTAGGACCGTGTTAATGGTCTCCCTGCTGTTGTTGGCTTGTCCTACGTTGGTGGTCATAAAGTCATCTGGATAATCACTATCCGCTTGCGTTTCTATAAGGAAATAGAGGGTTGCTCTTATTGAAATCAAGTATGACAAAGGAGTGTCAACGGTATGGTTCAAGAAATAGTGCAGGGAGTTCGGGAGGCCACCAGGTTTCCAGATGTAAAAATAGATCCTTTTGTTCGGGAGTTTGATATGGGGTTGGCGCGCCCGTTGTCCCGGTCAGTGCGTTTGAATGGTTTCGCCACCTGTTTACGGCTTGAGCAGGTCTATTGGGACATTCTGGCCAGGATGGCGAAAATCAATTGTTGTTCGGTGAGCGCTTTGCTTTCCTATGTCGATAGAGAGGTCCATCTGCGACACGGCGGGGTAAAGAATTTCAGCGGGCTGGTCCGGGTGGTGTGTGTTGTACACAGCTTGAGCGAGGGCGCTGGTAGCGCTGAATGACGCGCAGTGCATCAGCGCGATGGCGGGTGTGATCGGGTGTCGTGTCGTCAACGGATCTGGATGAGTACGCGCCTGTGCCGTGTTACGGCTGCACAGGCTCGATTTAATGGATATAATCCCGCCCTTTGCCGCGAAACCCAACGTTTGCGCGGTAATAATCTGATTGCCGAGACAACCCCATGCCGATGTACGACTATCAATGTGCTTCCTGTGGTCATCAGTTGGAAGCCATTCAGAAGATCAGCGCAGCACCGTTGGTCGACTGCCCTGCCTGCCAGGCACCCGAGCTGAAAAAAATGCTGTCCATGCCAGGTTTCCGCCTCAGCGGCACCGGCTGGTACGAAACCGACTTCAAAACCGGTTCGAAGAAGAATCTGGCCGGCGGCGACAAAGCTGACTAAGTTGAACGACACGCGTGAGCTCTTGCATCATCTGCGCAAGGCCTCCAAACGAATTTCGAATTACGAGAAGTGAAACCACTACCATGATGCGCAGCCATTATTGCGGCCAACTGAACGAAAGCCTGGAAGGTCAGGAAGTTACCCTTTGCGGATGGGTCCACCGTCGTCGTGACCACGGCGGGGTGATTTTCCTCGATATCCGTGATCGTGAAGGCCTGGCCCAGGTGGTGTTCGATCCGGATCGCGCCGAAACCTTCGCCGCCGCCGACCGTGTGCGCAGCGAGTACGTGGTCAAGATCACCGGTAAGGTGCGTCTGCGTCCAGCTGGTGCCGGTAACGCCAACATGACTTCGGGCATGATCGAAGTACTGGGCTACGAGCTGGAAGTATTGAACGAAGCGGAAACCCCGCCGTTCCCGCTCAACGAGTTCTCCGACGTTGGCGAAGAAACCCGCCTGCGTTATCGCTTCATCGACCTGCGTCGTCCGGAAATGCTCGAGAAGCTGCGTCTGCGTTCGCGCATGACCACCAGCATCCGTCGCTACCTGGACGAGAACGGCTTCCTCGACGTCGAGACGCCGATTCTGACCCGCGCTACCCCGGAAGGCGCACGTGACTATCTGGTGCCGAGCCGTACTCACGCCGGTAGCTTCTTCGCCTTGCCGCAATCGCCGCAGCTGTTCAAGCAGTTGCTGATGGTTGCCGGCTTCGATCGTTACTACCAGATCGCCAAGTGCTTCCGTGACGAAGACCTGCGTGCCGACCGTCAGCCGGAATTCACCCAGATCGACATCGAGACCAGCTTCCTCAACGAAGCCGAGATCATGGGCCTGACCGAAGGCATGATCCGCAACCTGTTCAAGGAAGTGCTGGGTCTGGAATTCGCTGAATTCCCGCACATGACCTGGGACGAAGCCATGCGTCGTTACGGTTCCGACAAGCCGGACCTGCGTAACCCGCTGGAACTGGTTGACGTTGCCGACCAGCTCAAGGAAGTCGACTTCAAGGTCTTCAGTGGCCCGGCCAACGACCCGAAAAGCCGTATCGCCGCGCTGCGCGTTCCGGGCGGGGCGAGCATGCCGCGCAGCAAGATCGACGACTACACCAAGTTCGTCGGCATCTACGGTGCCAAGGGCCTGGCGTACATCAAGGTCAACGAGCGCGCGAAGGGCGTCGAGGGGCTGCAATCGCCTATCGTCAAAAATATCCCTGAAGCCAACCTCAATGTGATCCTCGATCGCGTTGGCGCGGTTGATGGCGACATCGTGTTCTTCGGCGCCGACAAGGCCAAGATCGTCAGCGAAGCACTGGGCGCACTGCGGATCAAGGTCGGTCACGACCTGAACCTGCTGACCTGCGAGTGGGCTCCGATGTGGGTTGTCGACTTCCCGATGTTCGAAGAGAACGACGACGGCAGCTTCACCGCCTTGCACCACCCGTTCACCGCGCCGAAGTGCACGCCAGAAGAGCTCGAAGCCAACCCGGCGACCGCTCTGTCCCGTGCCTACGACATGGTGCTGAACGGCACCGAGCTGGGTGGCGGTTCGATCCGTATCCACCGCAAGGAAATGCAGCAATCGGTCTTCCGTCTGCTGGGTATCAGCGAAGCGGAACAGGAAGAGAAATTCGGCTTCCTGCTCGATGCCCTGAAATACGGCGCGCCGCCACACGGTGGCCTGGCTTTCGGTCTGGACCGTCTGGTGATGCTGATGACTGGCGCCCAGTCGATTCGTGAAGTGATCGCCTTCCCGAAAACCCAGAGCGCTGCCTGCGTCATGACTCAGGCACCTGGCCTGGTCGATGCCAAGGCGCTGCGCGAGCTGCACATTCGTCTGCGCGAACAGCCTAAGGCTGAGTAAGACTGAGCACCTTGGCGCATCGTTCGATGCGCCAGGGCGTCAGATCCAGATTGTGTTGCCCGCTCGCCTTCATGGGCGTGCGGGCATTGTTTTAAAGAGAGTTGTTTTAAAGAGAATTCGGAGCGAGTTATGGCGGGTCATTCCAAGTGGGCGAACATCAAGCACCGCAAAGAACGTCAGGATGCCAAGAAGGGCAAGATTTTCACCAAGTGGATTCGTGAGCTGACCGTCGCGGCCCGTCAGGGTGGCGGTGATCCGGGTTCCAACCCGCGTTTGCGTCTGGCGCTGGATAAAGCCCTTGGCGCCAACATGAGCCGTGACATCATCGATCGCGCTGTGGCCCGTGGTGCCGGCGCTGCCGACACCGATGACATGGTCGAGTTGAGCTACGAAGGCTATGGTCCGGGCGGCGTAGCGGTGATGGTCGAGTGCATGACCGACAACCGCAATCGCACCGCAGCGGCTGTCCGTCATGCGTTCAGCAAATGTGGCGGTAACCTGGGGACCGACGGTTCGGTGGCCTACCTGTTCGAGCGCAAGGGGCAGATTTCCTTCGCGCCGGGCGTCGACGAAGACGCGCTGATGGAAGCGGCCATGGAAGCCGACGCCGATGACGTGGTCACCCACGAAGACGGTTCGATTGACGTGTTCACCTCGTTCGCTGGCTTCTACTCGGTGCGTAATGCCCTGGAAGCGGCCGGGTTCAAAGGTCATGACGCAGAAATCGTCATGCTGCCGACCACCAGTGCCGAACTGGACCTGGAAGGCGCGGAGAAAGTCCTCAAGCTGATCGACATGCTCGAAGACCTGGATGACGTGCAGAACGTTTATTCCAACGCGGACATTCCGGAATCGGTGGCCCAACAGCTCGGTTAAGGGCGACTAAGATCCAATGTGGGAGCGAGCCTGCTCGCGAACGCGGATTTTCAGGCAGCATTGTTGCTGAATATGAAACCGTTTTCGCGAGCAGGCTCGCTCCCACATTTGTTATTCGCTGTTTTTACTATCGTGCTTTTACTTAACCCGCAGGCGTTATGACTTTAATTCTTGGTATCGACCCCGGTTCACGCATTACCGGTTATGGCGTGGTACGCGATACCGGCCGTGGCTGCGTGTACGTGGCCTCGGGCTGTATTCGTACCGGCAGCGGCGAGTTACCTGAGCGGTTGCAAATTGTTTATCGCGGTGTGCGCGAAGTCATTCAGACCTACGGTCCGGTCACCATGGGGATCGAAAAGGTCTTTATGGCCCGCAATGCCGACTCGGCCCTGAAGCTCGGTCAGGCTCGCGGCGCCGCCATCGTCGCCGGTGCCGAAGAAAGCCTGGAAATCGCCGAATACACCGCAACCCAGGTCAAACAGGCAGTGACCGGAACCGGTGCGGCGAATAAAGAGCAGGTGCAGATGATGGTCATGCACATGCTGAAACTGACCAGCAAACCGCAAATCGATGCCTCGGACGCCTTGGCAATCGCCATTTGTCATGCTCACACCCGTTCCAGTCTGTTACCCCATGGTCTGGGCACGGCTCGCAGTCGCGGCGGTCGCCTTCGCCTCTGATCTGATAGCATCAGCCCACTCATTTTGTCCGTTGAGCGTTTTGCGCCTGTTTTGTCGGCAGCCACGCTCACTTTGGTACTCGTCAGCCAGTTCTGGCCAACGCTTAAGGATTTGAAACGTGATTGGACGTTTGCGCGGCACCTTGGCTGAGAAGCAGCCGCCGCACCTGATTCTGGATGTAAACGGCCTGGGCTATGAGCTGGAAGTGCCGATGACCACACTCTATCGACTGCCGTCGGTCGGAGAGACGATCGCCTTGCACACCCATTTGGTCGTGCGCGAAGACGCCCAATTGCTCTACGGTTTCATTGGCAAGCGTGATCGCGATTTTTTCCGTGAGCTGATCCGCCTCAATGGCGTGGGCCCCAAACTGGCGTTGGCCTTGATGTCGAGCCTTGAAGTCGATGAATTGGTGCGCTGCGTGCAGGCGCAGGACACTTCGGCGCTGACCAAGGTGCCGGGCGTCGGCAAGAAGACTGCCGAGCGTTTGTTGGTTGAACTCAAGGATCGCTTCAAGGCCTGGGAAACCGTGCCAAGCATGTTCGCATTGGTACCGAACCAGCCGGATGCACCGATGCCGGTGGTCACCGCCGAAAACGATGCGGTGAGCGCGCTGATTTCCCTTGGCTATAAGCCGCAAGAGGCCAGCAAGGCGATTTCTGCCATCAAGGAGAAAGGTTTGAGCAGTGAAGACCTGATTCGTCGCGCCCTGAAGGGAATGATTTAAGTGATTGACGCTGATCGTCTGATCGCCGCCACGGGTGGCCCCCGTGACCGCGAAGAAGTCCAGGACCGCGCGATTCGTCCCGTCAGCCTGGCCGAATACATCGGCCAGCCGACCGTTCGCGAGCAGATGGAGTTGTTCATCCAGGCTGCCCGTGGGCGCAACGAGTCCCTCGATCACACGCTGATCTTCGGTCCGCCGGGGCTGGGTAAAACCACCTTGGCCAACATCATTGCCCAGGAAATGGGTGTGTCGATCAAAAGCACCTCGGGGCCGGTCCTTGAGCGTCCGGGTGACTTGGCGGCGCTGCTGACCAACCTCGAACCTCATGATGTGCTGTTCATCGATGAAATCCACCGGCTGTCACCGATTGTCGAAGAAGTGCTGTACCCGGCCATGGAAGACTTCCAGCTCGACATCATGATCGGTGAAGGGCCGGCGGCGCGTTCGATCAAGCTCGACCTGCCACCTTTCACGCTGGTCGGTGCTACCACCCGCGCCGGGATGCTGACCAACCCGTTGCGTGACCGCTTCGGTATCGTTCAGCGCCTGGAGTTCTATAACACCGCGGATCTGGCGACCATCGTCAGCCGTTCGGCGACCATTCTCGGTTTGCCGCTGGACCCGGAGGGCGCCTTTGAAATCGCTCGTCGAGCCCGTGGTACGCCGCGTATTGCCAATCGCTTGTTGCGTCGGGTGCGCGATTTTGCCGAAGTCCGGGCCAAGGGGCATATCACTAAACCCATTGCCGATCTGGCGCTGAACCTGCTGGACGTTGATGAGCGTGGTTTCGATCACCAGGACCGGCGTCTGCTGTTGACCATGATCGAGAAGTTCGATGGCGGTCCGGTCGGGGTGGACAGTCTGGCGGCAGCGATCAGCGAGGAGCGACACACCATCGAGGACGTGCTTGAACCCTATCTGATTCAGCAAGGCTATATCATGCGGACCCCGCGTGGACGGGTAGTGACCCGGCATGCGTACCTGCATTTTGGTTTGAATATTCCGTCGCGATTGGGTGAGATGCCCGTGGTAGACGAGTTTCTTGATGCAACAGACGAATGACGACCTCTGCGTGCTGATTTATTTCGGCTTTGTGTGGTCCTAGGGGACTGCAATTGCCGATCTTTCACACGAAAGTCGTTCGAGAATGAAAAACAGTTGCCTGGCCGGATTGGCAACCTGAGGAGTAAGCACTAGAGTATGCGCGCGCAAAACGGGCTGGAGTCGTTCGCACATCGTTGTCGCGTTTATTACGAGGACACCGATGCCGGCGGCATCGTGTATTACGTTAATTACCTCAAGTTTATGGAGCGGGCTCGAACCGAGCGGCTACGAGAACTGGGCTTTGCCCAATCGCAGCTGGCAGGGGAGGACCTGTTGTTCGTCGTGCATTCCAGCGAAGCGCGCTATCACGCGCCGGCGCGACTGGACGACGAGCTTCTGGTAAGTGCTGAAGTAATCGAATTGAACCGTGTCAGCCTGCGCTTTAAACAGCAGGTCAGGCGAGCCGCGGATAACGTACTGCTCTGCGAAGGGCAGTTTTTGGTGGCCTGTGTGCGCACCCATAGTTTGAAACCCCGGGCCATTCCCGAAGCTCTACGTGCGGCCTTTGCCGACGTGAGCGGCGCGGGTACACACTCAGAGCAGGAGATAAAGCGTGGAAGCTAACGTCGTCGACCATACCTCCATGTGGAGCCTGGTCAGCAATGCCAGCGTTGTGGTGCAGTTGGTAATGCTGATCCTGGTAGCCGCATCGGTGACCTCGTGGATCATGATTTTTCAGCGCAGCAACCTGCTGCGCGCCGGTCGCCGTGCCCTGGAGAGCTTTGAAGAGCGCTTCTGGTCGGGTATCGACTTGTCCAAACTCTACCGCCAGGCCGGCAGTAACCCTGACCCGGATTCTGGTGTAGAGCAGATCTTCCGGGCCGGTTTCAAGGAATTCTCCCGTCTGCGTCAGCAGTCCGGCGTTGATCCGGAAGCGGTCATGGAAGGTGTGGCGCGCGCCATGCGCGTGGCCATTTCCCGCGAAGAAGAAAAGCTCGAGCAGAGCCTGCCGTTCCTTGCCACCGTCGGCTCCGTCAGCCCGTACATCGGTCTGTTCGGTACGGTCTGGGGCATCATGAACTCCTTCCGTGGTCTGGCGGCTGCCCAGCAAGCGACCCTGGCCACCGTGGCTCCAGGTATCGCCGAAGCACTGGTCGCGACCGCTATCGGTCTGTTCGCAGCCATTCCAGCGGTAATCGCTTACAACCGTTTCGCCGCTCGCAGCGAAACCTTGCTCGGCCGTTACTACACCTTCGCCGATGAGTTCCAGGCGATCCTGCACCGCAAAGTGCACACCAGCGAAGAATAAGCAGGTAATTCCCAATGGCTTTAATCGCTCGAGCTCGCAAAAAGCGCAAGCCGGTTGCCGAGATGAACGTGGTGCCTTACATCGACGTGATGCTGGTACTGCTGGTCATCTTCATGGTGACCGCACCGATGCTCAATCAGGGCGTGAAAGTTGATCTGCCCAAGGTTTCCAGCGAAGCCTTGCCGCAAGACAACAACACCCAGGTCCTGACCATTTCGATCAAGTCTGACAAGACCTATTACTGGAACCTTGGCAGCGAAGTCGACACCGAGAAGCAGCAGGACAGGGCCATGACCCTGCCGCAGATGACTGACGCGGTGACCAAGATCATTCGTGTTGGCAACGATAACGGCAAGCGTACTCAGGTCTTCATTCGCGGTGACAAGACCGTCGACTACGGCTCCGTCATGGGCGCCATGGGTGGATTGCAGAAAGCCGGGGTCGGTAATGTTGGCTTGATTACCGAGGCGCCCTGATGCAGCAACAGCGAGAGCCGACAGCCTCGGAAAGCTACTTCTGGCCTAGTGTCTGGGCGATTGGCCTGCACGTGCTGGTGTTTGGCATGCTGTTCGTCAGTTTTGCCATGACCCCGGAGCTGCCGCCGGCCAAGCCGATTGTCCAGGCGACCCTGTACCAGCTGAAATCGAAAAGTCGGGCGACCACCCAGACCAATCAGAAGATTGCGGGTGAAGCGCAGAAATCTGCTGCGCGCCAGACCGAAGTCGAACAGATGGAACAGAAAAAGGTCGAGCAGGAAGCGGTGAAGGCTGCGGAACAAAAGAAAGAAGAGGCTGCTCAAAAAGCCGAGGAAGCCAAGAAGGCCGACGAGTCGAAAAAAGCGGAAGAGGCGAAAAAGGCTGATGAAGCCAAGAAAGCCGATGAAGCGAAGAAGACCGCCGAAGCCAAAAAGGCCGAACAGAAACAATTGGCTGATATAGCCAAGAAGAAGGCCGAAGAAGAGGCCAAGGAAGCCGCTGAAGCAGAGGCCAAGAAAGCGGCCGCTGAAGCAGCGAAGAAAAAGATAGTCGAAGACGCGAAGAAGAAAGCCGCGGAAGACGCCAAGAAGGTAGCTGAAGCGGACGAGGCGAAGAAGAAAGTCGCCGAGGATGCGAAGAAGAAAGCTGCTGCCGATGCTGCGAAGAAAAAGTCGCAGGAAGCCGCGCGTAAATCTGTCGAAGAGAAAAAGGCTCAGGCCCTGGCTGATTTGCTTTCCGACAAGCCGCAGCGTCAACAGGCCTTGGCGGATGAGCAGGGTGATGAAACCGCGGGCAACTTCGATGATCTGATTCGTTCGCGAGCCTCTGAAGGTTGGGCGCAGCCGCCGTCGGCACGCAAGGGCATGAAAGTGATCTTGCAGATCAACATGTTGCCTGATGGAACGATCTCCGGAGTTTCGGTAGCTCATTCCAGTGGTGATGTGCCGTTCGACAGTTCTGCGGTAGCGGCAGTAAAAAATATTGGTCGTTTGACCGAAATGCAGGGTCTGAAACCAAGTGATTTCGCTCCCTATCGTTCATTCAAGATGACATTCACACCTGAGGATCTAGCCTTGTGAGAAACCTTCTTCGAGGACTGCTTGTCGTCATGTTCTGCTTTGCAGGACTGGCTACAGCGGATGAAAAAAATATCCTGGTCAGCAGTGGTAGCTCCCAGGCAACCCCGATTGCCGTCGTACCGTTCGGCTTGCAGGGCGGTAGCGTCCTGCCGGACGACATGGCGGAAATCATCGGTAATGACCTGCGTAACTCGGGTTACTACTCGCCGATTCCGAAGCAGAACATGATCAGCCAGCCGACTCAGGCCAGCGAAGTCATCTACCGCGACTGGAAGGCCCTGGGCGCCCAGTACATCATGGTCGGCAGCATCGTTCCGGCGGGCGGTCGCCTGCAGGTGCAATACGCCCTGTTCAATGTCGCCACCGAACAGCAAGTGCTGACCGGTAGCGTGTCGGGCGGCGTCGATCAACTGCGCGACATGGCGCACTACATTGCCGACCAGTCGTTCGAAAAACTCACCGGCATCAAGGGTGCGTTCTCCACGCGCCTGCTGTACGTGACAGCTGAGCGTTTCTCCGAGAAAAACACTCGTTACACGCTGCAACGTTCCGACTATGACGGCGCCCGCGCAGTGACCCTGCTGCAATCGCGCGAGCCGATCCTGTCGCCGCGTTTCGCACCCGATGGCAAGCGCATCGCCTATGTGTCGTTCGAGCAGAAGCGTCCGCGCATTTTCATGCAGAACATCGACACCGGTCGCCGTGAGCAGATCACCAACTTCGAAGGCCTGAACGGTGCTCCAGCCTGGTCGCCGGATGGTTCTCGCCTGGCTTTCGTGCTGTCCAAGGACGGTAACCCGGATATTTACGTGATGAACCTGGCTTCGCGCCAGATCAACCGCGTGACTGCTGGTCCTGGCATCAACACCGAACCGTTCTGGGGTAAAGATGGTTCGACCATCTACTTCACCTCCGACCGTGGCGGCAAGCCACAGGTCTATAAAACCAGTGCAAGTGGCGGCGGTGCTGAGCGCGTGACCTTTATCGGTAACTACAACGCCAACCCGAAATTGTCGGCTGACGAGAAGACGCTTGTCATGATTCACCGTCAGGATGGCTTCACCAATTTCAAGGTGGCGGCTCAGGATTTGCAGCGCGGTAGCGTAAAAATCCTGACAGATAGCACTCTAGACGAGTCGCCTACTGTTGCGCCCAACGGCACCATGGTAATCTACGCCACCCGCCAGCAGGGCCGGGGAGTCTTGATGCTCGTGTCCATTAATGGACGCGTAAGGCTCCCGCTTCCTACCGCTCAAGGCGAAGTCAGAGAACCTTCCTGGTCCCCTTACCTGAACTGACGCGGCGCTACACGTTTTACTTAACACATTGGGGTTCATTAGGAGTTTCACGATGGAAATGCTGAAGTTTGGTAAGTTTGCTGCGCTGGCCCTGGCCATGGCTGTAGCTGTAGGTTGCTCGTCCAAAGGCGGCGACAACGCCGGTGCAGGCGCTGTTGATCCAAACGCTGGTTACGGCGCTAACACTGGTGCTGTTGACGGCTCCCTGAGCGAAGAAGCTGCTCTGCGCGCAATCACCACCTTCTACTTCGAATACGACAGCTCGGACCTGAAGCCAGAAGCCATGCGCGCTCTGGACGTTCACGCCAAAGACCTGAAAGCAAACGGCGCTCGCGTTGTTCTGGAAGGCAACACCGACGAACGTGGTACTCGTGAGTACAACATGGCACTGGGCGAGCGTCGTGCGAAAGCCGTTCAACGCTACCTGGTACTGCAAGGTGTTTCCCCAGCTCAGCTGGAACTGGTTTCCTACGGCGAAGAGCGTCCAGTTGCTACCGGCAACGACGAGCAGTCCTGGGCTCAAAACCGTCGCGTCGAACTGCGTAAGTAATTCGTCATGCGAACGTGCCGTCGTGCTGTAACTGTTTTGGCTCTCAGCCTCGCGCCGCTTGCGGTGTGGGCTGCGGTTCCTGTGGTCGATGACAACTCCGGTTATAACAATAGCGGGAGTAGTTATCCGCCTGCGGGTTACGGTACGAACGGCGCCTATGCCGGGGGAGGGGTTTCGGCCCCTGCCTCGGCACAGGGCGTGCTGTTCAACCAACTGCAACAAATGCAGGAACAAATTGCACGTCAACAAGGTGCAATCGAAGTTCTGCAAAATGATGTAGCGCGCATGAAGCAGGAAAACCTGGAGCGATACCAGGATCTTGATCGGCGTATCGGAACCGGCGGTGCACCCGCTGCGGCTCCTCAAAATTCTCCAGCCGGTGGCGATATGAATGCCGCCGGTGCAGCTGCAGGTGCGAGTGCTGCCACTCAAGCACCCGCGGCCAGCAGCGAACCGGGTGATCCGGCGAAGGAAAAGCTCTATTACGACGCTGCCTTCGACCTGATCAAAGCCAAGGATTTCGACAAGGCCAGCCAGGCGTTTGCGGCATTCCTGCGCAAATACCCGAACAGTCAGTATGCGGGTAATGCCCAGTACTGGTTGGGCGAAGTGAACCTGGCCAAAGGTGATCTGCAAGGTGCGGGTCAGGCTTTTGCCAAGGTTTCGCAGCTGTACCCCAAGCACGCCAAAGTGCCTGACTCGCTGTACAAGCTCGCTGATGTAGAGCGCCGACTGGGTCATACCGACAAGGTCAAAGGCATTCTGCAGCAGGTGGTTGCTCAATATCCGGGCACTTCCGCCGCTCAGCTGGCCCAACGCGATCTGCAGCGCATGTAAGGCTGTTTGACCCGTTTACAAGAAACCCGCGCTTGCCGCGGGTTTTTTCGTTAGAATTCACGCCCTTTTTATGAAACACCGCTTTTGGGGATCTGCGCGTTGGCGGGGTTCCTTTAAGTGCCTGACGGAGGCGGACAGCCTGTTTAGCTGTTACGCCCGTGGCGACTATGCAAGACACATTGAGAATTACCGAAGTTTTTTACTCGTTGCAGGGTGAAACGCGGACTGCCGGGCTGCCCACTGTATTTGTGCGCCTGACCGGTTGCCCTTTGCGTTGCCAGTACTGCGACAGCGCCTACGCGTTCAGCGGCGGTACGATCAGAACCCTCGACGATATCCTTGAGCAGGTTGCGGGCTTTCGCCCGCGTTACGTTTGCGTTACCGGTGGCGAACCCCTGGCGCAACCTAACGCCATCCCTTTGCTCAAGCAGCTGTGTGACGCCGGTTACGAGGTGTCGCTGGAAACCAGTGGCGCCCTGGACATCAGCGCGGTCGATCCGCGGGTCAGCCGAGTGCTCGACCTGAAGACGCCGGGGTCGAAAGAAGCGCACCGCAATCTCTATGAGAATATCGAGTTACTGACGGCCAACGATCAGGTCAAGTTCGTGATCTGCTCTCGCGAAGACTACGACTGGGCGGTCTCCAAGCTGATTCAGTACGGTCTCGATCAGCGTGCCGGTGAAGTCCTGTTCTCGCCGAGTCACCATGACTTGAGCGCGCGCGATCTGGCTGACTGGATTGTTGCGGACAACCTGCCGGTACGCCTGCAATTGCAGTTGCATAAATATCTTTGGAACGACGAGCCGGGGCGCTGAAATGACTGAACAACTGAACACTACTGAAAAACGTGCGGTCATCCTGTTGTCCGGCGGTCTGGACTCGGCGACCGTAGTCGCCATGGCTCGTGCTGACGGTTATAGCTGCTACACCATGAGCTTCGACTACGGCCAGCGTCACCGCGCCGAGTTGCACGCCGCCGAGCGTGTGGCGCGTGATCTGGGCGTGATCGAGCATAAGGTGATTGGCCTGAACCTGAACGGCATTGGTGGCTCGGCACTGACCGACAGCTCCATCGATGTGCCTGAGGCGCCGAGCGAAGGTATCCCGATCACTTACGTGCCGGCCCGCAATACGGTGTTCCTGTCTCTGGCATTGGGCTGGGCCGAAGTGCTCGGCGCGCGCGACATTTTCATTGGCGTGAATGCGGTGGACTATTCCGGTTACCCGGATTGCCGTCCCGAGTTCATCGAAGCCTTCGAGCGCATGGCCAATCTGGCGACCAAGGCCGGAGTAGAGGGGAACGGCTTCCGTATCCAGGCACCGCTGCAAAACCTCAGCAAGGCGCAAATCGTCCAGGCTGGCGTGAAGCTCGGCGTCGACTATGCGCTGACAGTGTCCTGCTATCAGGCAGACGATAATGGCCGTGCATGCGGTAAATGCGACAGCTGCCGTCTGCGCGCAGAGGGCTTCCTGGCGGCCGGAATCAGCGACCCAACCGCTTATTTTTGATTTATTTCAAATTAGGTGTTGAATAGTCCTTAAAAATCAGTATTATACGCGCCACCACACAGCGGGTCGTTAGCTCAGTTGGTAGAGCAGTTGGCTTTTAACCAATTGGTCGTAGGTTCGAATCCCACACGACCCACCACTTTAAAAAATCTGGAAGGCCCACGTAAGTGAGGATTTCCGGGTTTTTTTTTGCCCGCGATTCAAGCCTGACTCAATCCGGGTGTTGCACCGCGTGACGCAGGTCAGAATGATCTTTTGCATCTCGGGGATATTCTGTAGCCTTGCGCAGCTTCAATGCTGTCCGTGCCTGATGAATACTCACTCTCCCGGCGGTACCTTCTGTGGTCCGGAGCCGGGTGTATACTCGACTTTCGCGCGAAAGCGCCCGCAGGTCTTGCGATCATGACGCAAATTTCCGAACGCCTTCTGGTACAAGCCCACCTCGACGCCAAACAGCCCAAGCCGCTGACAGCCGAGGAAGAGGCTTATTACCGCGCCGCCATCGCCGCCGAGCTCAAGGCTCAGGACGCGGTGCTGGTTGCCCACTTCTATTGCGATCCGATCATTCAGGCGCTGGCCGAAGAAACCGGTGGCTGTGTTTCCGACTCCCTGGAAATGGCCCGCTTCGGCAACGCTCACCCGGCCAAGACCGTGGTGGTTGCCGGTGTGAAGTTCATGGGGGAAACCGCAAAAATCCTCAACCCGGAAAAACGTGTACTGATGCCGACCCTGGAAGCGACTTGCTCGCTGGACCTGGGTTGCCCGGTCGACGAGTTCTCGGCGTTTTGCGATCAACACCCGGAGCGCACGGTGGTGGTCTATGCCAATACCTCGGCGGCAGTGAAGGCACGGGCGGACTGGGTGGTGACATCCAGTTGTGCGCTGGAGATTGTCGAAAGCCTGATGGATAACGGCGAGACGATCATCTGGGGGCCAGACAAACACCTGGGCACCTACATTCAGCGCCAGACCGGCGCCGACATGCTGCTGTGGGACGGTGCCTGCATCGTTCACGAAGAGTTCAAGGCCAAGCAGCTGGAAGACATGAAAGCGCTGTACCCGGACGCCGCTATCCTGGTGCATCCGGAGTCACCGACTGCGGTGATCGAGTTGGCCGATGCGGTGGGTTCCACCAGTCAGCTGATTGCCGCTGCGCAAAGGCTGCCGAACAAGACCCTGATCGTCGCCACCGACCGCGGCATTTTCTACAAGATGCAGCAGCTGTGCCCGGACAAGGTCTTTATCGAGGCGCCTACGGCCGGCAACGGCGCGGCATGCCGCAGTTGCGCGCATTGCCCGTGGATGGCGATGAACACCCTTGAGCGCACGCTACAGTGCCTGCGTGAGGGCTCCAACGAGATCTTCGTCGAGCCGGCGCTGATCCCGCAGGCGATTCGCCCGCTCAAGCGCATGCTCGACTTCACCGCGGCAGCGCGGATGAAGCTGGCGGGTAACGCTTGAGGTCAAAAGCTTAAGATCAAAAGATCGCAGCCTGCGGCAGCTCCTACGTAAACCGCGTAGGAGCTGCCGCAGGCTGCGATCTTTTTTATGGGTTATTTTTTCTTCTTCGGGATCCGCACCAGCTGGCTGTTGGAGTACATGTCGTGCCAGCTGCGCTGCTGCTTGTCGAAGAGCACCCAGAAGAACCCCAGGCCTGCGCACAGCAAGGACGCGATCGACACCACAAAGCGCAGCAGCGCCTGCCACAGGCTGATCGCCGAGCCGTCGGCGTTCTGTACGCGGATACACCAGACCTGCATGCCGAGGGTCTGACCGGACCAGGTCCAGAACTTGGCGAAGAAGCCAAACAGCACGAACAGCAGAATGGTCGAGAACAGCGGATCACCGTCCAGCGCACCGGCTTCGGTCAGTGCGCGCATTTTCTCTTCGCCGAGGATTGCCATCTGCACCATCTTGTAGATACCGCCCGTAACGATCAGCAGCGCGGTGCACAGCAAGAAGTCGTAGAACATCGCTGCCAGGCGACGGCCCAGGCCGGCGATGGGGAATTCACCCTGGGGGCTTAGCAGGTGTTTCGACATGGGGTGGCTCTCGGCTGAAAAAAGAAGCCATTTTACGGAATTACGCGCACAAAAAAGCCCCTGATGTCAGCATCAGGGGCTTTTTCGTTACAGAAGATCAGCCTTCTGCTTGTACTTCGTCAGCTTGCATGCCTTTCTGGCCCTGCACAGCGATGAAGGTGACTTTCTGGCCTTCTTTCAGGCTCTTGAAGCCGCTGCCCTGAATGGCACGGAAATGCACGAACAGATCCGGACCGCTTTCTGGAGTGATAAAACCAAAACCTTTCTCGTCGTTAAACCACTTGACGGTGCCGCTCTGACGTTGGGACATTTCTTATTTCCTTTGACGCAAAAATTGATGACAGCCTCTTTCTCATGAAAGAGTACTGGAGCTGGTTGCAGGAGAGTAAGAGACGTCGAACGGGATGTAGCTAACTTGTAGGCTACTGCCCAGGTCACGATTCCAAGCGACCCATGCAAACACAGTGAACAAACTCTACGCCAACTACGGGAGAAAAAACAAGCCCCGTGGAAGCCTTGTATTGCTTGGCTTGATGGCTGTTTCGCATGATTGCTAGTGGGCTTATTCGCTAGCCTTGTTCAATTGTTTTCGATTGTTATAAGCCAAGTTCATAATCGAAGTGCCTGATCGGCGCATGCACTGTTTTATGGCGGCTGCGTTACAGATTAGTGCACTGTTACGCAGCCGCGTTACTTATAGGAACAGTCAATCAACCACGATAGTAGCGTTGTGGAACAAATGGCATTTTGCTTACAAGCAAAGGCACCTTTTTCCCACGTACAATCGCCCACACTTGGGTATCGAGTGCGATGTAAGCACTGTCGAGGTAACCCATCGCCAAAGGACCGCCCAGCGTTGGCCCGAAGCCGCCGCTGCAGACGCTGCCGATGATTTCGCCCGCTTCGTTGACGATTTCTGCACCTTCGCGCACCGGCGTGCGCTCCTGAGGCAGCAGGCCGACGCGTTTACGGCCGACACCGTTTTGTTGCTGGGCGAATACGGTTTCGGCCCCCGGGAAGCCCCCGGCACGCGCACCCTCGGCACGCCGTGGCTTGGAGATGGCCCACAGCAGGCTGGCTTCGATCGGTGTGGTCTCGGTGTTCATGTCGTGGCCATAGAGGCACAGGCCGGCTTCCAGGCGCAGCGAGTCACGGGCGCCAAGGCCAATGGCCGCGACTTCCGGTTCGGCCAGTAATGCGCGAGCGAGGGCCTCGGCATTGGCGGCAGGCACGGAGATTTCGAAACCGTCTTCACCGGTGTAGCCCGAACGGCTGACGAAGCAATCGACGCCGAGCAAGCTCACGCGGGTGAACTGCATGAATGTCATCTTCGCGACTTCAGGGGCCAGACGCGCGAGCACGGTCACTGCGGCTGGGCCTTGCAGGGCGAGCAGGGCGCGTTCTTCGAACAACGGCTCGATGTTGCATTGATCGCCGATGTGCTGGCGCAGGTGCGCCAGGTCCTGGTCCTTGCACGCGGCGTTGACCACCAGGAACAACTCGTCGTTACCCAGGTTGGCGACCATCAGGTCGTCGAGGATGCCACCGGTCTGGTTGGTGAACATCGCATAGCGCTGCATGCCTACTGGCAGGTCGATGATGTCCACCGGCACCAGGGTTTCCAGGGCTTTGGCGGCGTTGGCACCGGTCAGACGGATCTGGCCCATGTGCGAGACATCGAACAGCCCGGCCTGATCACGGGTGTGCTGGTGCTCTTTCATCACGCCCAGCGGGTACTGCACCGGCATGTCGTAGCCGGCGAAAGGCACCATGCGCGCACCAAGTTCGATGTGCAGCGCGTGCAGCGGGGTTTTCAACAGGTGTTCGGTGGACATATGCAGCTCCTGTAAATTGCACTGATGCGGATGCGTTCGCATCAGCACTCGATAATGTTGACCGCCAAACCGCCACGGGCGGTTTCCTTGTATTTGCTTTTCATGTCGGCGCCGGTCTGGCGCATGGTGCGGATGACCTTGTCGAGGGAGACGAAGTGCTGACCGTCGCCGCGCAAGGCCATGCGCACCGCATTGATGGCTTTGACCGAGCCCATGGCGTTGCGCTCGATGCACGGTACTTGCACCAGCCCGCCAATCGGGTCGCAGGTCAGGCCGAGGTTGTGTTCCATGCCGATTTCGGCGGCGTTTTCCACTTGCTGCACGGTGCCGCCGAGTACTTCGCAGAGCGCACCGGCAGCCATTGAACAGGCCACGCCGACCTCGCCCTGACAGCCGACTTCGGCGCCGGAGATCGAAGCATTTTCCTTGTAGAGAATGCCGATGGCGGCAGCGGTGAGCAGAAATCGCACCACGCCGTCTTCGTTGGCGCCAGGGATGAAGCGCATGTAGTAATGCAATACCGCCGGGACAATGCCGGCTGCACCATTGGTCGGTGCCGTGACCACGCGTCCGCCGTTGGCGTTTTCTTCGTTCACTGCCAGCGCATACAAATTGACCCAGTCGAGCACCGACAATGGATCGCGCAGCGACGATTCCGGGTTCTTGCACAGTTGCCGATGCAGCGCCGCCGCACGGCGTTTGACCTTCAAACCGCCGGGCAGAATCCCTTCGTTGCGGCAGCCGGCGGCGACGCAGTCCTGCATCACTTGCCAGATTTTCAGCAGACCGGCGCGGGTTTCCGCTTCCGGGCGCCAGGCGCTTTCGTTGGTCAGCATCACCTGGCTGATGGACAGCCCATAGGTTGCGCAATGGCCAAGCAGGTCCTTGGCACTTTTGAACGGGAAGGTCAGCGGCGTTGCATCCTCGACGATACGGTCGGCACCGGCGGCGTCTTCGTCGACCACAAAGCCGCCACCGACCGAGTAATACTCGCGGCTGCGGATCTGGATTCCGGCGGCGTCAAAAGCACGAAAGATCATGCCGTTGGGGTGATAGGCCAATGGCTTGCGGATCATCGCCAAGTGGAGTTTTTCGTTGAATTCGATGACGTGTTCACCGAGCAGGTTCAAGCGACCGCTGCTGCGAATCTCATGCAGGCGGGCGGCGATGTTCTCGGTGTTTACAGTGTCCGGGTGTTCACCTTCCAGGCCCAGCAGCACAGCCTTGTCGCTGCCATGGCCTTTGCCGGTGGCGCCGAGCGAGCCGTAGAGCTCGACTTTGACGCAGGTGGTTGCCGCCAACAGGTTTTCACGACGCAGGCCTTCGACGAAGCGCGCAGCGGCGCGCATCGGGCCAACGGTGTGGGAACTGGAGGGGCCGATGCCAATCTTGAACAGGTCGAACACGCTTAACGACATGGTTGTTCTCCGGTTTCTTGTTATAGGGATTGACCGATCATGACGGTGGGCACTGATCCCTGTGGGAGCGAGCCTGCTCGCGATAGCGGTCTATCAGTCGATATCTTTGTTGAATGTCAGTCCGTCATCGCGAGCAGGCTCGCTCCCACAGGGTTTTGTGATGTTCTTGAAAGTGTGGGGGCGGGTTAACCGCCCCACACTGCTTTAAGCGTAGCTTTCGATCGACGGGCAGGCGCAGATCAGGTTGCGGTCGCCAAACACGTTGTCGACCCGGCCGACCGGTGGCCAGTACTTGCCTTCGATCAACGACGCCACCGGATACACCGCTTGCTCACGGCTGTACGGGTGCGTCCACTCGCCGACGATTTCCGCGGCCGTGTGCGGCGCGTTTTTCAACGGGTTGTCGTCCTTATCCAGCGTACCGTTTTCCACCGCGCGGATTTCTTCGCGGATGCGGATCATGGCGTCGCAGAAACGGTCCAGTTCTTCCTTGGATTCGCTTTCGGTCGGCTCGATCATCAGCGTGCCGGCCACCGGGAACGACATGGTCGGCGCGTGGAAACCGAAGTCGATCAGGCGCTTGGCGACGTCATCGACGCTGATGCCGCTGCTGTCTTTCAACGGGCGCAGGTCGAGGATGCATTCGTGGGCGACCAGGCCGTTGCTGCCGGTGTAGAGCACCGGGTAGTGCTCTTCGAGGCGACGGGAAATGTAGTTGGCGTTGAGGATCGCCAATTGCGAAGCACGCTTGAGGCCGGCGCCGCCCATCATGCGGATGTACATCCAGGTGATCGGCAGAATACTCGCGCTACCAAACGGTGCGGCGCAGACCGCGCCTTCCTTGCGCGCCATGGCCGCGTGACCCGGCAGGAACGGCGTCAGGTGCGATTTCACGCCAATCGGGCCGACGCCCGGGCCGCCACCGCCGTGCGGGATGCAGAAGGTTTTGTGCAGGTTCAGGTG